>CATLJA010000098.1 GCA_949959305.1 uncultured Oscillibacter sp.
TATAAGTCTCCAGGTCCTCCAGGGAGTCGAAGGCGGAGACCAAGACCGCGTCGTAGTTGCCGGGGGCGCAGTTCACGCCCACCTCCTGCTCCCTGATTTGAGGGATCACGCCGTACAATCCCCGCAGGCCCTCCAGGAAGGCGCGGACCTCCGCGTCCTTTCCAGACTGAAATTTCCACATGACGATATGCTTTATCATAAAAGCGCTCCTCCTTGTATTATATCGCTCAGATATAAGGGATAGTATTATCCTTTTTTCACCCGGGCACGCCGTTTCTCCTCCATCTTTATCTTATACAGCTCCTCGGTGGCGAAGCTCAGCTTGGTCACCACGTTCTGCTTTTTGGGGTAGCAGTAGAGGCTGTCGTTGTCGGTGGAGATGTCCACGCAGTCCTCCGGCCGGACGTAGCAGTAGTCGTATTCCACATGGAGCCCGTACATCCCAAGGGGCGGGCGGTGGATACGGTAGGGCTGCCCGTTGTGCTCCCCCTCCACCACGAAGCCCCGCTCCATGTCGTGGGTGAGCCGGGCTGTCCCCAGCTTCTGGAACCGCCAGGCGTTGGGCAGGGAGAAGACCTCCACCTCGTCCTCGAAGCGGTAAGTCCCCGCCTCCAGCTGGGAGCGGACCTGACTCCGCTCCCACTGGAACCAGTCCGGCGGATAGGGGAACTCCGTCTCCCCCTCCCGGGCGTGAAGGACGCCCAGCTCGTCCAGCTCCCACTCCTTGCCGCATTCGGCGCAGCGCAGGACGGCCCCGTGGCTCTCCATTTTCGATTCCGCTAGGCACCGGGGGCACTGATAGAGCACCTTGTGGAGCCCCTCCGCCCGGAAGGGCTCGGTGATACGGATGCCCTTTTCCCGCTGCCAGCGGTATTCGTCGTAGTCCATGGCCTGCCGGATGACGTCACCGATCTCGGCGGCGGACTTCTCCGCCACGTCTCCGGCGGTCAGGACCTGGGTCATGGTGGTGTAGAGGGGGACCTTCCGAGGCTTGCGGTAGTTCCAGAAGGGGGTGTGGAGGTAGTTGCCGTGGTGGAGCAGCACCACCACGGGGACCCCCTGCTTCTTCACCAGCTTCCCCAGGGAGTCGGGAAGGATGGCGGTGGTGCCGATGGGGGAGTACCGGGCCTCCGGGTACATGCACAGGATGTCCCCGTACTCCTGGAGGACCTTCTTCACCGAGCGCATCAGGGCCATGTCGGTGGTGAATTTCCGCTTGCACAGGCAGCCCAGCCACTCCATGATAAAGGGGCGGCGGTAGTAGCCGTCGATGGTGGCGATGTTGTTGACGGAATGGGGCCAGGTGGCGATGGAGCAGAGGTGGAAGTCCACGAAGTACATGTGGTTGGACAGCAGGATGTACGGGGGCTTCAGCCCCTCCATGTTGATCTTTTCGATCTTGTACTCCTGCCCCATCATGCTCAGGCCGCACAGGGCCCGGAGGATGGCGGTAAAGACCTTCCTCTGCCGCAGGGGCGGCTTGGCGGTGTCGTAGCGTTTGAGGCCGCCGTAGTTGACGTCGATGCTCTCCATATGTTTCCCTCCCTCCCGCCGGACGGCGCGTTTCCGGCGGGTATCGTTACCAGTTTATCACAAAACCGGCGGGAAAGCAAATGGGGATTATGGGAAAATGGGCGGGACCGGCCACCGGTCCCGCCCCGCGGCCCCGGACTGCCTCACTCCGCCAGATACAGGTATACATCCTCCAGATTCGGGTAAACCGCCCGCACCTGCCCGATTTGCGGGCGGATGTCGGATACGATGCGCAGGCAGGTCCGATCCTGTGTCAGCATGATATTGGACAGCTTATACCCCGCCCCCTCGTAGGCGGCCTGCTCCTCCGGGGTGACCAACACTTCGAATACCCGGCCATTCATGCCGTCCAGCAGTGACTGTGGTGTCCCCCTGGCCCTGATCTGCCCGGACCGCATGACTAGGATCTCCTTGGAAATAAACTCAACATCGGACACTACATGGGTAGATAACAGCACGATCTTATCCTTGGATACCTCGCTGATAAAATTGCGTATCCGGATACGTTCCTTCGGGTCAAGTCCGGCAGTCGGCTCGTCCATAATCAGCAGCTTGGGGTCGTTCAGCAGGGCCTGGGCGATCAAGACGCGCTGCTTCATCCCGCCGGAATAGCTTTTCAGCTTTTTATACCGCTCCTCCCGGAGATTGACAACGTCAAGGGTCCGGCTGACGGCCTCCTTTGCCTGCTTTTTATCCAGGCCCTTCAGCGCCGCCATGTACCACAGAAACCGCTCGCCTGTAAAATCATCATACAGCGTCTGCTGCTGCGGCATATAGCCCAGCAGACTGCGGTAGTCTGCGCCCATATGGTCAATGGGTACGCCATCCAGTGTGACGGTTCCGCTGTTGGTCTTCAGATTTTGCGTAATAATGTTCATCAGCGTGCTTTTACCGGCCCCGTTCGGACCCAGCAGACCATATACGCCGGGGGTAAACGTTGCCGTAACACCGTCCACGGCATACGTTTTCCCGTTGTTATAGCTCTTTTTGATTCCGCTCAAGCACAGTTCCATCCAGAGCACCTCTCGTTCTATTGCAAAAATCGGATCAGCAGCAAATTTACGTCCAGGTTCAGGTAGCGCAGGATGACCATGACTGCCCCCACGGTCCCCACCCCGGCCAGCACCGTGACCGTCTCGTTTTTCGTTGCCGAGGACAGCCGCAGGCCGCTCAGACACACCGCCGTATAACTCAGCGCCTTCAGCAAAAACGCTCCCGCAAGCATCACCCAGAGCGGCGCGCTGCTGGCAAATGGGACCCGCGTAAAGTCGCACAGACGCTGTCCCACAGTGGCAAAACGGTCGATCCTGTAGTAGCGCAGAAACAGCGGCAGCTCCGTAACAACGAACACAAGCAGCGTACACAGAAGAGCGCAGATGGACCGGCTCTGATCCAGCTTTCTGTGCCCATTTCTGGTGGACCGCAGCAGGGGAAGCATTTTCTTCCGCTCGTCCATGGTGCGGATGCTGCTGATAAAAAACAGCAATGCGACCGAGCCTGTGAAAAACAGCCCCAGGTCCCGCTCCGTATCCCACCAGAGAGCGGCATAAGAGCGTTCGTCCATCAGAAGCTTCTCATCAAGCGGTCCCTCTTTTCCCTTCAGATCCTCCAGCTGCTGCCGCACCAGATAGAACCCGTCCTCCAGATATTCCAGTTCCGACTGGATCTGGAGCTGCCGGAGAAAGTCACTGCCGCTGGGCTCGCTGCCGATCTCCATCAGCTCCAGCCAGAGGGCGTTCAGGCGCTGCTCCTCCTCCGCCACGAACTCCAGAGTCTCTTCCGTGACCGGCCCATGGAGAAGGTCTATATAGTGTTGATAGGCGGCGTCCCTGGCGAACGCATAGTAGGCGGGGCCGAAGACGTTGACGGTTTCATAGATCCCCCAGGATAGTAAGAGGAGCAGGACGATCCCCTTTTTCTGCTGTACCATCATCTTGTAAAATTCATAGTACAGCAGGCTGGTCTTATGGGTCAGGCGGCTCAGCTTTCTTCTGAGCCAGTACAGAAGCTTCTCCAGACGGCTGTTCGACTTGACCTGATACATCCGGTTGAAAACGAGTACCCCCGCTGCCGGCATCAGCACGGCAAGGCTCCCCAGTATCGCCAGCGCGCAAGAGCCCTTGTTGACCGGTTTCCCGAACAGATTCAAGTTGAGGTATTCTCCCAGGGAAGCCGCCATGCTCCAGCAATAGAAGGGGTTCACACATTTCAGCCAGTTCAGTCCGCCGCTGAGAGGGATCGTCTGATAGAGCATGTATCCACCGCCCAGCACAGCGGCGGAGACCGTGATCGCCGCCGCCCCGTTCCTTATGCACATCCCGATACAGAACAGCAGGCAGGCAAAAAATACGGCGGCAGCAATGCGGAGCAGGATAATTGTGACCAGCCCCTGTCCGACCGTCAGGAAATGGGCACAGTTTCGGAACCGGGACATGGATTGGAGGGGGCGGCTCAAATCGCCATAGCCGTATATCCCCCCCAGGAACAGGATCGTCCCCGTTTCCTGGAGCAGAACGTACAGCATGGCGGCAGAGAGCATCGCCGCCAGCTTGGACAGGGCCAGCGGTGTATGTCCCCGGCGATTACCCTTCAGGAGCAGCGTCAGTCCCGCGTCACGTTCATGAAAGATCACAAAATATGAAAGTACAGCCAGAAAGACCAACAGGAACAGTACGCCGCTGTTGTAGCTGGAAAGCGCCTGGAGACCAAAGTCGTTGTCTGCTTTTATTTCCAGTCCGGTAAAGGGTGCAAAGTCCGCACAGGTCTGCCGCAGATTGCGATAAACGAAGCTGTCCTGATCAGAGAAAAACGCTGTTGATCTCATCTGCTCCGCGCGGGACGCCATCTCACCTGTAAATACGGCGTAGGACTGCCGGTAGGAGTTCTGCGCGTCCAGCTTTTCCTGATACCAGCCGTTAGCGTCAACAGAAGCGTCTCCCGCTTGAAAGGCCTGGTACAATTCCCGGTTTTCATAGACATAGAAAAAGGCGGAGGTATTCTTTTCCAAGATATACAGCGTTAGAAGATTGCCTGCCAGCAGCAGCACAGCAAGTACCATAAACAGGCGGCGCTGCCACAGTTTGAGCCATTCATATCCAAAAAGTTTCATCTTGGCGGACTCCTATCCCTGGAAGCGTTTACCCCTTGATTTTAACAACATCCTTATCGATCGGATCACCATGATAGGTACCGATTTGCTTATCCCACTGAACAACGCCCCAAGCCGTGCTGTTTTCATCGCCGCTGCTGTATTGCAGATACATCACATCGGTCCCAAGGGGCAGGATTTCATGAAAAATAATCGTTGTGGGCGGCTTGAACGTGTCGATCTTCTCAAGATTGTTGTCGAAGACCTCGTATATGAGGTTATCCTCATCTTCTTCTCCCCGCGCGACTTTATGAGCATTGGTCAGATATAGATATGTTCCATCGCTTACAAATGAGCTGTACTTTGGAACATCCCGCATAAATATTTCCGGGTTCGAGCCGTCCAACTCCGCAATATACCAATCAGACTCCGCTGTGCCGCCCGGTGCAAAGTCAAACGAAGACAGAAGTATCTTGTCATTCCAAAGTTCGAGAGAGGAAATAAACTCCGTCTGTGATGTGCCTGGAAGAACGATCTCAGTAACCGTATCATTCAAAATATCATAGACAAAAGTTTTGTAGTATAAATAGGTTAGAAAATTGTCATCATCGATTTCTTCCTCGGAAGGGGTATACGCCAGAATCTGAAAGTATAAATGGTTGCCATATGCTTTTGGTTTGCCCAATGTAAAAATATCCAGGTCCGCATCCGCAGAGAAGACAGGTTTCTCCTTCTTAGCCGGGTCAGTCAGGGAAAGGGACATCAATTGCACATTCTCTTTGATCTTTCCATCAATATTCTCATGAACTTGCTTCGTGAAGTAAAGGACATCACGATGGATCAGCCATTCATTGATTGAGCAGTTGTCCCATTGATAGACCTGCTCCTTCTTTGAACCGTCTTCAGACAGGCGGTAGAGGGTCGGAGGAGAGGCGTTAAATCCGTCATCCAAACAATAAAGAACTCCGTTGCAATAAGAAATGCCTAGCTGGCCTGTTGGAAATCCATTGGCCGGAAGCATACAGGCGTTACAGTAGGCGTATTTTTCCGGGTCTGTTTCCTGGTCATGCAGGCAGTCCGCTTTGTTGCACAGCGGCAGGATCAGGTTTGATCCCTCGTCAATAAAATAGATATAATCTCCATGCAGCACATAAGGCCCTTTGCTGCCCCGTACATGCCGCAATGTAAAGCGCAGAGATTCCATATTCATGTACTGATAGTCACTGCCCTCGATGTAGGTATCCGGCAGTTCCTTCGACTTGCAGGCGGCGCAGAGCACGGTAAGCAGGATAGCGGCGCAGAAGACAGCGGCAATTTTCTGCTTCATCTTCCTTTCGCGAAAAAGTTCGGTCTGTCTCATCGGTACGGCCTCCTTTAAAATAATTATGCTGGAGTGTACCTATATCGTACCACGCGAGTAGACAAATGTCAACAAACTTCTTCCGTGAGAAGACCGCCGCATGTCCGGGACGGAAAACCGCCCCTTTCCTGCGGGAACGCTTACCTTGGGATATCAACGATATCCTTGTCGATAGGTTCACCATGGTAGGTGCCGATCTGCTTGTCCCACCGCATGACGCCCCAGCTTGGGTCGTTTTCATCGCCGCTGTCGTATTGCAGATACATTGCGTCGGTGCCAAGGGGCAAAACACCGTTAAATATCAGTAGTGTAGTTGGCTTAAAGGTATCGATTTTTTCCAGGTCCTGATTATAGACCTCATACAGAAGATCATCCTCATCTTCCTTGCCTCGCGAAACGGCGTGCGCATTTGTAAGGTATAAATACTCTCCGTCACTTGTAAACATACTGTACTTTGGAATGTCTGTCATGAATATCTCTGGATTTGAGCCATCTAATTTTGCAATATACCAATCAGAGGAGGCTGTATCATCCGCTGCGAAGTCAAACGAATTAAAAAGCAGCTTATCGTCCCAAAACACAACGCCAGACACGTATTCGCTTGACAGCATATCGGGGAGCAAAAGTTCCGAGATCTGACCGCTCACAATATTATATTCAAATGTCTTGTAGTATAAATATTCCAAAAAATTGTCGTCAGTGATCTCTTCCTCTGCAGGAATATAGGCAACAATCTGAAAATATAGATGATGGCCGTATGCTGTTGGCTTACCCAATGTAACAACCTCCAGATCCGCGTCCGCAGTGAAAACAACTTTCTCCTTTTTTGCCGAGTCTGTCAAGGAGAGCGCGCAGATTTGATAAGATTCTTTTACTTTTCCATCGGTATTTTCATAAATGCGTTTTGTATAGTAAAGAACATTTCGATGGATCAGCCATTCGTTAACTTGGCAATTTTCCCATTTATAGATTTCTTCCCGATTTGAGCCGTCTTCAGATATGCGATAGAGACTTGCGGATTGACTGCCAAATCCTCGGTCCAAACAATAGAGAACACCATTACAATAAGAAATGCCTAGTTCGCCTGTTGGAAAGCCATTGGACGGAAGCATGCAGGCGTTGCAGTAGACATATTTTTCAGAATCGGTTTCCTGATCATGAAGACAATCCGCTTTGTTGCACAGCGGTAAAATGGTGTTCGTCTCCTTATCAAGGAAATAAATATAATCCCCATGCAGGAAATACATGCCTTTGCCGCCCTGCGCTCTTGTCAGGGTGAAGCGCAGCCCGTCTTCCATCTGCATATACTGATAGTCGCTGCCCTCCACATAGGTATCCGGCAGTTCCTTTGCCTTGCAGGCGGCACAGAGCACGGCAAGCAGGATAGCGGCGCAGAAGACAGCGGCAATTTTCTGCATCATCTTCCATTCGCGAGAAAGTTCGGTCTGTCTCATCGGTACGGCCTCCTTTAAAATAATTATGCTGGAGTGTACCTATATCGTACCACGCGAGT
>CATLJA010000099.1 GCA_949959305.1 uncultured Oscillibacter sp.
TCCCGCTTGCAGCGCTCCAGCCACCGGAGGGTCCGCTCGCAGGAGGCTTTGGCGTATTCATGTGTCGCCGGATTCTCCACACACTCGTCAAAGGCCATAGCCACGTCGCTGCCCAGGTTGGACTGGATGCGCATGGACTCCTCCGGGCCCATGAAAATCTTCCGCCCGTCGATGTGGGAGGAGAAATAAACCCCCTCCTCCTTGATTCGCCGGAGGGAGGCCAGGGAGAAAACCTGAAAGCCGCCGGAGTCCGTGAGAATGGGCCCATCCCAGTTCATGAATTTGTGAAGCCCGCCCATCTGCCGGATCAGCCCGTCGCCGGGCCGGAGATGGAGGTGGTAGGTGTTGCTCAGCTCGATCTGGCAGCGGACCTCCCGGAGGTCGAAAGCGTCCACGCCGCCCTTGATGGCGGCCTGGGTGCCCACATTCATAAACACCGGGGTCTGGACCACGCCGCCGTGGGCGCAGGAAAACTCGCCGCGCCGGGCGCGGCCCTCTGTCTTTAAAAGCTTGAACATCCGTCTCTCCTATTCTCACAGGCTGTCGAAGAAGGCCCGCAGCGCCTTCTTCTCCTCCGCCGGAATTTCCTTCTTGGGAACGCCCAGCTCCGCCCCGGCCAAGGCGGTGAGCTGGTGGAAGCAGGCCGCAGGGTCCACTTGGGCCCGGATGCGGAGAAACGCCTCCCGGGCTCCCGCCGCACGGAAGTCCTCCGGACTCTCAAGGCCCGCCCGGCGCAGGTTTTCCGCCAGCTTGGGCCCGATGTTTGGAAGGTCGGTCAAGCTCATAATTCCCCTCCCCGTAATGCACGCCGCGCTCTCCCGCCCGCGGGCGGCGCAAAGGCGCTTTCTTCCGTGCTTTGCCGTCTTGTTTTTCCATTTTACAGGACGGCGGCCCAGCCGTCAAGAGCGCCGCAGGGTTTTTCCGCGCCGGTCCAAACCCTTTGGCCCGGCCGCCCGACGTGCTCCTTGACAAATTTCGACAAAACGGGTAGTATAAAGCAGGTTATCTCGATGAGAGAACGGAGGAGCGCGCACACATGGAGGACGAACTGTTCAAGCCCATACCCGGCGAGGGCCTCATGCCCCACAAGCCGGAGCCGCCCAAGGACGGCCCCATTCTGGCCCGGGTCCAGGATTCCCGGCCCCGGCGTCTGGACGGCGGGAGGGCCGTCCTGCGGCCCAGCCTCCCTTACGACGGCAAGAGCCGCATGATGAGCTGTTTCCTGGACCTGTACATCGGCGCGAAATACGCCCCCGCTCCCTCCCTTTCCGGCTGCATCTGCCACGCCACGCTGATTTCCGGATCCGCCAGCCTGACGGCGGAGGGCCAGGACTTTCAGCTCCTGGAGCGGGACGCGGTCCGGTTCCGGGCGGACCAGCCCTACCATTTCGCGAACATGTCCAGCGGCACCGGGCGGCTGCTGCTGGAGTACCAATACCTGCAAGACCCCGGGAAAGCCGGGGAGTGAGAAACGGGCCGGCGCAGACAGCGCCGGCCCGTTTCCCCGCCAAAGAGAGGACAGGCGGTTATTCGAGATACTTCCCAGCCCGCCGGACCAGCAGCACCGCCAGGGCCAGCTTCACCAAATCCGGGAGGACAAAGGGAAACACGCAGTAGCCCAGGGCGGCCAGCAGGCCCATGGGCTTCCCCATTCGGGCGTAAAGGACCAGATACCAGGCGGTGCCGAAGGCATAGCACACAAGCAGCCCCAGAACGCTGGCGGCAATCTTCACCTTCAGTTCCTCTCCCAGTTTGGCGGTCATCAGCCAGTAGAGCAGCGCCTGAAAAAAGAATCCCAGAATATAGCCGCCGGTAGCCCCCAGCAGCACGCTCAGCCCCCCTCTGAAATTGCTGAACACCGGCGCGCCCACAGCTCCCAGCAGAAGGTAGGCGGTGACGGCGTAGGTCCCCCGCCTCCCCCCCAGAGCCAGCAGGGCGGCAAAAACGGCAAAGGTCTGCATGGTAAACTGTATCAGCGGCGCGGGGACCGGAACGGAAATCCAGGCGCACACCGCCATCAGGACGGTGAACAGGGCAATCAGGGTCAGGTCTTTTGTCCGCAGGCGGGACACGGTTTGTTCGGACATGAATAATCTCCTCCTTTTCTTTCCTGACTTTGAGGATATCCTAAACCGCCCCGATTGTCAACTATATTTTTTAATATGGTTTACAATTTCGTGAAAAGCCGGGGAGAGGAAACCCTCTCCCCACCTGAGCGCTCAGAGCTCCGTATGCCCGCAAAGCTCCCTGGCCTTGGCCTGGATGGCCTTCAAATCCTCGAAGGTGTCGGGGCGCTTCCGGACGTCCCGGAGCAGCGCCGCCGGGTGGTACAGCGCGGTCATCCACACGCCGTTCCGCTCAAACCACTGGCCATGCTCCTGGGTGATGCGGAAGTCGTCCTTAATGATGACCTTGGCGGCGATGCGGCCCAGGCAGACAATAATCTTGGGACGCAGCAGCGCCGTCTGGCGGCGGAGCCAGCCGATGCACGCGTCCTGCTCCACACCCAGGGGGTCCCGGTTCTGCGGCGGGCGGCATTTGACGATATTCGCAATGTAAACCTTGCTCCGGTCCAGGTTCACCATCTCCAGCATCTCGTCCAGCAGCTTCCCCGCCCGGCCCACGAAGGGCTTTCCCTGCTCGTCCTCATGTTGTCCGGGGCCCTCGCCGATGAATAAAAGCTCCGCATCCTCCGCGCCGTCCCCAAAAACCACGTTGTTCCGGGTATCCGCAAGGGAACACCCTTTACAGCCCATACATTCGCTCCGCAGGCTTTCCCAAGTATCCATTTCATTGACCTCCTGTTTTTTCCCGCTTTTTCGACTATTGTACCATGAAAAAACTACCGGCGCAAGGGGCGGATACCATTCTATTCCCGGGAGACACTGAAACCCGAGGTGATAGGATGGGCCCCTGGCTCTGGTATTTTGGGATTTACAGTTTTCTAGGCTGGCTGGTGGAGCTGGCCTTCGCCGCCGCCACCCGGTCGGAGGAGCGGCGGCGGCGCTGTCTGCTGTTTCTGCCCCTGTGCCCGGTGTATGGCCTGGGAATGCTGGCGGCGCTGGCCCTGCCGCCCATGGGCTGGCTGGGGCTGACCGTCTTCGGCGGGCTGCGGCGGCGGCGGTGGAGTATGCCTACCACTGGGCCGGGGAGCGGTTCCTGGGCGTCCGGTTTTGGGACTACGCTCATGTCCCTGGAAATCTCCAAGGCCGGGTCTGCCTTCCCTTTACCATGGCCTGGGGCTTGCTGGTGTGGGCGGCGGTACGTTTCATCCATCCGTGGACGGCGGCGCTGGCGGCGGCTGTCCCTCCGGCGGCAACGTATGCCTTCCTGCTGGTTTTTGCTGGGGATTTGGCCTGCTCCCTTTGGTTCCTCCGCGTCACAGGGGACTTGAATGGGATGCGGGCGGCAGGCCTATTTTGAAACGTGCGCCCACTCCCGCAGCATTTCCCGCGTGACTTCCGCCGAAATTTCAGAGACCCTTCCGCAGTTCCGCCCGAAGGCTTCCGCACCGCCGTTCTCCCTGGTGCCGGTGATGCTCCGCATCTCCAGGAACGGAATTCCGTTCACATAGCAGACATGGGCAACGCTTTTTTGTGAGCCGCACAACCTCTATGCTTTCTAAAAAAGGGGCCAGCTCAATGGCGCTGGCCCACAGGAGCCCGGCTTTTTCATATCAGGCTTTTTCCCTTTACACCACTTGGAATATATAGAATTTCAGGTAGTTTGTTTCCTCAACTCCCCATAGAATCGGGTGGTCGCAGCTCTGCTGCCTCGCCTCAATCTGCCGGAGGCGGACTCCGGCGTCCCGGGCGGCGGACTGAAGCATGGCGGCGAACCGCTCCTCCTCCGCAAAGTGGGAGCAGGAGCAGGTGGCCAGGTATCCTCCACGGGGCAGCAGCTTCATGGCCCGGTAATTAATCTCCTTATAGCCCGTCATGGCGTTGGCCGCCGTCTTCCGCGACTTGGTGAACGCCGGCGGGTCCAAAATGATGAAGTCATATTTCCCCGGCTCCTTCTCCAGGGCCGGAAGCAGCTCGAACACGTTGGCGGCCAAGAAGTCCACCACGCCGCCCAGACCGTTCCGCTCTGCGTTGGCCCGGGCCATCTCCACGGCCGAGGCCGACACATCCACGGCGGTGACATGCTTCGCCCCGCCCAGGGCGGCGTTCAGGGCAAAGGAGCCGGTATGGGTGAAGCAGTCCAGCACCGTCTTTCCTTCCGCCAGCCGGCCAACCGCCCGGCGGTTGTATTTCTGGTCCAGGAAAAACCCGGTCTTCTGGCCGTTTTCTACATCTACTAAGTATTTTACGCCGTTCTCCATAATCTCCGTCACCGGAGATTCCGGCGGGACCTCCCCAGGCAGAGGGAACCAGCCCTTGTACTGCGCAAGCCCCTCCTTCTCCCGGAGGGAAACGTCGTTCCGCTCAAAGACGCCCCGGATGGCCTGCCCGTCCTCCCGGAGGACGCGGACCAGCAAAGGCAGCAGCAGGTCCTTGATTCTCTCCATGCCCACCGACATCACCTGGACGCTGAGAAGGCCGCGGAACTTGTCCACCGTCAGGCCGGGAAACATGTCCGCCTCCCCAAAAACGACGCGGCAGGCGTCCAAATCCCCGGGGGCCATGACGGTCTTCCGGTACTCCCAGGCCCAGCGGAGCTTCCGCTCCCAAAACGCGGCGTCAAAGCGGTCATTGGCGTTTCGGGAAACCAGGCGGACCCGGATTTTTGATTTTTCAGACAAAAATCCGGTGCCGAGGTACGCGCCCTTCCGGCTCCGCACATCCACCAGGCCGCCGTTTTCCGGCGCTCCCTCCACAGATAAAATTTCCGCATCGTAAACCCAGGGGTGCCCCCGGAGAACGGCCGCCTCGGCCTTAGGGGTGACGGTGACGCTGGGATATGCGCGCTCTGCTTTCATAGGACAAGCCCTCCCGGCATTTTTTCTTTCCCAATATAGCACACTTCCCTCCAAATTTCCATAGGATTCATAAAGAAGGAGGAATTGCCATGCCCACTATTTATTTAAGCCCCTCGACACAGGAGTGGAACAGCTACGTCACCGGCAGCGGCTCGGAGGAGTATAACATGAACCTGCTGGCGGACGCTCTGGTCCCCTATCTCCTTTCCAACGGGATTCAGTACAAGCGCAACAAGCCCGAAATGACCGCCGGGTCCTCCATCCGCGAGGCCAACCGGGGAACTTACGACCTCTACCTGGCCCTGCATTCCAACGGCGCGCCGGAGGGGCGCTACGGCGAGGAACGGGGAATCATCGCCTTCTACTATCCCGGCAGCCGCCAGGGCCAGAGGGCGGCGGAGCTCATCGCTCAGGAGCTGCGGAAAATCTACCCCCTCCCGGGCAAAGTCACCACCCGTTCCACCACCACCCTGGGCGAGGTGGCCCAGTCCAACGCCCCGGCGGTGCTGGTGGAAATCGGCTACCACGACAACTGGTCCGACGCCACCTGGGTGGAGGGACACATGGACGCCATCGCCCAGCAGCTGGCCCGGGCCCTTACGGAATTTTTCGGCCTGCCCTTCATCTACCCCATGGACCCCGTTCAGGGCACCGTGGCCGTCAGCTGGGGGACGCTGAACCTGCGGAGCTACCCCGCCCCCACCGGAACCATCCTCGCCAACCTCCCGAACGGAGCCCCGGTGACCGTCTACGGCGAGTGGCAGGGCTGGTACGTCGTCCACCATGAGGGCCACGTCGGCTATGCCGCCGCCGCCTATATTGATACCTGACCGTTTTCCCTGCCTGGGTGTTGCTTTTGCGCCGGGTTTGGCAGCTTTTCCCGTTCCTGCCAAAATTTTCTTGTATTTTCACCTCCGGTTTGAGGATTTTGCTTGACAGCGCCCCAGTAAAAGTTTAAACTAAAGGCAGATTGCCGTCGGAGGGCAAAGGGGTGCCCTCCGGTCGTTTTCTAAAACGCTCCTGTCCGCGGGTCCTGTTTGGAAAGCCGGCAATGCGCCCAACAGCGAAAGACATTCCGCCCTGGGAAGACAGGCGTCCCCCATTCGGGGCGCGGGCGGAAAACAAGGAAACCCATGTCCGACAGCCGCCGGCGGCCATACCGCCCCGGGGTCATTCATGCCCTTGGAGGGATCAGGATTCCCTCCGCCGTGCGGGCGTGTTGACGGTTTTTAAAGGGGCTTCCCGCGGCAATACCAAAATTGAATGGAGGAATCAGCAGCCGTGATTCAGCTCATCATCACCTTCCTGATCGGGTTGGCGGCCGGCGGCGTGATTTGCTTCCCGCTTGGTATTCGCTACCGGAAGAACGTCTCTGAAAAAGAAATCTCCAGCGCCGAACAAGAGGGAACGCGCATCGTCAACGAGGCCATTAAAAGCGCCGAGTCCAAGAAGCGCGAGGCTTTGCTTGAAGCCAAGGAGGAAATCTTAAAAAACCGCAGCGAGTACGAAAAGGAAGTCAAGGAACGCCGCGCCGACCTTCAGCGGCAGGAAAACCGCCTGCAGCAGAAGGAGGAAAACCTCGACCGCAAGATCGAGGCCGTGGAAAAGAAAGAGGAGTCCCTGACTCAAAAGCACGCCGCCATTGACAAGGAAACCGAGGAAATCAAGCTTGTCAAGCGCGGCCAGACCGAAATGCTGGAGCGCATCTCCGGCTTCACCACCGAGGAGGCAAAGCAGTACCTCATCGACCAGGTAGAGGCCGAAGTCACCCACGAGACCGCCCTCAAGATTAAAGAGGTGGAATCCCGGATGAAAGAGGAGTGCGATGCCCGGGCCCGGGAGATTGTGGCCCAGGCCATCCAGCGCTGCGCCGCCGACCAGGTGGCCGACATGACCGTCAGTGTGGTCCCCCTGCCCAATGACGAGATGAAAGGCCGTATCATCGGCCGGGAAGGCCGGAATATCCGCACCATCGAGACCCTGACGGGCGTGGACCTCATCATTGACGACACGCCGGAGGCCATTACCGTTTCCTGCTTTGAGCCGGTCCGCCGGGAGATTGCCCGCCTTGCCCTGGAAAAGCTGATTTCCGACGGGCGCATCCACCCCACCCACATTGAGGAGATGGTGGAAAAAGCCCGCCGGGAGGTGGACGCCACCATCAAGGCCGAGGGCGAGCGGGTCACCTTCGAGTGCGGCATCCGCAGCCTCCACCCGGAGCTCATCAAGATGCTGGGCCGCCTTCACTACCGCACCAGCTACGGCCAGAACGTCCTCCAGCACTCCGTGGAGGTCAGCCACATCGCCGGCATGATGGCGGCGGAGCTGGGCGTGGACGTTCAGGCCGCCAAGCGGGCGGGCCTTCTCCATGACCTTGGCAAATCCGTGGACCACGAGATGGAGGGCACCCACGTGGCCCTGGGCGTG
>CATLJA010000100.1 GCA_949959305.1 uncultured Oscillibacter sp.
CTCCTGCATGTAGGTGCGCATGCCCCTGTCGTCATACCTTATCTCCGCCACGCTGCCGTCGGGCATGGTCTGCTTCAGCACGCGCCCTTCTGTTGCGGTGCCGTCGTGGGTCTCGCCAATCTTATAGTTCACGCCGGTGTAGAACAAGATCCGCTCGGTGGTGGTCGTCTTGCCCGCGTCGATGTGAGCCATAATGCCGATGTTTCTGGTGTTTTCAAGCGATGTTTTTCTCGGCATATTTGATTTCTCCTAACTAGCTTACCAGCGGAAGTGCGCGAAAGCCTTGTTGGCCTCGGCCTGCTTGTGCATATCCTCGCGCTTTTTCACGGCCGCTCCCGTGTTGTTGGCGGCGTCCATGATCTCGCCGGCAAGGCGCTCGGCCATCGTGCGCTCGCTCCGGGCGCGGGAGTAGGTGGTCAGCCACCGAAGGCCCAGCGTGGTGCGCCGGGCGGGACGGACCTCCATGGGGACCTGATAGTTGGCGCCGCCCACACGGCGGGCCTTGACTTCCAGGCTGGGCATGATGTTGTCCATCGCCTGGGTGAACACTTCAACGGGGTCGTTGCCGGTCTTCTCCTTAATCTGGTCGAAGGCCGCGTAGACCACCTTCTGCGCCACGCCCTTCTTACCGTCCAGCATCACGTTGTTGACCAAACGGGTCACCAGCACGGAGCCGTACATGGGGTCGGGCAGAATTTCTCTCTTGGGAACATTACCTCTTCTAGGCACTATGCTTCCCTCCTTCATAATGATTCTATGATCTCATAGGTACTCAAAAGGCGTATCTCAGCCTTCCGTGAATGCCTCTGCCGAAGGGCAACGCCCGCGCATTTATATAAAATGCCTGTTCGGCAAAGTGATTCTTCAAGCTGTCTTTGCAAGGAAAACGCGATACCCGTAAGCGGCGGGGCCGCCGGCGGCTGTCCGCTCCTTACTTGGACTTGGGCCGCTTGGCGCCGTACTTGGAACGGCTCTGCATCCGGCCGGACACGCCCTGGGTATCCAGAGTGCCGCGGATGATGTGGTAACGGACGCCGGGGAGGTCCTTGACACGGCCGCCGCGGATCATGACCACGGAGTGCTCCTGGAGGGAGTGGCCCACGCCGGGAATATAGGCGGTGACCTCATAGCCGTTGGTCAGGCGCACACGGGCGATCTTACGCAGAGCGGAGTTGGGCTTCTTGGGGGTCGCGGTTCTCACGGCGGTGCAGACGCCCCGCTTCTGGGGAGAGGGCTGATTGGTGGTCTTGGTCTTCAAGGTGTTCAGACCGAACTGCAAGGCGGGAGAAGTGGACTTGTAGGAAGCCTGTTCTCTTCCTTTCCGGACCAGCTGGTTAAAAGTAGGCATTGATTTTCTCCTTTCTTTCATATTTTAAAGTTTATTTTTTACAGAAAGCCGGCAGGCTATTCCGAAAAAACCAAAAATATCTGCGGCGCTCAGCCGTTCAGCTCCACCGCCACGGAGGCCCCCACGGCGATGCCGCAGGCCCGGCCCAGCTGGGCCATGGTCCGCCCCGTGTCCACGGGAATTCCGGCGGCGGCGCACTCGGCGGCGATGGGCCCGGTCAAAGCCGGGTCGGCGTCGCTGGCCAGGTACACCCGGCGGGCCCGCCCCTCCCGGATGGCCTTGCGGGACTGCTTCACGCCGGCGACCCGCTTTTCAGCCTCCATAGGGACAACCTCCTCCGGCGACGCTTCCGCTGAGGAGCGCACAGCAAAATTCACGGACTGTTCCGGTCCGCGCAATTAGGCATTATAGCATGGCCTCCCCCCGCCGTCAAGCGTTTTTGGCAAAAAGATTTTCATTTTCCTGTTTTTCCAGGGATTTCCCCGTCCCGCTCACACCACAGGCGGCCGGAGAAAGCCAATCAGGGCCAAAACGGCGAAATGGGCGGGATAAAAGGCGTAGCAAAAACGCTGAAAGCCCTTCCCGGCCCTCCCCTTTTCGCCGTTGTCCGCCAGTGTGACCAGCATCCCAAAATAATTGCCAAGCACGTTCAAAAGGCAGTTCCGCAGGGCTCCGGACAGCTCCGGCGTCCCCATGCTCTCTACAACCCACAAAACCAGCCCCCGCCGGGACAGCAGGACGGCGGGGATGTAAAACAGGGCCTTCTGCCAGCGGGGGCAGTTTCGGGTAATATAATAGACCCAAGCCAGGATAATATAACCCTTCCCGCCCTCCATGCGGAGCTCCATGGCAAACCAGATGGCCGCCGCCGCGGCCAGGGGGCTCAGGAACACCAGCTTCCGGCGCTTCAATTCCTCGTGAGCCGCCAGGACACACAGGGCCAGGGCCAGCGTAAACAAAATGTTCAACCCCGTCTCCCGCCAGTCCCCCTCCAGGCCCAGCACCCGCATCTCCGCCAGGTCAAAGAGCGTATAGGGAATCTGAGCGAGGAAGGCGATTATGAGAACCCGTCCTATGTAGCGGCGGACATTGGACGTATGGGCAAAGCCCCGGGCGATGCAGTAGACAAAAATCGGAGCCGCCAGACGGCCGGTATACATTATGTATAAAATAAAGTCGTCCAGCAGCCAGTCCGCCAAGCCTCCATAGCCTCTGCTCCACAAAAGGTCCGCCAAGGGCCCAAGCAACTGGTGCAGGGGGAAAATGCGGACGGCGTGGTCGAAGACCATGCAGCATATGGCGAAGATTTTCAGCTGTTTGTAATTCATAGTATCCTCCTTTAATCCGGCCGAAGCCGATGTTAAGGAGAGTATACAGGCTGTTTCTTACAAACAACCCGACAAAAATCTTACGATTTTCTTACAGTTTCCCGTCCCGCGCCCAACCGCCCGGCTTGTCCCTTGAAATTTCCAATGCACTGTGCTAAAATCAACCAATCCTGCCGCCCTCCCACCTGGAACGGCGTTACTCTCACAGCGGCCCAAGCCGCGGAAAGAGGTTTTCTATGCGCATCATGGCGATTGACTACGGAGACGCCCATACCGGCGTGGCCGTCTCCGACCCCACCGGATTCCTGACCGGATTCACCACCACCATCACCGCTTACCGCCCGGAAACCGTGGCGGAGAAACTCACCGGCCTTGCCCGGGAGCACGGCGCGGAGGAGCTGGTGCTGGGCCATCCCCGGAACATGGACGGCAGCCGGGGTCCCCGGGCGGAAAAGGCGGAGGCCCTGGCGGAGCTGCTGCGGAAGTCCTCCGGGCTCCCGGTAATCCTCTGGGACGAACGCCGGACCACCATCGACGCCCACCAGATTCTCCTGAACGCCGGGAAAAACGCCAGACAGCGCAAGAAAACCGTAGACGCTGTGGCGGCCTCCCTCATTCTGGAGGGCTATTTGACCTATAAAAAAAGTCTGGAAAAGTAGCAGAACAGCCTGCCGGAAATCTGTCCGGCAGGCTGTTTTTTAAATGCGAAAGCGGAATCAGAACACGCCCTGGGCCATCATGGCGTCGGCAACCCGCTGGAAGCCCGCAATGTTGGCCCCGGCCACCAGGTTGTAGCCCAGGCCGTACATCTCGGCGGCCTCGACGCTCATGTTATAGATGGTGTCCATAATCTGGTGGAGCTGCTTGTCAACCTCCTCCTCGGTCCACACCAGCCGCTCGCTGTTCTGCGCCATCTCCAGAGCGGAGGTGGCCACGCCGCCGGCGTTGACGGCCTTGGAGGGAGCCACAATCATGCCCTTCTGCTCCATCAGGAATTTCAGCGCGTCGTTGGTGGTGGGCATGTTCGCCACCTCGATATAGTACTTCACCCCGTTGGCGGCAATCTGCTTCGCCTGCTCCATGTGGACGTCGTTCTGCATGGCGGAGGGCATCACCACGTCCACCTTCACGCCCCAGGGCTTCTCCCCAGCGTGGAACTCCACGCCGAACTTGTCGGCGTAGTCCTTCACCTGGTTGCGGCCGCTGTTGCGCATCTCCACCAGATAGTCAATCTTCTCCGCCGTGGCAACGCCGTCGGGATCGTAAACATAGCCGTCCGGTCCGGACAGGGTGACGACCTTCGCCCCCAGCTCCGTGGCCTTCTTGCAGATGCCCCAGGTCACGTTGCCGAAGCCCGCGCAGGCGATGGTCTTGCCCGCCAGCGTCTCCCCCTCGTGCTTGAGGACATTCTCCAGATAGTACACCGCGCCGAAGCCCGTGGCCTCGGGCCGGATGAGGGATCCGCCGTAGCTGAAGCCCTTGCCGGTCATAACGCCGTTCTCAAACGCGCCCTTCAGGCGGCGGTACTCGCCGTACATGTAGCCAATCTCCCGGGCGCCCACGCCCATGTCCCCGGCGGGCACGTCCACGTCGGGCCCGATGTAGCGGTACAGGGCCTGCATGAAGCTCTGGCAGAAGCGCATAATCTCCGCGTCGGACTTCCCGGCGGGGTCGAAGTCGCTGCCGCCCTTGCCGCCGCCGATGGGCAGGCCAGTGAGGCTGTTCTTGAAGACCTGCTCAAAACCCAGAAACTTGATGATGCCGGGATACACGTTCTTCTGGAATCGCAGGCCGCCCTTGTAGGGGCCGATGGCTCCGTTGAACTGGCAGCGGTAGCCGATGTTCGTGTGCCAGGTTCCGTCGTCCGCCATCCAGCAGACCCGGAAGGTGAACATCCGCTCCGGCTCCACCATACGGGTCAGCAGGTCGGCTTTCTCATATTCAGGGTGCTTCTCGATGACGGGCTCCAGGGAGGACAGAACCTCCTCCACCGTCTGGACGAACTCCGGCTCGTTGGCGTGCCGGGTCCTCACATGCTCGATCACTCTGGAAAGATAGGCGTTCATAATAAACATCCTCCTTATAAGTCATAGGGCGTTCCCGAATCCCCCGGAGGGGTGCTGCCTCTAGTGTAACATTTGCGGCAGAAATAAACAAGGGCGGAATCCAGAATCCGGCGAAAATTTTTTCCCATCTTTCAAAAAAAGCCGGGAGGCCTTTGTGCAAACTGACCAGCAAGCTTTCCGCCGCACCGGAAAACAGGCAAAATCCTGCCGTTTTCCCACGGAAAAACGTGTCGAAACCTTGACTTTTTCAGGTAAACCCATATAATGTTTATAAAAACTTCCGGGCCAAGGCTCCGTTTGTCCCGGAAAGGCCGCAAACCGCATACCAGAATACCAAAGCGGCGCGCTTCCACAGCGGACGGCGCGCCGCTTCTTCAGGAGGCTGAAAAGGTGGGAATTCTATGAAGCAAAGAACCGTGTACTGGCTGCCCTCCATCCGGGGGATGGTGCTTTTGTCCGCG
This sequence comes from uncultured Oscillibacter sp., assembly GCA_949959305.1. GTDB lineage: Bacteria > Bacillota > Clostridia > Oscillospirales > Oscillospiraceae > Oscillibacter. The sequence goes on from CATLJA010000100.1 coordinate 5,204, forward strand.
CTGCTGATGGCCTGCTCCGGCCTGATCCGCGCCGCCTGGGCGGCGGGGGAGCCGGCGCTGGCGGCGGACGTTTTTATTTTCCAGGTCCTGCTGCCCCTGTGGGCAAACCTGTGCTTTATCTGGATTCTCTTTCTGGACGGCCGGGAGCGGCTTTACCGCTCCGCCATTCCCGTATGGCTGGGCTGCGTGTTTTTTGCCGTAAAGGCGTTCTATTTCGTCTCCATCCTTCACACGGTCCTCTGCCTCCTGCTCTACGCCCTGGTGGCGGTCCTCTATACCGCAACGGTGGTCGGCTTCATCCGCACCCAGGCGTTCCTGTGGCCCCTTTTCGGCCTGCCTATGCTGTATCACATTTTTGTGGAAGACCGGCTGAAAATTGGCTGGACCCTTCACGAGTGGTTGCCGGAGCTGTCGGTCCTGTGCTGCATGGCGGCGCTGCTGTGCCTGTCCCTGGCCATGCGCCGCAGGCCCGTGGAGGAGGGCGGCCTTATCCGCCGCTTCGGCGACCGGAATGACGGGCGGCGGCTGCGGACCCTCTCCCCCATCTTCGCCGTGTCCCCCTTTATCATGAAGACCCGGAACACCTCTCAGAATTTCATCGCCGACCAGCTTGAAATATCGGCGGCGGACCGCTACATCGCCGAGAAGCGCCGGGCGGGCTGGAAGGGCTTCGGCATCCTCCATGTAATTCTGGCGGCCTACGTCCGGGCCTGCGCCCGGTATCCCGGGCTGAACCGCTTCATCGCCGGCCAGCGGGCCTACAGCCGGGACCGGGTCATTGAAGTCAACATGACCATCAAAAAGGAGATGTCCACCGCCTCCCCGGACACCGTCATCAAGGTTACCTTCGATCCCGCCGACACGGCGGAGGCCGTCTTCCGCCGCTTCGACGAAAAGGTTCAGGAGGTGAAGAACACGCCTCTGGACTCCTCCTTCGACAAGCTGGCGGGAGCCCTGAACCTGGTTCCGGGACTGCTGCTCCGGGGACTGGTGGCCCTGCTCCAGGCGGGGGACTACTTCGGCCTCCTGCCCCGCTGGCTGACAAGGCTTTCTCCTTTTCATGGCTCTTTGTTCATTACATCCATGGCTTCTCTGGGCATTCCGCCCATCCACCACCACCTTTACGACTTCGGAAATGTGCCGGTGTTCTGCTCCTTCGGGAAAAAACGCCGGGTGTACGAAACCCGGCGGGATGGCAGCGTGGTGCTGCGGAAATACGTGGACTGCAACTTTGTCACCGACGAGCGCATTGTGGATGGTTATTACTACGCTTCCGCCATCCGCTACATCCACGGCCTGATCAGCGACCCCTGGCAGCTGGACCGTCCCCCGGAAACCGTCAACCGGGACCAGCTGTGAGACATAAACCCGGAATTCCTTGCGGCGCGGGCTCCGCAACCAGCGGTTGACAAAGTTCCACCCGACGCGTTCTTGCTTTTTTCAATGAGGCGGGCTAGCATAGGGCCAACTCAAGAGAAAGCGGGAGGTTAAATATGAAAGCATTTTCTGAAAAACTGCTGGAGCTCCGCCGCCGGGAGGGCCTTTCCCAGGAGCAGCTGGCGGACCGGCTGGGGGTAACCCGCCAGTCCGTCAGCAAATGGGAGGGCGGCACGGCCGCGCCGGAGCTCTCCAAGCTCGTGGCCCTGTCGGATTTGTTCTCCGTCAGCGTGGACTACCTGGTGAAGGACTATCTGGAGGAGCCGGAGCGTCCGGCTGAGGCGCCGTCCTCCACGGCGAAGCTGGAGGAACAGATGGAGGAAATCTCCCGAATTTTCCGATCCTGGACCTGGGAGAGCAAAACAAAGCTGTTCGGCCTGCCCCTGGTTTCCGTCTGTTTCTGCTCCTATCCCCACATGCTGCGCTGCCGGAAAACCGCCA
>CATLJA010000101.1 GCA_949959305.1 uncultured Oscillibacter sp.
TCGTCGGTAGACCTGGCTGACGGCGCTCTGCTCCGTGGCCGTCCCCACGAGAGCATTTCGGAACTCCTCCGCGAACGAGGCTTGAGGCTGCTCGGCCGTTTTGATTTCAGGAGCGCCGGGATACTCGTAGTAATTGATGAGGGAAAGGTCCCTGTCATAGTCCAGGAGCTCGCCCCGGTAGGGCCGGATCTGCCCGGCGTACTCCTCCTGGAAGGAAATGCGGTCGTAGACCAGGGTCAGGTCCGACAGGGGGACCCAGCCGCAAAACTCCTCCCAGCCGGAGTCCGTTTCCTCCCGAACCGTAATCAGCCCGTAGTCCTGGTACACGTAGTAGACCCAGAGCTTCGTCCCGTTTTCGTACCGGGCGGCCTCCTTCCTGCCGCCGGGGGTCTCCCGGAGGGACACACAGCCCTCCTTCCCGTTGGCCAGGAAGCTTCGGATGACGAGCGTCATCTCCGCCCGGTGACTCTCGAAAAATTTGTCCCCGTAGGGCTCCCAAAGGATGTCCGCCCGGGCGGGGACCGCCAGGACCGCCAGAAGGGCCCAGGCCAGCAGGCAGGTTCCGATTCGTTTCATGCCGCGTTCCTCCATATTAAAAAAATTGATTGATGAGGCGGCCCACTCCGTAAGAGAAGGCGTTGGCCGTCAGGGAAAACAGGAAGGGCCGCCGGACCTGCTCCGAAAAGGCCCGCCAGCACCGCCACTCCGCCGCCACCACGGCGCACTCCAGGGCGGCGGCGGTGAAAAGCGGATTCCAGCCCCACAGGCGGACGGCGGTGTGGTAGGCCAGCACCGCCGGGGGATTGGTCAGGCAGTTCACCAGGGCGGCCAGCCCCAGCTCCCGCCGCCCCCGAAGGCCCCAGGCCAGGGCAAAGCCCTCCTCCAGCAGCAGCGTCAGGGCCAGGGAAACCGCCAGCGCCGTCAGCATGCCGCCTCCTCCCGCAGTCCGGCCCGCAGCAGAATCAGGCTCGCCAGGGACGCGGCGGCGCAGGCCCAGGGCTCGGCCAGCGGATTCGGCCAGCCCAGGTACGAGGGCAGGAAGCCCAGGAACAGCCCGAAGGTCAGCAGCCCGAAGGCGAAGCCCTTGGCCCCCGGGAGGGCCCGGGCCGCCGCCCACAGCGTAACGGGCATGGTCATATTGAAGCAGAACACCGCCGCCGTCCCCGGCAGGGGCAGGGCCGCGCTCAGGTACAGGAGCGCCGCCGCGCCAAGGCTCCAGTCCGCCGCCCGGCGGGGGTCCAGGCAGTCCATGGCGAAGCCTCCCGCCGCCTTCCCTAGGACCAGGGCCAGTGTGAGGACCGGGGCCCACAGGGCATTTTTCCAGGGAAAGGACTGGTTCATTCCCATATAGGAACGGAGCGCCACCACTAAGAACAGCGGGACCAGCACGCCCCGTTCGCCGGAGAGGGAGGGAGAGGCGTTGCCGGAGGGGCGGTGGAGAAGATACGCAATTGCCGCCGCCAGGGCCAGCAGGCCAGCGGGCCCCAGCCACAGGGGCGAAGAGGCGCTTTTGCCCAGCAGGGCCCCCAGAAAGAGCCCCGCCGCGCCCGGGGAGACGAAAACGCCCAGGGCCGCCGCCTTCCGCCCGCCGCCGTTCAGCACATCCACGCCGCCGCCCAGGTGAAAGAGGGCGTTGCCCACGCCCGCCGTAACGGCCAGCGCCTCCGGCCGGGACAGGAGGTAAGCCGCCGAAACCAGGACGCAGCCGGAGGCGGCCAGGAGCCCGTTCCGGTCCAGGCGGTCCGCCAGCAGCCCCAGGGGCATTTGCAGGGCGAAGGCGCAGAAGTTGTACAGCAGTGCGCATAGGGGAAAGGCCGGGTCTCCGGCCAGGGATCCGAAAACCAGCAGGGCGCAGCTGAAGTCCACCCAAAAGTGGGCGGCGCCGTACAGGGCCAGGGAAAATCCCGGGAGGGCCCGCTGTTGGGTTCGCTCAGCCGTCATAGCAGATGGCCTCCTTTTAACCGTCCTTTGCAAACAGAATTATACCACAGGCCGGGGAACTGGACAACCGCCGTTTAGAGGCCGCCGCCTGTCGAACCGCACAAAAAAGGTTTGGAAATTTATATGAAACATCGAAAAAGATTTCCGGGGGCTCAGCGCTGGGAGGGCGGAAAACCTTCTTGACGCGGCGGGAAAAAAGGAGGATAATAGGACCTGCGGGTTTTTACGCGGATTTCCGGAATCCAGGACCGCGGGGCCCGCCATTTTGAAAGAAAAGAGAGGAACCGCCATGCCGCCCCTGAGTATTATGCTGAAACCGGCCTCCAGCGGGTGCAACCTGCGCTGCGCCTACTGCTTTTACGCCGACGAGGCCCGGCTTCGCAGCGTTCCAAATTACGGGCTGATGCCCCTTTCGGTGAGCCATACCGTCATTGAAAAGGCGGCGGCAGCGGCGGAGGGCTCCGTGAGCTTCCTGTTCCAGGGGGGAGAGCCCACCCTGGCGGGGCTGGACTTTTTCCGGGATTTTACCGCCCACGTGAAAAAGACGGTCCCCCCCGGACTGGCGGTCCACTATGCCATCCAGACCAACGGGACTCTGCTGGACGAGGAATGGTGCCGCTTTTTGAAGGAAAACCGCTTTCTGGCGGGGATTTCCCTGGACGGCAGCCGGGAGTGCCACGACCGCTTCCGCCGGGACGGAGCGGGAAAGGGCACCTATGACCGGGTGCGGCGGGCCGCCCGCCTCCTGGAGCAGGCCGGCGTGGAGTACAACGTCCTGACGGTGGTGACCGGCTATCTGGCCCGGCATATCCAGAGCGTGTTCTCCAGCCTGTGCAGGGAGGGCTTCCGTTTCCAGCAGTATATTCCCTGTCTGGACCCCCTGGAGGGGACGCGGGGAGGGGAGGACTATTCCCTTTCTCCGGCCCAGTATGAGGCGTTTTTGAAAAAGCTGTTCGACCTGTGGTACCGGGAGCTGGAGCAGGGGCGCTACTGGTCCGTCCGCTATTTTGACAACCTGGTGTGGATGCTGGACGGGCAGCCCCCGGAGCTTTGCTCCATGGGCGGGCGCTGCGGAATCCAGTATCTGCTGGAGGCGGACGGAAGCGTCTACCCCTGCGACTTCTACGGATTGGATAAGTACCGCCTTGGAAACATTCTCACCGACGCCTGGGAGGACCTGGACCGGGCCAGGGACAATCTGGGCTTTGTCCGGGACTCTCAGCGCGTGCCGGAGGAGTGCGCCCGCTGCCGGTGGTATCCCCTGTGCCGCAACGGCTGCCGGAGGGATCGGACGATGGAGGGGGATGCGCTGGGCCGGAACTATTACTGCGAGGCCTACGCCGGATTTTTCGCCTATGCCCTTCCCCGGCTGAGCCGGGCGCGCGGCCTGGCGGCCCGGATATGAGCGGGAGGATATATGCTGGTATTTTTTATCGTAGCCCTGGCGGCCAGCGCCGCGGGGGCCATCTGCGGCATCGGCGGCGGCGTCATCATCAAGCCGGTGCTGGATCTGCTGCACCTGGAGACGGTGTCCGCCATCAGCTTTTTATCCGGCTGTACCGTACTGTCCATGAGCTGCTATTCTGTGGGAAAGTCCCTCCTGGCGAAGGAGCGCAGCGTTTCCCTGACCGTGGGGACGCCCCTGGCCGTCGGCGCGGCGGCCGGGGGGCTGGCGGGGAATCAGCTGTTCGCTGCGGTGCGGGCGATGTCCGGCTCCCCCAATACGGTGGGGGCGGTGCAGGCGGCCTGCCTGGCGGCGGTGACGGCGGGGACGCTGCTGTATACGGTGAACAAGTCCCGCATTCCCACCTGCCGCGTTCAGAATTTCGCCGCCTGCGTTGCCATCGGACTGGTGCTGGGCGGAATGTCCAGCTTTTTGGGCATCGGCGGCGGGCCGATTAATCTGGTGGTGCTGTACTACTTCTTCAGCATGGATACCAAAACCGCCGCCGCCAACAGCCTTTATATCATCCTGTTCAGCCAGATTTGCAATCTTCTTGCCACCCTTTGCACCAACGCGGTTCCTCCGTTCCGCTGGCCGGTTTTGGCGCTGATGGCGGCGGGGGGCATCGGCGGCGGGATTATCGGAAGAAAGCTGAACCGCCGGATGGACAGCCGGGCGGTGGAGCGGCTGTTTATCGCGCTGATGGCGCTCATTATACTGATCAGCGTCTTCAACACCTGGCGCTACGCCAACGGATGAGGGGCGGGGAGGCCGCTCTGAATACGCCAAGGACGCCGCGGGCTCAAAGCCCGCGGCGTCCTGTTTTCCTCAGTCGTCGGTGCGGATGCCATGCCGGATTCCGCCGATGTCATAGGGCGTCGTCTGATAGACGCAGTAGTTCAGCCAGTTTCCGTACAGCAGGTGGGCGCAGGAGCGCCAGCGGACCATGGGCTCCCGCCCTGGGTCGTCCTGGGGAAAATAGTGGAGGGGGAGCTGGATGTCCACCCCGGCGGCCACGTCCCGCAGATACTCCTTTTTCAGCGTATCCCGGTCGTACTCGGCGTGGCCCATCAGGAACACCTGCCGCCCCTGGTCGGTCTTCACGGCATAGACTCCCGCCTCCGGGGAGCTGGAGAGCACCTTCAGCGCCGAAACCGCCTCGATATCGTGCCGGTTTACGGTGGTGTTCCGGGAATGGGGGACCCAGAACTGGTCGTCAAAGCCCCGGAACAGGATGAAATTAGGGTCCTCCACCGTGTGCCGGAACACGCCGAACAGCTTTTGCGGCAGGGGCCGCTTGGGGATGCCGTAGTGATAGTACAGCCCCGCCTGGGCTCCCCAGCAGATGTGAAGGGTGGAGTGGACGTTGGTCTTGCTCCACTCCATGATTTCGCAAAGCTCCGGCCAATAGTCCACCTCCTCAAAGGGAAGGTGCTCCACCGGCGCGCCTGTGATGATGAGGCCGTCGAAGGTCCGGTTCCGCACCTCGGCAAAGGTCTTGTAGAAGGCCATCATGTGCCGCAGGGAGGTGTTCCGGGAGGAATGCCCGGCGGGGGCGATGAGCTCCAGCTCAATTTGCAGGGGGGTGTTGCCCAGAACCCGGGCAAGCTGGGTCTCCGTGTCCGCCTTGGTGGGCATCAGGTTCAAAAGCAAAATCTGCAAGGGGCGGATATCCTGGGCGACGGCGCGGGTCTCCGTCATCACGAAGATGTTTTCCCGGCGCAGGGCCTGGGTGGCCGGGAGCTGATTTGGAATTTTGATGGGCATGTCAGACCGCCGCCTCCAGCGCCTGGCGGATATCCTCAATCAGGTCCTCCCTGCTCTCCAGGCCGCAGGACATGCGGATAAGGCCCGCGGGGATTCCGGCGGCGGCAAGCTGCGCGTCGCTCATCTGCCGGTGGGTGGAGGTGGCGGGATTCAGGCAGCAGGTCCGGGCGTCCGCCACGTGGGTTTCGATAGCCGCCAGCTTCAGGCGGCTCATGAAGGCCCCGGCGGCCTCACGCCCGCCCTTGAGCTCGAAGGAGACCACGCCGCAGGAGCCTTTGGGCAGGTATTTTTGGGCCAGGGCGTAGTACTTGTCCCCGGGAAGGCCGCAGTAGCTGACGTGGGATACCGCCGGGTGCCCCGCCAGGAATTCGGCCACGGCCTGGCCGTTTTCGCAGTGGCGCTCCATCCGGACATGAAGGCTTTCCAGCCCCAGGTTTAGGTAGAAGGCGCTCTGAGGGGACTGGGTGCAGCCGAAATCCCGCATGAGCTGGGCGGTGCACTTGGTAATGAAGGCCCCGGCCAAGCCGAATTTTTCGGCGTAGGTGATGCCGTGGTAGCTCTCGTCCGGGGTGCAGAGGCCGGGGAACTTGTCCGCGTGGGCCATCCAGTCGAATTTGCCGGAATCCACAACCGCACCGCCTACGGCCACGCCGTGGCCGTCCATATACTTGGTGGTGGAGTGGGTCACAATGTCCGCGCCCCATTCGATGGGGCGGCAGTTCACCGGGGTGGCAAAGGTGTTGTCGATGATGAGGGGCACGCCGTGGGCGTGGGCGGCGGCGGCAAAGCGCTCGATGTCCAGCACCGTCAGGGCGGGGTTGGCAATGGTCTCGCCGAAGACCGCCTTGGTGTTGGGCCGGAAGGCGCCGTTCAGTTCCTCCTCCGTGCAGTCTGGGGAGACAAAAGTGACCTCGACGCCCATCTTCGCCATGGTGACGGAGATCAGGTTGAAGGTGCCGCCGTAGATGGAGGAGGAGGAGACGATGTGGTCCCCGCAGGAGGCGATGTTGAACAGGGAGAAGAAGTTGGCCGCCTGGCCGGAGGAGGTCAGCATGGCGGCGCTCCCGCCCTCCAGGGCGGCAATTTTCGCGGCCACGTAGTCGCAGGTGGGGTTCTGGAGCCGGGAGTAAAAGTAGCCGCTGGCCTCCAGGTCAAAGAGCCTGCCCATGTCCTCGGAGGTTGCGTATTTGAAGGTGGTGGACTGGATAATGGGAATCTGGCGGGGCTCGCCGCTGCCGGGGGTGTAGCCCCCCTGGACGCAGATGGTTTCGGGACGGTAATGACGCATAGCTTAGTGCTCCTTTCGGTGCTGGGACGAAAAAAGCTTTCGTCCCAAAGAGTTGTTCTTTGAGACGAAAGCCGGGAAGACTTCCGCGGTACCACTCAAATTGCGCCGGCCTCACGGCCCGGCGCCCCTCACAGGGCCAGACAGCCCCTTCGCCCTAACGCGGCGCACGGGACGCCCTACGTTGTCGAACGTCCGGCTCGGGAGCCATAGGACCTGGGGAGCATTCCCGCCGGCTCGCACCGCCCGCCGGCTCTCTGAGGGGCCGCATCCCCGTCCCTCTCCGTCATTGCTTTGAGGAATATTATAAAAAGCGGAGGGGCGTTTGTCAACCATGGATTTTAAAACCGGGCGCAAAAGAAAGGCGTTAAGGCGTTAATATTAGATAGCGTTTACACGAGTTAAGTGCGGATGGCAGCCCAAACAGCGATACAGCGAACGTGTACCGCGGCGATAAAAGCATCTGAGGTCTTGGCATAGCGAGTGGCAATGCCCCTCCAACGTTTCAGGGATAGAAAACAGTTTTCTACCAGATGACGCAGCT
>CATLJA010000102.1 GCA_949959305.1 uncultured Oscillibacter sp.
CCTCACCGGAGAGGGTTTCGTCCTCCGGGCGGACCACGGCGGTCATGGCCCCGGGCTCCTCTTCGCCTCCGGCGGCCAGGAGGAGCCGGGGCGGCTCCGCCAGGGCGGCGAACGCCCCGGCCGGGAGGAAGGCCACGTCCACGCCCCCTTCCCGCACCGCCTGGGCGGTGGCCTCCGGGGAGGAGCCCACGGAGACGCGCACCGCCTCCGCCTCCACCCCCTGCTCCGCCAGGGCGGCCTTCAGGGCCTCCGGCAGCTCCCGGACGGCCCGGGCCAGCTCCCCGGCGGACAGCTCTCCCCGGGAAAGCTCCACGGAGAGGGATTTCAGCGCAATGGGCCCCTCCTCCTCCGGCGGCTCCGGCTCCGCCGGGCCGCAGGCGGAGAGAAGGGCTATCAGCAGGGCGCAGAGCAGGGGCAGGTACTTTTTCATAGAAACTCCTTTTTCACGTTCGGCGGAAAACCGCCGTTTTTTTGTGGACAATCCGCCGAACCTTTGGTATAGTAGTAACAGCAGCATAGGCGGGCGGCTTCTTTATTCTACCACGTCCCCGCCCGGCGCGCAAGGGCGGTCTTTGCCGCCGCTCAGGGAGGGTTTGCATGCTGAACATCCGAAACGAAACCCGGGCCGATTACCGGGCCGTGGAGGAGCTGACCCGCAGGGCCTTTTACAACCTCTACGTTCCCGGCTGCCACGAGCATTATCTGGTCCATGTCATGCGGGACCACCCGGACTTTGTGCCGGAGCTGGACTTCGTGCTGGAGCTGGACGGGGAAATCGCCGGAAGCATTCTCTACACCCGGTCCGTCCTGACCGGGGAAACCGGGGAGCGGCGGGAAATTCTGACCTTCGGCCCCGTCTGCGTCGCGCCGGAGCGCCAGCGCCAGGGCTATGGGAAGCGGCTCATCGGCCACTCCCTGGCCCGGGCGGCGGAGCTGGGCTGGGAGGCCGTGGTCATCTTCGGCGCCCCCGCCAACTATGTGGGACTGGGCTTTCAAAGCTACGGGCGCCGCCAGGTCCGGCTGGAGGACGGGAGCTTTCCCGCCGCCATGCTGGTGAAGGAGCTGCGCCCCCGCGCCCTGGAAGGCGGCCCCTGGACCTACCGGGACAGCCCCGTCATGCACTTTGACGAGGAGGCCGCCCGCCGCTTTGACGAGGGCCTTCCCCCGATGGAAAAGCGGGTCCTCCCCTGTCAGGAGGAGTTCTATATCCTCAGCAATTCCGTCCTGCGCTGACCCCACCAAATCACGACAAAGGAGAATCACCATGGAAGAAGCAGGCATCGTCTCCATCTGGCTCGGCAGTTTTGAGAGCAGGGAAGCTCTGGCGTTCTACGCCGAAAACCGTTTCAAGCGGAATGAGAAAGGCGAGAAGGTCCCTTCCTTCACCCAGGACTTTTTCAACGGCGATCTCTGGCCCTTTGAGCCGGACGTGTTTGACTACGAGTTCAACGCCGCCCCCTCCCAGGACCCGGCCGTGGTGGCGGAGCCTCTGGGCGAGGAGCTGTCCCGCGCCCTGGCGGAGCTCTATTCCAAGGGCTTCGAGCAGCCCTATAACGCCGTCATCGCGGTTTACGACTACCAGTTTGAGGGCAGCCGCTACGTCCCCGGCGCGCCGGTGCGCTTCGCGGGCTCCTTCTCCTACATAGAGCGCTGAGCCGCGCCGGAAAATTTATAAGAAGCCCCCCACCGCCGCTCCGGCCGCCGGAGCGGCGGTTTTCTTTGAGAAAAATTTTCCCGGGAAGTGAAAGTATCCGCTCCTTCAAATCGTATCCATTACGAGAGCGCTCCAAAGGAGATGATGCCATGAATCCCAGCCAGCAGGCGGAACGGCTGGCCAACGCCTACGCCGACGCAATCCTCCGCCTCAGCTATGCCTACCTGAAAAACACTTACGACGCCCAGGATATCTGCCAGACGGTTTTCGTCAAGCTCCTCGCGGAGCCCCGGGAATTCGAAAGCGCGGAGCATGAACGGGCCTACGTCCTCCGCATGGCGGCCAACGCCTGCAAGGACCTTTTGAAAAGCCCCTGGCGGAAACGGATCTGCGGCCTGGAAACCGTGCTGGAGGTCCCCGCCCCGGAAGCGGAGGACGGCTCCGTCCTCTCAGCGGTGAACCAGCTGCCCGCCGGCTACCGGACCGTGATTTACCTCTTTTACTATGAGGGCTACCAGGCGGCGGAGATTGGGAAAATCCTGGGCGTGCCCACCGCCACCGTCCACACCCGCCTGGCCCGGGGCCGGGCAAGGCTCAAGGATATCTTAGGAGGTATGGACTATGAGCAGTCTGTTTGATTACAAAAAGGAGATGAGCGAATTGCGCTTTACGGAGAATCAGAAGAAGGCCCTGGCGGCCGCCGCCGCCTCCGCCGCCCGGACCCCGGCGAAACGCCGCCGCCCCGTGTTCCGCACGGCCCTGATTGCCGCCGCCATGGCCGCCGCGCTGGCGGTGGGGTCCAGCGCGGCGGGGATTCTGCCCAGCCCTGCGGAGATTTTCACCCCTTTGTTCGGCGGGGCCGCGGCCCAGACGGAGGTGATCGACAAAATCGGGCGTCCTATCGGGGCCAGCGACTCCGACGGGGGAATTACCATCACGGCGGACGCCATCATGGGCGACGAGTACAACGCCGTGATTGTCTACACCCTCACCCGGGACGACGGGGAGCGGTTTTTGCCGGAGGGAGAGACGCTGGAAAGCACCGGGCTGATGATAGGCGGCTTTGGCGGGGCCAGCTGGGTCAAGGGTGGCGGTCACGGCTCCAGCTGGTTCGTGGACGAAGACCCGGAGGACAACCAGATTCAGCTGGTGGAGACCGCCAGCTCCGACGTGCCCCTGACCCGGGGGAACGCCACGGCGGAGTTTGAGGACCTGCGGTATTGGGACGCGGAGGCGGAGCGGGACGAGCTTCTCTATCCCGGCAAGTGGAAGCTCCGCTTTGAGGTGGACTATGAGGACTGCTCCGTCCATCTGGGCGGCGGCGAGACCGTCTCCCAGGACGGCCTGAGCTTCACCATCGACAAGTTGACCGTCTCCCCCATTGCCGTCAAGGCGGACTATACGGCGGACCTGGCGGTGGTCTGGGACGACGCCCCCAGCGGGCGGCAGAGCCCGGAGGACGCCCGGCAGAGCCAGCGGTTCCTGGAGAACATCGAAATTCTCCTGACCAAGACCGACGGCACGGTGATCGACCTCAGCGGCTCCGGCGGCGGCATTTCCCCGGACTATGACGCCAATGTCTCCCACTGCACCAAGGGCGGGGTGTTGGACGAGATCATCCCCTTGGAGGACATGGCCAGCATCTCCGTGGGCGGCGTGGTCTACGAGATTCCCCACAGCTAAAGCCAGCAAAAAAAGGCCGGGACGCAGGTCCCGGCCTTCGCCTTATTCAATCTCAATATGGACCGACTCGTGGAACACCGGCTCCACCAGCCCGGGGATGTCCACCGCGTCGGTGAAGCGCACGTCCTCCGTGTACTCCCTCAGCAGGGAAATAATGTAAGGATGGGGCCGCTCGTCGGGCCGCCCCGCCGCCGCGCACACCACGATGGTCCCGGGAGCCAGGCGGCTGACGCTCTTCCGGGTGGCCGAGGTCAGGGAGGCGTGGTGGGGCAGCTTCAGAATGTCGCAGGGGGCCAGGGTGTCGTTGTCCCAAACCGCGCCGTACATGTCCCCGCCCAGGACAATTTCCTTCCCGTGATAGCGGAGCCTCTGGCGGAGGCTGGAGATGTTCATGGATTTCGTCCAGCGCATCAAATCGTGGCGGTTCCGCTCCCCCCGGAAGGCCGCGTCGTACACCGCCTTCTGCCGGGGGTAGAGGGCGGGCTCCCCGGCATAGATATCCATTGTCAAATCCTCCGTCAGCCGGAGGGACTCCACCTTGTCCCCGGGGATTTCCACGAACTCCCGCACCCGCCCCGGGTGCTCCCGGAGGGCGGAGGCGTAGATGTCCAGGCAGCGGAGCAGGTTCCGGGCCGCGCCGGGGAGGCCGTTGTCCCCGTCGGGGTCCAGGGGGCCGTGCCCCTCGGGAGGGGTGTAGGTGGAAACCAGCTTATCCACCTCCGCGGCCTCCAAAACCCGCCCCAGGCCGCCGATGTGGTCCCGGTGGAAGTGGGTGGCCAGCAGGAGGTCCAGCCGCGCGACGCCCTGCTTTTTCAAAAAATCCCCGGCGTAAATCCGGCGGGAGCGGGGGTCCAGCTCTCCGGGGTGGTCGTCCCGGACCAGGCTGTCGTGGCCGCAGTCCACCAGCATGGCGAAGCGCCTCCGGCCCTTCTCCAGCTCCTGAATCAGAATGGAATCTCCGTTGCCGACGTTGATGAAATCCAATACCAGCATAAGGCGGCCCCCTCATTTTTTTATTTAGGATACCATAGCCCCGGGGAGGCGCGCAAGGAAAAGCCTTCGCCTCCTCCGCCAAAATTTCGGCCTCATTTTTGACATCCTGGCAAAGGCGGACCTCTGGGAGGCGGCCTTTTCTTTTTCTCCGCATTTTCTGGACAGGCGGGGAATACGGTGTTATAATAAATTTATTAAGACAGCGCTTGGAAAGGGAGGACAAATCTTTTGGACAATCTTACAATGGGCCTGTGGACCACGCTTCTGGTCACCGCCGCCGCCGGCGTCGGCGGCACCGGCCTGGGGGGGGCGCTGGCGACCCTGTTCCGCCGGGACTCCGGCCGGGAGGCCAGCCTGCTTTTGAGCTTCGCCGCCGGGGTGATGGTGTCGGTGTCCTGCTTCGGCCTTTTGACGGAGGCCGCCGCCCCGGGGGCCATGGAGCTGGTGGCTTTGGGCGTTTTTCTCGGCTGCGGCGTCACGGCGGGGCTGAACGCCCTGCTGGACCACGGGCGGCCCTCCGGCGGGCTGGTGCTGGCGGGGCTGGTGATGGCCGCCGCCATCGCCCTGCACAACGTGCCCGAGGGCATGGTCATCGGCGCGTCCTTCATCGGCGGCACCGTGCGCCAGGGCTGGACCATGGCGGCGGTCATCGGCCTGCACAACATCCCGGAGGGCATGGCCATCTCCGCCCCCCTGGTGGCGGGCGGCGAGCGGCGCTGGCGCGCGGCGGGCCTGGCGGCCCTCTCCGGGGCCCCCACGGTGCTGGGCGCGGCCCTGGGCTACTGCCTGGGCACCCTGGGCCCCACGGCCCTGACCCTGACCTTGAGCTTTGCCGCCGGGGCCATGCTGTACGTAGTCTTCGGCGAGCTTCTGCCCGAGGCCGCCGGCCTCTGGAAAAGCAAGCTTCCCGCCCTGGCGGCGGTGCTGGGCATTCTGGTGGGGATGCTGATTGACGGATAGCCTCCCTTTCGGGGGAGAGAGGTCCAAAGCGCCCCGGCGTTCATTCAAACCAAAGCGGCGGCGCGGCGTCAAGCCGCGCCGCCGCTTTCCCGCTTACCTGTAATAGGCCACCAGCAAATCCACCACGGTCCCGTAGGACTGGATGCCCCGCTCCTCGCCGTAGCCCTTCAGGATGCCGTCGTAAACCTTGTTGCTGGCCCGCTGGACCGCCGTGTCCTGAAACTGGGCCCAGTAAGCGTTGTTGTAGGCCAAATCCAGCCGGGCCTCCTCCGGCAGGGTCTCCCGGATGGCCCAATAGCCCTCCGGGTCCTGGGAGTACAGGGCGTTGCCCAGGTATACGTACCCTATCAGCCAGCCGGAATACTGGTAGGCCGGGTCGGCGCAGGTGGTGGAGGCCAGCACGGCCAGGAAGTTGCACTCCTGCTCCGAGGCAAAGCCCCGCTGGTGAGCCAGCTCGTGGGCGATGGTGGAGGGCAGCATGCACGCCGGGCTGTCCACATTGACGTTGGACTCCCCGGTGAAGGAGCTGTAGAACCCCGTGAAGTCCAGGGCGCTCATGAGCCGGGAAAAGGCCATGGGCTTCACTCCGGGGTCGTCAAAGGCCAGGAAGGGAAACGTCTCCGTAATCCCGTCGTAAACCCGGACGCTGTTTGCCAGAATCTCCTCCCGGGGGACGGCGAACAGGCCGTGCCCGTCCCGCTCCACGCCCCCCGCCGTCTCGGAGACCCGGGCGGCGAAATACTCCGTCACGTTCCGCAGATCCTCCAGGGCCACGGGCTGGGCGTAAATGCCGGACTTGTCCTGAAAGCCGTCCGCCCAGTAGCTGACCCCCCACAGCAGGCAGAACCCCGCCCATACGGACAGCAGGGCGCAGGCGGCCCCCAGGGCCGCGCCGTACGCCCGCTCCCGCCGCCGGCCCCGGGCCCGGACGACTGCGGCGGCGCTCCAGACGGCATACCCGATTCCAAGGAGCGCCGCCAGCACCTCCACCACCTCCATGACGGAGAAGGGAACCAGGTAGCACACCCGCCCCAGCACCCGCCGGAGGGGCGCGGCGGCATGCTCCGCCACCGCGTTCATCAGCCCGCGCCGCCCCCGCAGAAGGAAGAAGGCCAGCAGCGCCGCGCAGTCCGCCAGCAGCCAGATATGAAGTTTTCTATGCTTCACAAAAAACGCTTTCATGGTCACTCCGCCGCCGCCAGCAGCTGTTTCGTATACGCCTCTTTAGGGCGGTCGAAAATCTCGTCCACCGTCCCCTGCTCCACGATGCGCCCCCCCTTCATCACCAGCACCCGGTCGCAGAGCTGATACACCACGTTCAAATCGTGGGAGATAAACAAATAGCTCAGGTCCAGCTCCCGCCGGAGGCTCTGGTCTGATCGACGAGAAGACCGCCGTGCTGCGCTGCGAGCCCGCGAAGCTCGACGAGCTGCTCCACCCCGTCTTCGACAAGG
>CATLJA010000103.1 GCA_949959305.1 uncultured Oscillibacter sp.
GCTCTCCAGCAGTTCCTCCGGCCGGAGTTCATCAACCGCGTGGATGCGGTTATCACCTTCAACCGCCTCTCCGAGAAGGACTTCCAGTCCATCGCGCGGATCATGCTGGACGAGCTGAAGGACTCCTTGAAGGAAAAGGGAATCGCCTTTACCTACGACGCCACGCTGGTGGATTTCCTGACGAAGAAATCCTATTCCCGGACCTACGGGGCCCGGAACCTCCGCCGGACCATTCAAAAGGAGCTGGAGGACCCTATGGCTACCAAGATTATCAACAGCTACGAAGAGCCTATTATTGGAATCAACGCCGCCGCCGAGAACGAGCGCGTCTGCCTGCAAACGCGCTGAGCGGGCGGGGGAGATAAAAAAGCCGGGGACTTTCCGCCGCCGGCGGGAGAGGAAGGACCTATGCTTTTTCGAAAAGACATTGATCCCCGCTGCGCTTACTGCAAGCGGGGCCAGCAGCTGAATGAGCGGGAGGTGGCCTGTGTGAAACGGGGAGTAGTGCCGGTGGAACACTCCTGCCGGGCCTTTCGCTACGACCCGATGAAGCGGGTTCCGCCCCGCCCGGCGCCGTTGGAGACAGGGAAGCTCAGCGAGGAGGATTTTTCCCTGTGAGACTGGAGGTATTCCCATGGAAGTGAAGCGGGTACACGGACTTTGCTACAGCGCCACCGGCGTGACGGAAAAAGTCGTGCGAACCTTGGTGGAGGCCCTGGAGGGAGAATTGGGACTGCCCCCGGCGGTTTTCCACAGCTTCCGGAAGCCGGACGAGCGGGCTGCGGATCAGGTTTTTGGTCCCGGCGACCTGGTGATAGCGGGCTCTCCTACCTATGCGGGCCGGATGCCCAACAAAATCGCCCCGGATTTTCGGGTCCGGCTCCAGGGAAACGGCGCTCTGGCAGTGGCGGTGGTGACCTTCGGCAACCGGGCGTATGACAACTCCCTGGCGGAGCTCTGCGCCCTGCTGGAGGCGAAGGACTTTCACACTGTGGCGGCAGGGGCCTTTCCAGGCCGCCACGCCTTCACCGACGCTCTGGGGGAGGGCCGCCCGGATTGGGACGATAAGCGGGCCGTTCAGAATTTTGCCCGGCAGATTGCCGGAAAACTCCGGGAGCCGGAGGCGCTTCCGCCGCCTCCAGCGGTTCCGGGAGACCCGGAGGCTCCCTATTACATTCCCAGGGGCCTGGACGGGGAGCCGGCAAAGTTCCTGAAAGCCAAGCCACGGACGGATATGGGCAAATGCTGCGGCTGCGGCGTTTGCGCCCGGGCCTGTCCCATGGGCGCCATTGACCCAAAGAACGTGGCGGAGGTGCCGGGGACGTGCATCAAGTGCCACGCCTGCGTGAGGAAATGCACCCACCACGCCAAGTATTTTGACGACCCGGCCTTCCTCTCCCATGTGGCTATGCTGGAGAAGAATTTCCGGGAGCCTAAGGAAATAGAGACCTTCCTGTAGAAAAACGGCCGGGGACGAATGTCCCCGGTCTTCTCATTCAAACAGCCGCTCCGGCAGGCGGATATCTTTTCTGGGCACCTTTTCCCAGGAAAACTCCTCCAGAAGGCCCGCCGCTGTACTGGGCTCTCCGGAGGGGTGGAAGCCCGCCAACTGGGCCAGCCGCCCCAGCAGCGCCTCCGCCGAAGTCTGTCCCTGGAGGCTGTCCAGACCTGCATCGGCGTCCCGCTTGGAAAGCCGCCGCCCGTCGGGAGCCAGCAGGAGGGGGAAGTGGAAAAACTCCGGCGGCGTCAGCCCCAGAAGCTGGTATAGATACAGCTGCCTGGGCGTGGAGGATAACAGGTCCGCTCCCCGCACCACCTCCGTCATCCCCATGGCGGCGTCGTCCACCACTACCGCCAGCTGGTAGGCGAACATACCGTCGGAGCGGCGAAGCAGGAAATCCCCGCAGTCCCGCTCCAGGTTTTCCGCGTAATACCCCACATGCCCGTCTATAAAGGAGAACTCCTTGTCAGGTACTCGCAGACGCAGGGCGGGGGAGCGCCGCACCGCCCGTTCCGCCCGCTGGGCGGGGGTCAGGCCGCGGCAGGTCCCAGGATAGACGGCGTCCCTGCGGTGAGGGGCGCTGGCGGCATGGAGCTCCGCCCGGGTGCAGAAGCAGGGGTAGACCAAATCCCGGGCCTCCAGCCGTTCCAGGGCGGCCTGATAAAGCGCGGTCCTTTGACTCTGAAAATAGGGCCCGTCCGGCCCGCCGCTTCCGGGTCCCTCGTCCCAGTCCAGACCCAGCCAGCGGAGGTCCTCAATCATCTGCTCCGCATGGCGCATGGGACAGCGGGCGGCGTCCAAATCCTCAATTCGGAGGACCAGCTTTCCCTCTTTTTTCCGGGCGCTGAGCCAGGCCAGAAGACAGCACAGGATGTTTCCCAAATGGATGCGCCCGCTGGGGGAGGGGGCGAAGCGGCCGACGGTCATGCCGGGATCTCCTTTCATACACGAAAAAGGCCCGGAGCCAAATGGTCCGGGCCTTCCGGTTTATTCCATGGAAATAATATAGTAGTACACAGGCTGGCCGCCGGAGAGCACCATGACCTCCGCGCCGGGGCAGGCGGACTCAAAGAGGCTTCCGGCCTCCCGTGCGTCTTCTTCCTTCACATCCTCGCCGAAGTAGAGCGAGATGAAGGAAGCGTCCCGCTCCGCCGCGTCCTTCGCCAGTTTCTCCAGCAGGCTGTGGAGGGAGCCGTCCGTCCCAAAGAGCTTTCCCTCCTTGAGGACCAGGTAATCCCCCTCCTTGATGTCGAAGCCGTCAAAGTCCGAATCCCGGGCCGCGTAGGTGATTTGCGCGGTGGTAACGCCGGAGAGGGCCTCCGTCATGGATTCCGCCAAGGTTTCGGCATTGGGGGCCTCAAAGTCCACGTTCATCATGGCGGTGATACCCTGGGGTACCGTTTTGGTTGGGATGACCACCACGTTTTTCTCCGTCAGCGCCGCGCACTGCTGGGCGGCCATAATGATGTTGCCGTTATTGGGAAGGACAAACACCGTCTCGGCGGGAATCTGGTCCACACCCTCCAGGATGCTCTCGGTGGAGGGATTCATGGTCTGCCCGCCGGACACCACGCCGTCCACGCCCAGGTCCTGGAACACGGCGGCCAGGCCGTCTCCGGCGCAGACGGAGAGGAAGCCGTACTTCTTCTCCGGCGGGGCCACCACGTGGCCGCCCTCCGCGTTTCCGGCGTGCTCCACCTCCTCCATTTCCAGGTCGTCCACGCTCTGGGCCTTCTTCCCGGCGGCCACGTCCTCGTACTGGGTCCGCATGTTCTCAATTTTCGCCAGCTCCAGCGTGCCGTACTTCTGGCCCTCCGTCAATGCGCTGCCGGGAATGTTGGTATGGACATGGACCTTGAACGCCTCGTCGTCCTCGCCGATGACCAGGCTGTCTCCGATGCTGTTCAGGTAGGCCCGGAAGGGCTCCAAATCCACGTTGGGGTCGTTCTTGCGGACAATAAACACGGTGTCAAAGGCAAAGGTAATCTCCTCCGTGGAGAACACGTCGAAGTCGGCCTTGGTCTTCTGGGGCTCCTCCGGCGCGGCTTCCGGCATGGGCTCTCCCCGGAGCTCCGCCAGCATGCCTTCCAGAATCAGCAGATAGCCCTTGCCGCCCGCGTCCACCACCCCGGCCTTTTTCAGCACCGGGTTCATATCGGTGGTGGCGGCCAGGGCCTTGTAGCCCTCCTGAATAGCGGCCTCCAGCACCTTTTCAAAATCCGTCTCCACGGCGGCGCGCTCCGCCGCCCGCATGGCGGCCAGGCGGGACACGGTGAGGACGGTGCCCTCGGCGGGCTTCATAACAGCCTTGTAGGCGGAGGATACGCCCTCCTGCATCGCGGCGGCGAAGGCGGCGGCGTCAGCGTTCTCGCGGCCCTTCAGGCCCTTGGACAATCCCCGGAAGAGCAGGGAGAGGATTACGCCGGAGTTCCCCCGGGCTCCCCGGAGAAGGGCGGAGGCGGTAATGGACACGGCCTGGTCCAGGGCGGCGGGCTCGGACTTTTTGAGCTCCGTCACGGCCGCGCCGATGGTCATGGACATGTTGGTGCCCGTGTCGCCGTCGGGAACGGGGAAGACGTTCAGGTCGTTGATGGCCTGCTTTTGGGCGGTGATGGCGGCGGCGCCGTGAAGAATCATCCGCTTGAACAGCCCGCCGGTGATTTGTTCATTCATTCGATTTCTTCCTCCCTCACAGGGTCATGGAGTCCACGCAGACGTCCACGGCCCGGACCGTGACGCCGGTGTTTTTCTCCACCACATAGCGGACCTCGTTCATGATGGACCGGCAGACCGCAGGGAGGTTGACGCCGTTTTCCACGATGATGTGGAGCTCGATGGAGATGGAATCGTCTTCGTGATACGTGATGCTGACGCCCTTGCTCATAGCCTCGCGGCGCAGCAGATGGACCAGGCCGTCGGTCATGGAGCGGAAGGCCATGCCCTTGACGCCGAAGCAATTGGTGGCGGCCATGCCCGTGATGTTGGAGAACACGGCGCTTGAGACGGAAATCTCACCTTGTTCAGACTTGAATTGAATCATGGGAACGTCCTTTCTTTCCCGGTGTTGACAGGGGAGGGTCCCCGCCGGACCGGCATTTGACCATTATTATAAACGATTCCGCGCCAAAGCACAAGTGGCAAAAGCGGAAAAACCTTCCTCCGGGCAAGGTTTTCGGCTTTTCCGGCAGGTAAGGGAAAAAATCCGGCATACTATCAGAATAGTATTGACAAGCTGAAACTATTGTGATAGTATGACTATAAACTACCGCGATAGTTTGACAAGGAGGGTCCGGTATCATGAAGCTGTTTGACTCGGAATTGAAGGTGATGGACGTCCTTTGGCGTTTAGGGGACTGTACGGCCAAGGAGATTTCCTCCATTCTGGGGGAGGAGACGGGCTGGAACGTGAACACCACGTACACCGTTATCAAAAAATGCGTCGCCAAGGGGGCCGTCCGGCGGAGCGAGCCCAATTTTCTCTGCCACGCCCTGGTCACCAAGGCGGAAATCCAGGAGGCGGAGACGGAGGAGCTGATTGGCCGGCTGTTCGACGGTTCACCGGATTTGCTGTTCGCGTCCCTGCTCAGCAGCCGGAAGCTTTCGCCGGAGCAGATTGGACGGCTCCGGGAGATTGTTGATGAGATGAAATGAGGTGAGGCCGTCATGACCTTTTTGGAAGTCTCCTTCTCCGGCGCGGTCTTCGTACTGGCCATCGCGGCCCTCCGGACAGCGTTCATCCGCCGTTTGCCCAAGGGGACCTTTGTGGCTCTTTGGTGGCTGGCGGCGCTCCGGCTGCTGCTTCCGGTGGAGCTGTCCTCACGGTTCAGCGTTTACACGCTGCTGGAGGCCCTGCGCCCCAGGGCGGAAGCTCCGGCGCTCCCCACGGCTCCCGCGGTTTCCCCAGTCCCCGCCGCGCCTCCGGTTATCACCGTTCCCACCATGCCCGCAGCGGCCCCGTCCGCTCCCTTTCCGGTGTGGACGGCCCTGTGGCTGGCTGTGGGTCTTCTGCTGGCGGCGTGGTTCCTGATTCGCTATGTCCGCTGGCGGCGGCGTTTCCGGGAGGCCCTCCCAGCGGACTGCCCTGGGCTTGACGCCTGGTTTCAGCTTCGCCGCAAGGTCCAGGTCCGAATCACGGACCAGATTGCCGCCCCGCTGACCTATGGCCTGTTCCGCCCGGTGGTCCTTCTGCCCAGGACCCTGGACCTCTCCGATGAGGAGGCCCTGATTTGCGTCCTGGCCCACGAGCGGGCCCATATCCGGCGGCTGGACGGCCTTCTGAAACTGGCGCTGACGGCGGCGCTGTGCCTCCACTGGTTCAACCCGGCGGCGTGGCTGCTGTACGCCCTGGGAAACCGGGACATGGAGCTGCGGTGCGACGAGGCGGCGGTGCTGGCCCTGGGGGAGGACAGCCGGGAGCGCTACGCCCTGGCTCTCATCCGCCTGGCGGAAAACAAACATGTGCCTCTGTGCGGTTTCGCCCACCGGAACGGCATGGAAGAAAGGATCAAAGCAATTATGAGCGTTAAGAAAAAATCCCTGCTGGCCTGTTTCGTCGCCCTCGCCCTGGTGCTGGGGATTACCACGGCCTTTGCCACCTCCGCCAAGCCTATGGAGGCGGACGTGCCCTGGAACGGGGACAAGACCGACCGCGAGCTGCACGCCCAGTCCTCGGCGGAGTCCGCCGCCCAGTGGAAAGAGCTCCTGGCCCCTTACGAGCCCTTCGGCCTGAAGTGGACCTTTGACGACCCGGACCTGGACGGCAACGGCCTGAGCATGACTTTTGAGGGCCGGGAGGTCAGCGGTATTTACGACGAGAAGCAGGGCCTATGGATTACGGAGCACACCGGAAACGGAGCCTATGGCCCCGGCGCTGTGGAGCTCTATACCGTCTATGAGGACGGCAGGCTCACCGGCCTCCGCCTGGCGACAGAGGAGGAACAGGCCCAGTTTACCCAGGACCGGAAGCTGTCCTCCGACAGTCTGAAGGTGGAAACCCTGGCGGAAAGCGTCCGTTATGACGACGGGCATATTTACTTCACCATCCCCGAGAGCGGGGAGCCCTGGAGCATCTTCATTGACGGACAGATCGCCACGGTTGAGGATGGTAAGGAAAAGCCTGTCCACTA
>CATLJA010000104.1 GCA_949959305.1 uncultured Oscillibacter sp.
CACCTCCCAGCTCCAGCACATCCGGGAGGTGGAGGACGTCATCGCCGCTTTGGGGGTCTGTGAGAACATCAGTGAAGCGAAGATCACCTCCATTGACCTGGGCACCGGCGTGGCGGCTGCCCGCCTCAGCCTGCCCCGGGAGCTGTTTTATCGCACCCTGTCGGAGCAGTCCGGCTTCGAGGTGGCGGACGACGGAGATTTGATGAGCCTGCTGACCCGCCTGGCGGCGGTGAAGGCGGAGTACGACAAGGTCGCCGGCGCGTTAAAGGACGTCAGGGAAACGGGCTACGGCATTGTGGTGCCCAGCATTGAGGAGCTGAAGCTGGAGGAGCCGGAGATTATGAAGCAGGGAGGACGCTATGGCGTGAAGCTGAAGGCCAGCGCCCCCAGCATCCACATGATCCGGGCGGATATCGAGACGGCGGTCTCGCCCATTGTGGGGAACGAAAAGCAGTCGGAGGACATGGTGAACTACCTGCTTCAGGAGTTCGAAGGGGACACCAGCAAAATCTGGCAGTCCAACATTTTTGGCCGGAGCTTCCACGAGCTGGTCAGCGACGACCTACAGGGCAAGCTGAAACGGATGCCGGACGACGCCCGGAAAAAGCTCCAGGAGACCCTGACCCGTATTATCAACGAGGGGAGCGGCGGACTGATCTGCATTATCCTTTAAGCCGCATACTGCATACTGTCAAAAGGGCGGGCGTTGGTTCTCCAATGCCCGCCTTTTTTGAGAAGCGGCTCCTATGGAATTTCCTCCGGCAGAGGCTTGCGCGCATACCGCACCAAGTCTTTCCGAACGGCTCCGATCTGCCGGAACGCCTCCCGGCCCTGCTTCAGCGTAACGCCCCGGTTCTCGTCGCTGGGCTGGTCTTCGCCGGAGATAAACACATCGTTTTCCCAGAAGCAAACGGGGCAGATATAGGCAGGCGCGGCCTCCTTGGGGACAGGGAAGGTTCTGTAGCCGCAGCAGGGGCAGGGAAACCGTTCCGGCGCGGGAGCCTGCTCCGGGTCGGGCACGGCTGTTTTCTCTTCAGAATGCAGACCGGGCGTAGCCTCCGAATAGAATGTCTGGTCTTCTCTCACAGCGCCGTCTCCTTCCGTGAGACACGCATCCCCGGCAAATCCACACCCTCCAGCTCCAGCAGGAAGCGCTTTTTCGCCACGCCCCCGGCGTAGCCCGTCAGGCTGCCGCCCGCCCCCACTACCCGGTGGCAGGGGATGAGGATGGATATGGGGTTATGCCCCACCGCGCCGCCCACTGCCCGGGGAGAAGCGGGAAGCCCGGCGGCTTTCAGCCGCTCCGCCAGGGCTCCATAGGTTGCCGTTCCCCCATAGGGGATTTCCAGCAGCAGCTTCCAAACCCGCTGGCGGAATTCGCTCCCCTGGGGAGCCAAGGGAGGCAGGGGAGGGAGGTCCCGCTTTTCAAAATATGCGTCCAGCCACGCCGCCGCCTGGCGGAAAACCGGCAGCTCCGCCCGCTCCTCCGCCTCCGCTTCCAGCCCGGCGGCAAAATACTTCTGTCCCTCCAGCCAGAGGCCGGAGACGGCCTCCCCGCCGGAGGACAGGGTCAGGAGACCCAGTGGGGAGGTCAGCTTCGTCAAATACGTCATAAATAACGCCTTCCTTTCCTTGATATGCCGATTATATCAAGAGATTTATCAAAGAGGTTCTACTAAAAGATAAAGTCCCTCCAGCAAGTGGGGATTGGCAGCTTTACTAAAGCCTGTCTTCACCAGGGACATATTCCTTAATAAGTACCTTTTCGCAGGGAAGCATCTGGAATTACCGCATTCAAACATATTTTTGTTCTCCATATTCTGGTTCGTCGATTTGATAGAAAGTATATCACCAGCGCAAACGGCTTTCAACCATCCTTTACAGATGTTGACAACAGCAAGCAGTGGTATGAGGACAAGCCTTTTTCGTCCCTCTTGCAAGGCGTCCCGACTCGTGGTACTATATTAATATTGATTAATATTGAATAAACCGAAGCGAAAGGAGCGATCTCCATGCTGCTTGCTATCGACGTAGGCAACTCCAACACCTCGGTCGGCCTCTTTGATAAGGATAAGACCCTTCGCTTCCTGGCTTCCCTGGACACGGACAGCCGGAAGACCGCAGACCAGATCAGCATCGACCTGATGAACCTCTTTACCCTCTATCATTTCAGCTATAAAGATGTTACCGGAGCTATTTTGTGCAGCGTGGTGCCGCCGCTGAACTTTATGATGGAGAAGGCCCTGACGCGCCTTCTGGGCAAGCCCCCCATGGTAGTGGGGCCCGGCGTGAAAACGGGGCTGAACATCCGCCTGACGGTCCAGACCCAGGTGGGGGCGGACATCGTGGCAGACGCCGTGGCGGCGCTGGAGAAGTTCACGCCGCCCATCATCACCGTCGACATGGGCACGGCCACTACCATCGGCGTTATTTCCGAGGGCCGGACCTACGAGGGCGGCCTGCTCCTGCCGGGGGTCAACGTCTCCCTGGAGGCTCTGAGCCGCCGGGCCGCCCAGCTTCCGGATATCTCCCTCCAGCATCCCAAGGCCCTCATCGGAAAGAACACCGAGGACTGCATGCGCTCCGGCATCGTCTACGGCACTGCGGGGATGCTGGACGGCATCATTGACCGCATCCGGGAGGAGTTCCCAGGCCGGGAGGTCAGCGTGGTGGCCACCGGCGGAAACGCCCCGGTCATCGTGCGTTACTGCCGCAATAAAATCATTTACGACAAGTTCCTGCTGATGGATGGGCTCTGGACCATCTACCAGAAAAACCGCTGAGGGCAGGACGCGGCGGATGATTTCCAGAGAATGCCCCATATTCCCGCTTGTGGGTCAGCCGTCCGCCGGAAGGCGGACGGTTTTTTCAGAAAAAATATGGCTGCCGGGAACGGCCGCCCTTTTTTTCCGTCTATATCGGTGAAGAGCTCTTTCATCGCCACTGAACTTGAAGGGAGAGAGGATATGGAAGACCATGCCATTGTAGACCTGTACTGGTCCCGGAACCCGGAGGCCATTCGGCGAACCGGGGAGAAATATGGAAGCTATTGCCGGGCCATTGCCCGGAACATCCTGCCGGACCACCGGGACGCGGAGGAATGCGTCAACGATACCTGGCTGAGCGCCTGGAACTCCATGCCGGAGAACCGTCCCGGCCTGCTGGCCCCGTTTCTAGGCAAAATCACGCGGAACCTGGCCTTCACCCGCTGGCGGGCCAGCCACACGGAGAAGCGGGGCGGGGGAGAGCTGCCCCTGGTCCTGGAGGAGCTGGCGGAATGCGTCCCGGCCGCCTCCAACGCTTTTCAGGCCGTGGAGGCGGAGGAGCTGGAAGCGGCGGTAAACCGCTTTCTCCGCACCCTGCCGGAACGGGAGTGCAATGTGTTCCTCCGGCGCTGCTGGTTTACGGAGCCCATGGCGGATATCGCCAAACGCTACGGAATGAGGGAGGCCACCGTGCGGACCAGCCTGTTCCGCAGCCGGGAAAAACTGAGGCGTTATTTGGAAAAGGAGGGATTGCTATGAAGGATCAGGAACGGCTGTTTCTTGCCATCGGCGGAGCGGACCCGGAGCTGGTGGAGCGCAGCGGGCGGAAGCGGCGGCTCCGCTGGGGCGGGTACTGCCTGGCCGCAACGGCCTGTTTGGCGCTGCTATTGTCCCTGGGACGCGTCCTCCCGTCGTGGACAGGACCGGCGGCTGCGCCGCCGGACATTCAGCAGTCTGCCATTACTGAACCGGACCCGGCAGAGATTCAAAAGCCGAACCCGGAAGGGAACCAGACTCCGTTTCTTCCACCCCAGGGCAGCGAGATTGGAAGCCTGCGGCTGCTGAGCTACGCCCCGCAGTCTCAGGGAAAGGCGGTGGATTTCCTCATTTATGTCAACGAGGAGCAGTTTTATATCCGTGAAGAAGGAGGACTTTACAGCATCAGAAGCACCAGCCCTTTGCCGGATAATTTTCCGGAGCTGGGACTGGATATCCTCCATCTTCCCGGCATGGAGCCCGGCACGGCCAGGGCAGAGGCGGAGGCGGCTTTGAAAAGCCGCTGCAAAGAGGTGGCCTCGGAGGAGATGTACGCTGTCCTGCCGGGCAGCCTCTATCTCCGGGCCAGCGCGGGTACGGACTGGGATTCCGAGCAGGCGGAGCTCTGGTTCGTCAGTGACGGACAGGGCGGAAGCTTTACCCTCACCGCCCGCTACTTCCTGGAGGCGGAGGAGGGCATGGGCGGACAGTTCCGGGACATGGTTTCCAGTTTCCGGGTGGTCTCCCTGAACGAAACCGTGCCTGAGTGGATGCGCTCCCTCTATGAAGCAGCGAACCGCTTGTTCCCGGCGCTTTTGTCCAACGACCTCTCCGGCGTTTCCGGTATGCTGGCAGAGGATGCCGACGCCGACGCTTACGGGGAAAACGTCTGGGAAAATCTTACGGTAGCTTCCGTGGACTACACCCCGGACAACGACCGGGACCCATCCTCCGCTCTTGTGTCTATCAAGCACCGGCTGAACCTGGAAGAGGGGGAGAGCTATAATTACCTGACAATGAAACTGGTCTGCCTGGACGGCCAGTGGAAGCTGGCCTGGTCCGGCATTGAGAAGTAAGCGAAAAGTGTCCCCGCTCGTATAAGCGGGGACACTTTTGAAAAGGCCGTTTATTTTGCCAGGACCTTCTTCAGCTTGGCAAACCGGGGCAGGGAATCCTGCTTGGGCAGCTTGGGCTCACCCTGGACCAGGGGCAGCACATAGTCGATAAAGGGCTTCTCCACACCGTTGTGGGCGGCGTTAATCCACTCCAGAGGAACCTTCTTTTCGGTGTTGGCAACATCCGTGAGACCCAGCAGCTTCGTCTTGCAGACATACTGGCCGTTCTCATAGCTCCGCTCAAAGCCCACCATCTTGTCGGTGATGCCCGCGACGGCGTTCTCCACGGCGGCCTTGCCGGACATGAAGCTCTCCTCAATGTCGGTCTCGGAGGCCAGATGCGCGCCGCAGCGCTGGAGCAGGCTCAGCTCAATGCCGCGGACCTTGGCACCGGTCTTCTGCTTTACGGCGTCGGCCAGCATGGCCGCCAGGCCGCCAAGCTGCGCGTGGCCAAAGCCGTCGGTGGCGGAGGTTTTCGCCTCAGAGACGAAGGAACCGTCGGCATAGTGGATACCCTCGGAAACGGCTACCATGCAGTTGCCCTTTTCCTTATAAATTCGATCCACGTCTGCCAAGAACTGCTCCATGTCAAAATCCACCTCGGGGAGGTATACCAGGTCGGGACCCGCGCCGTAAGCGGAAGCCAGGGCGGCCGCTCCGGCCAGCCAGCCAGCGTGGCGGCCCATAATTTCAATAATGCAGACCATGCCGGTATCATAGACCCGGGCGTCCTGATAGACCTCCATGCAGCTCGTCGCGATATACTTGGCGGCGGAGGCAAAGCCGGGGCAGTGATCGGTGCCGAAGAGGTCGTTGTCGATGGTCTTGGGCACGCCCATGACCCGGCACTCGTATCCCACCTTCTGCATGTATTTGCTGATTTTGTTGCAGGTGTCCATAGAGTCGTTGCCGCCGTTGTAGAAGAAATAGCGGACGTCGTACTTCTTGAAGATTTCCAGAATGCGCTTATAGTCGGAGTCGTCCACCTCCGGGTCCTTCATCTTATAGCGGCAGGAGCCCAGGGCGGAGGACGGAGTGTATTTCAGCAGCTCCAGCTCGGCGGGGTCCTCCTCGCCCATATCAAACAGCCGGTCGTTCAGCACGCCCTTGATGCCGTGCTCCGCGCCCAGGACGCGGGTGATGCAGGGGTTTTTCAGAGCGGCGCTGATAACGCCGTAGGCGCTGGCGTTGATGACGGACGTGGGTCCGCCGGACTGGCCGAAGATGCAGGCGCCTTTCAATTCACTCATGAGAAAACAGCCTCCTCAAAAAATTTTTTCTTCCTTATCAAGCCAAAGGAACAAAGTCCATGGTATTTTTATCATACCATTCAAAAAAAGAATTGTAAATACTTGCATTTTATTTTTTTTGTGATATTATCATAAAGGAAAATCGTTTTCGTCCCCGCAAAGGGGGGAAAGAAGGCCCGGCGCCTTTTTTCCGGACCGGCCCGGGGGCGGGACAAATAAAATTTGTCAGGAGATGATCGTTATGGCACTGGTTACCACCACCGAAATGTTCAAAAAGGCCTATAACGGAGGGTACGCCATCGGCGCCTTCAACGTCAACAACATGGAAATCGTCCAGGGCATCACCGAGGCCGCCAAGGAGCTGGAAGCCCCCCTGATTCTCCAAGTGTCCAAGGGCGCCCGGGCTTATGCCAACCACACCTATCTGATGAAGTTGGTGGAGGCCGCCATCATTGAGACCGACCTGCCCATCTGCCTCCATCTGGACCATGGCGACAGCTTCGAGCTGTGCAAGAGCTGCATCGACGGCGGATTCACCTCCGTCATGATTGATATGTCCAGCAAGCCCTTCGCCGAGAATATCGAAGTCACCAAGAAGGTCGTGGAATACGCCCACGATCACGGCGTTGTCGTTGAGGCGGAGCTGGGCACCCTGGCCGGCGTGGAGGATGAGGTCAACGTCTCCGCCGAGGATTCCTCCTACACCCGTCCCGAGGAGGTCGAGGAGTT
>CATLJA010000105.1 GCA_949959305.1 uncultured Oscillibacter sp.
TCCTCCACATATCGGACGAGGGCGTGGACCTTCGCCAGGTCCCCATCCTGGTCCACCAGGCCGCTGCCCACCGCCGCCCGGGTCAGCTTCAGCGGCCTGCCCAGGTCCAGGCACGCCGCCAGGACAGCCCGGCCATGAGTCGTGATTTTGTAGCCGTAATCCAAATGAATTCCCCCTTTCTAATTCCGCTCCGGCACCGGCAGCACGGATACCAGCGCCAGTACGCCGCCCGTCCGGAGCGTGTCCATCCACTTCATTTCGTCCGGGACCTCCGGGACAGGCAGCGCCGCCTGCGTCCCGAACGCCCCGCCTATGCGCAGGCTTCCCCCCAGCTCCAGCAAAAACTGGAAGCCCCAGCCCAGGTGGGCGGGCAGAATCTCCCGCAGAGCCTCCACCAGCCCCTCCAGGTCCCGGGGCAAGCCCCCGGCTTCATCGAAGAAGATATCCACCCAGAACCGCTCCGCGTGCTCCTCCACCTTCGCCGGAAGTCCGGCATAGATTTCGGCAACGCTTTCCACCAAAGAGACGGTGGAGACGTCCGCCCCCATAAGCCTGGACCGCACCCGGCTCCGCCGGGCCTCCAGGTCCTTCCCCGCCTCCGCCGGAAGGCCCAGGGTCCTTTCCCAATACCGGAGGCCCCAGGAAGCCGTCTCCACGCAGAGCTGCGCCTGGGCGCTGTCCCGGGCCGCCCACAGTTCCAGCAGCTCCGGATCCAGGGCCTCCTGGATGTCCCGGAACTCCGCTGAGCCCGCCAGGAAAGCCGGATATCGGGTAATGAAGGGTCTCACGTCACCGTTACCCCCTTCAGCACCGGCACAGAGCCCGCCGGGACTGTGAGGTTTCCCGTCCCGCCGTTCAGCGTCAGCGACGTGTAGTCCAGAACGCCGGGGATGGCGAGAAGCAAAAACGCGATCCGGTTGAACAGGACCTCATAGTTTCCCGCCTCCAGCGTCTCCAGCCGCAAGTCCACGTTTCCGCTGAAGGCGGCGGCGGCCAGGCTCTTGAGGTATACGCGCACCGCCTCCTCCAGCGCCGCCCGGACGGAGGAAACGTCCACGCCGCTTTCCAGGGTGACAGAGGCCGCCGCTGTGACCTCCAGCATCCCGGCGGCCTCCACGGTGACGGAGGGGCCAATGGGGCGCTCTGCCTCGATGTGGGCCGCGCAGGCCGCCACCGCCGCCGCCGTGGCCGGCTGGAGGTCCTGGTCCGCCGCAATGACCTTCACCGTACCGGGACCGTTCCATTTGCTGATAATCCTGGCCGCGCCGACGCCCTCCACCTCCTTGGCCCACCGCTGGTAGTGCCAGGGGTTTCCTGACGTGGCCGGCTTCCGCATCCGCTCCAGATACCGGGCAAGCAGCGCCGCGTCCGTCTCCGGGTCCGCGCCGCCGTCCGCCGCCTTGTTGGAAAAGCCGGTCACACCGCCGTAGTTCCGCAGGGCCGTCACAATCTCTCCGGCGGCGATATTGTACGCATCCCCGGGCTCCGAGGCAATCAACGCCCCCTCCCCGGTCCCGTCCCGGATCGTGACGGAGCCCTCCAGGTAGAAGGCCAGACCGGCGGCCGTGTAGTAAACCGCCCCGGCGGGGATGGCCGCGCCGTCCATTCCAGTGAAGCTGATGGCGCAGCGGGCCGCCGTTCCGGCCTTGCGGACGATGCCCACAGTCCCCGCCTGTTTGTCAATATAGGGTCCGCTGGTCTCGTCCACGTAAAACGCCGGGAGCAGGGCGTCCAGGCTGTGGTACACCTCGCTGATCTCCTCCGCCGCCGCCGCGATGATGTCATAGGTAAAGCTGCCTTCCCGGGTCTGAAGGTCCGTTGTCAGGCGGCCCAGAATGCGTTTTCGAATTTTCTCCGGCGCCATGTCCTCATACATAAACCCGCACCTCCCCGTAAATCGTCTCCACCTCGCAGGAGATGGTCAAATCGTCGTTCTGAAACGTCACGTCCGCCTGCCGCACCGCCCGAATGTACGGATTCACCGCCAGCGCCTCCCGGACATACCGCACAGCCTCGCTCCGCTTCACCGCCGGGGTGAAAGGCTTCCCGATGAGGCTTTCCACCTCGCTGCCGTAGTCCCAGGTGTAGACGCTGTGGCAGAACCGGGCGGTCATCAGCGCTTTCCATATCCACACCTTCACCGCCCCGGCTCCCGTCACCGTCACCGGCTTCCCTCCGGAAAAAACCGGCGTGCCCTTCTCAAAATCCCACGCCGCCTCCCTGCACAGCGGCAGCCTTTGCGGTTCCGCCTCCGCCGCCTCCGGCTGGATGATAGGAAAAATGCCGCTCATCCCGCTTTCACCACCTTGTCTATTACAAAAAATATCTGGTCGTCCTCCGTCAGCAGCAGCACCTCGTCCCCGGGCTTCAGCACCGGCTCCGCCTGCGTGGCCACGCAGTGGGGCGTGTACAGCGTGCCGGAGCTGGAGGCGGGGGACCCGCCGTGGGCGCTGATAGGACAAGAGACGGACAGGGAGTACTGCTCCGCCACATTGGTGCAGTCCAGCCGCAGCAGCTCCTGGTGCTCCTTCACCAGTCTGTGGGAAATATAGAACCGGGCCGCCTCCTGGGGGGTTCCCGCCACGTCCACCGCCAGCGGGTCCGCCGAGACGACGGTCCCCAGCCGCAGATGGGCGGGCCCCACAGAGCCCTTGGGCCGTCCGGCCTCTTGCATAAGGCTGACAAGCCCGCTGTATGGGTTCTCCTTCATAAAAATCACTCCTTCGGAAGGCTCCCCGCCGTCTGCTTGTCCATCAGATTCCGAAAATCCAGGGTCACCTTGGTCTGGTAAATGCCCCGCCGGACCGTATGGCTGTCCGCCGTGATCCAGAAGAGTCCGTCCGTGCCGGTGATGGGCTCGTGAACCGCCACGGCCGTCCCGGTAATGAGCTTCACATTCCCCAGGCATTGGGCGGTAATCGTTGTGGATATCCCGTTCTGCTCCAGAATATCCCTGGCCGCGGCCTCCGGCTTCTCCCGCTCGCTGGCCTTGATGGCCTTCTGCATGAGGCCGTAAAGGGCGGCGTAGTTTTCCGGGCTGTCGTACTGGGCCAGCTTCCGGAACCCGTCGTCGTAGACCGCCACGCTGTTGACCATGTTCTCGATGCTCTCCGAGGACCTGCAGGAGATCAGGTTGCTCCCCGGCGCCAGGCGGATGCTCGACCGCCCGATGGCCTTCTCCACCACGGTCAGGTGGTTGGAGAGGAAGCGGATTTGATACTGCTTCCCGGTCTGCTCCGCCGCCAGGGTGTACATGGTCTGAATAATCTGATAGAGGCTCACGCCCAGGAAATTCCGGCTCAGGGGAACCCCCGTGGCCGCCAAAGCCCCGCAGGGCACGCCGAACTCCCCGCAGAGCTGGGCGGTCACGGCTTCCGCCGTCTGATTGCGCACCGCCATATAGGTGCTGTTCCGCTTTAAGTACAGCCCATTGTCCAGAGCGGTGCAGTCGATGGTTTCTCCGGGGCTGTCCCGGCTCCTTGAGACGATATGCCCGGAGAACAGGATATCCGGCCCCAGGTAAAGCCGCGCCATGCCGCCCAGCTCCGCCAGGGCCTCCGGCAGGACGGAAAAGCTCAGCTGCCGGGCGCAGTCCCGGTAGCTCCCGCTCCAGGTCTTGGCCTGGACCTTCTCGGTGATATGTTCCGTCCTGGTCCCGTCCAGGGACCATGTGCGGATTTTCAAAAGGTCGCCGTACGCCATTCCAATCCCTCCCTACAGGCTCCCCCTGTCCGGCAGCTTCACCACCTGGCCGGGAAAAATGAGGTTCGCGTTCTTGATGCCGTTGGCCTCCGCCAGCTTCCAGGCCAGCCGCCCGTCCCCGTAGGTCCTCCGGCAGATGCCCCAGAGGGTGTCGCCCTTGACCACCGTGTAGGAGCCCTCCTCCTTTTTCTCCTGGTGCGCGGCGCGGGCCCTGTTTCCGGTGTCCGGGTTCACCTCCGTGCTCTCCTCCGCCAGCTCCCGGTACCGCCGCAGCTCCAGCGTGACGTACACGTCCCCGGTCCCGTCCTTCTGCCCGTGGCGCACCGGGCCCAGCAGCACCGGCAGGTTCACCGGCGTGTCCGTGACGATGAAGCGCAGCACGTCGCCACCGTTGGACCACTCCGTCAGCCGGTCTACCACGGCGTAGGGCTCCCCGGTCCACCCTCCGGCGGTGTAGTTCCGCGCTGAGGAGGGCAGAAGGAACTCCATCCGCTCGTTGAACAGCCGCCGCAGGCCGGGGAGGTTCACCTGTCCCGTGTCCGTCATGTCCAGGCTCTCTACCGCCCGCCCGTCCTCCACATGGAAATCCGGCGGCGTCACGGGCATAACCAGCTCCTCATTGGTCCTGACGCTGCGGAAAATAATCTGCAAATCAGCCGCCTCCTCTCAGCATCGCCTCCCGGAGCCTTTGCGCCAGGGTCTCCGCGATGGCGTCCACGTCGGAATTCTGGCGGATGAGGAACTCGTTCCCCGTCACCGTGACGTTCACGCCGCCCCGGTCCGTCTCCCGGGCCTCCGCCGCCGTCAGCACCCGCTCCCCCTGGTGGAGCAGGGCGGGAAATTCGTCGTAGGGCACGTAGTCCAGGCCCACGGCGTAGCCCGCCCGGGTCTCTCCCGCCTTGAACAGGCCGGAGGGCCTGCTGTTCTCGCCCGCCTTTGAGAAGCCCGGCGCGTTTTCCGCCCCGACGGGCTCCGCCTGTGTAATGCCGAACGAGGCGTCCGCCTTCCCCTTCCCGCTTCCAAGACTGCCCCACACGTCCGGAGACTTGCCGATGGCCGCCGCCAGCCCCTTGGTGAACCACTGCCCCTTCTCATATCCGGCGTCCCAGTAGTCGTTGTTGGTGTGCGTGTCGTTCCGGATGGCCTCCGCCAGCGCCTTTTCCGACTCCAGGGCCAGCTGGGCCCCCTCGCTGGCGTTGTACTCGTTCATCCCGTGGACCTTGGCCTCCATGATGAGCCGCCCCATTTCCGCGGCGTTGCCCTCCTCCTGGGCCGTCTGGTACTCGGCGGAGGACAGCGCCGCCTTCACCGCCGTCCGGATATACCGCTCCCTGCTGTTTTCCAGCTCCGCCTTCCACGCCCCCACGGCCTCGTAGGCTTCCCCCATTTCGGCGCTCTCCAGCCAATCCGTCTGGGCCTTGACGCCCTTCTTGCGCTCCTCGTTGTAGCTCTCGCCCATGCGGGCGTTCAGGTTGGCCTCCGCGTCCGACAGGTTGTCCGCCATAGCGTCATAGGTCGCCGCCAGCTTGTCCGACAGCCCGCCGAACTCCTCCTGAATGTACTCCAGGACGGCCTCGGCGGCGGCGTCCCCGCTGATTTCTCCCCGGGCCGCCATCTCCATGACCGCGCCCTTCTCCGCCCCGGTCTTCCGGGACAGCGCCTCGTACACGTCCAGCCCCCGCTCGGAAAAATAGCTCAGGTACTCCTGGGCCGGCCTTCCCAGGGTCCGCATCCGGCTCAGGCCCTTGATGAAAGCGTCCACGCCGCCGCTGTCCAGGTCCAGGCCCGCCGCCGCGTCGGAGAGCGTCTGAAGCACCTCCAGCGTTTTCTCCGGGCCGTAACTGTTCAGCAGGGACTTGGAATACCCGGTGATTTCGTCATAGCTGTAGTTCGTCCTCACCGCCATGGTCTTCACCCGCTCCAGATACTCCTCCGCCGCCTCCCTGCCGCCGAAGCGCCGCTCAAAGGCGATCTGGTCCTGCTCCCGCCGCCCGGCCACGGAGGACCCGAAGGCCAGGGCCTCCGCCTGCTCGCTGAGCTGGGTCTCGTGGGCCTCCCGGACGTAGGATTTGAATGCGTCGTCCCTGGCTTCGAATATTTGGGTTTTGGCGTTGATAGCGCCGGAAAGTGCTCCAACTCCGGCTCCAATCGCGGCCCCCATCGGCCCGAACAGGGCCCCGCCCACCGCGCCGCTGGCAATTCCGGACCCGATGCTGCTGACCATGGTGCTTCCCGCGTCTCCCAGGGCGCTGCCCACAAAAGCCCCGGCGGCGTTGGAAAGCGCCTCCCCGGCCATCTTCCCCGTGCCGCTCTTGGACAGGAACGCCCAGACGCTCCCCTCCGGCGCGAGGGAAAGCCCGCCCCCGGCGCTGTTTTCCATGGCCTCGCCGGAGCTCTTCGCCGCGCCGCTGACGTTTTGAATCTGTTTTTCGGTTTCCTTCAGCGTCTTGGTGACGGCCTCCATCTTCCGGCGGTAGTCCTCGTACTCCTGCCCTGCCAAAGACGCTCTCAGCGCGTCCGCCTCGTCTCCCGTGGCGGCAAACTGCTTCTGCGCGTCCAGCATGGCCTTGCGGGCCTTGTTGGTCTCCGCCTGCAAAATGGACTTTTCGCCGGACAGGTCATGCAGTGTTTTTTCCAGGTGCTCGGCGTTTTTGT
>CATLJA010000106.1 GCA_949959305.1 uncultured Oscillibacter sp.
GGTGAAGCTCCTGCTGGACGGAGAGCCTATGCTCCAGGACGTGTACGTCCGGGGGGAGCTCTCTAATTATAAGATGTATCCCTCCGGGCACCACTACTTCACCTTGAAAGATCCGGAAGGGGCCCTGCGGTGCGTCATGTTCCGGGGACAGGCCTCCCGGCTCCGCTTCCGGCCGGAAAACGGCATGAAGGTCATCGCCCAGGGGCGGATTACCGTTTTTCCCCGGGACGGGGCCTATCAGCTCTACTGCAATTCCCTGACTCCCGAGGGGGCGGGGGATCTGGCGGTGGCCTTTGAGCAGTTAAAGGCCAAGCTCTTTGCCGAGGGACTGTTCGACCCCGCCCGCAAGAAGCCCCTGCCGCCCTATCCGGAGAGGATTGCCGTGGTCACCTCCTCCGCCGGGGCGGCGGTCCATGATATGATCCGCATCCTGCGGCGGCGGTATCCCCTGGCGAAGGTGATTCTCCTTCCCGTCCGGGTCCAGGGGGCCGAGGCCCCGCCGGAAATCGCCGGGGCCATCCGCTACGCCAATAAGTGGAGGGTGGGGGACGTGATCATCACCGGCCGGGGCGGCGGGTCCATGGAGGACCTGTGGGCCTTCAACGACGAGCGGGTGGCGAGGGCCATCTATGAGTCCGAGCTTCCGGTGATTTCCGCCGTAGGCCACGAGCCGGACGTAACGATTTCGGATTTCGTGGCGGACGCCCGGGCCTCCACTCCCTCCAACGCGGCGGAAATCGCCGTGCCGGACCAGGAGGCCCTGAAGCAGTGGCTGAGGGGCGCGGCCTCCCGCCTGGAGCGGAGCGAAACCGCCCGGCTGGCGGCCCTCCGCCGGCGGCTGGAGGCGCTGGCGGAGCGGCGGGTCCTCCGGGACCAGACGGCCTTCGTTCAGGACAAGCGGATGGAGCTGGCCCACGTCCAGCAGCGGCTGGGGGACCTGTCCGCGGGACTGGTGGCCGGAAAGCGGCAGCGGGTCTCCGTATTGGGGGCGGCGCTGGACGCCATGAGCCCTTTGAAGGTGCTGGGCCGGGGCTATGCCATGGCCCGGGGGCCCTCTGGAGAGGTTTTGCGCTCCTGGCGGGACGTACAAACCGGGGAGCGGGTCTCTGTTGCCCTGGGAGAAGGGGGCTTCCTCTGCACGGTGGAGGAGCCCTGGGAAAAGGAGAGGACGGCATGGCCGCGAAAAAAATGACGTTTGAGCAGCAGATTGCCCGGCTGGAGGAAATCGTCTCCGCCCTGGAGCAGGGAGACGTGCAGCTGGCGGATTCCCTGGCCCTTTTTGAGGAGGGGACGAAGCTGATTGCCGCCTGCACGAAGCAGCTGGACCAGGCGGAGCAGCAGGTGGTGAAGCTGATGAAGGGGCCCGGCGGCGCGCCTGTGGAGCAGCCCTTTGAGGCGGCGGAAGAAATTTAGCCTGGAGAATGGGATTCCGGGGGGAAACGACAGTGGCAAAGAAGAATATTTTGCATTGCCTGGAACAGGGCATGGACGGCTTTTCCAAGGGGCAGAAGCGTATTGCCGCCTATATTCTGGAAAACTACGACAAGGCGGCCTTCATGACCGCCAGCCGGCTGGGCATCCTGGCTGGGGTCAGCGAATCCACGGTGGTGCGCTTTGCCTCGGAGCTGGGCTACGACGGCTATCCCAGCATGCAGCGGGCGCTCCAGGACATGATACGGAGCCGCCTGACCTCCACCCAGCGCATCCAGGCGGCGGGGGACATGTTTCAGGACGTGCTTCCGGCGGTGATTCAATCCGACATCGACAAGCTACGCCAGATGCTGGGACATGCCAACCGGAGCGGGTTTGACCGGGTGGTGGACAAAATCCTGTCCAGCCGCCACGTCTACATTTTGGGCGTCCGCTCCTCCTCCTTCGTGGCGGGGTACCTCCATTTCTATATGCACCTTTTGTCGGAGAATGTGACGCTGATTCAGTCCAACGCGGCGGGGGAGATGTTTGAGCAGATGCTCCGCATGGGGCCCGGGGACGTGCTGATTGCCATCAGCTTCCCCCGGTACTCCAAGGTCACCATCAACACGGTGAAATTCGCCCGGGACCGGGGCGCGGAAATCATCGCCATCACGGACAACGAGCTGTCCCCGGTGTACCAGCTCTCCGAGGCGGCGCTGCTGGCTCCCTGCGAAATGATTTCCTTTGTGGATTCCATGGTGGCTCCCTTGTCCCTTATCAACGCCCTGCTGGTGGCCTTGTCCAACCGCTGCGGCGCGAATGTCTCCGCCACCTTCGCGGAGCTGGAGGATATTTGGAACGAGTACGGCGTGTTTGGAAAGATGGATGATGAGTAGGAAAATCGTGGTAATCGGCGGCGGGGCCGCCGGGATGATGGCCGCCGTCTCCGCCGCGGAGCAGGGAGCCTCCGTCACGCTGCTGGAGCCCAACGAGCGGCTGGGAAAAAAACTGAACATCACCGGAAAGGGCCGGTGCAACCTAACCAACAACACAGGGGCCGGGGAGCTCATGGCCAATATACCGCGTAACGGGAAATTCCTTTACAGTTCTTTCTCCCGCTTTAATGCCCAGGATACCATGGCTTTTTTTGAGAATCTGGGAGTTCCGTTGAAGACGGAGCGGGGGAACCGGGTGTTCCCGGCGTCGGACCGGGCCTTTGACGTCAGCGCCGCTCTGGAGCGGCGGCTGAAAAAGCTGGGAGTCCGTGTTCTTCGGGAGCGGGCAAAGACCCTGGAAATAGAGGACGGGGCGGTTCGGGGCGTTTCCGGGGAGCGGGGCCGCTATCCGGCGGAGGCGGTGATTCTGGCCACTGGAGGGGTATCCTATCCCGCCACCGGCTCCACCGGAGAGGGGCACCGCATGGCGGCAGAAGCCGGGCATACGGTAACGCCCCTCCAGGGCTCCCTGGTGCCCCTGCGGGACTTTGGCATGGGGAAGTCCCTCCAGGGGCTCAGCCTGCGGAATGTGGGGCTGACGGCGTTTGAGGACAGCAAAAAGATTTACACGGATTTTGGGGAGCTGGTCTTCACCCACTTTGGGCTCAGCGGGCCGCTGATTCTCTCGGCCTCCGCCCATATGCGGCGCTTTGGGGAGCGGGCCTACCACCTGGAGATTGACCTCAAGCCGGCTTTGGACGAGACGGCCCTGGACCGGAGGCTGCTGTCGGATTTTGAGAAATACAGCAACCAGGATTTCTGCAACGCCTTGAACGACCTGCTGCCCAGAAAGCTGATTCCGGAAATCGTCCGGGCCTCCGGCATCGGTCCCAGGCAGAAGGTTCGCGACGTCACCCGGGAACAGCGCCGGGGACTGCTCCAGGTTTTGAAGCGTTTTCCCGTGTTGATTGCCGGACCCTGCCCGGTAGAGGACGCCATTGTCACATCCGGCGGCGTGAAGGTTCAGGAAGTGAATCCAACTACCCTGGAATCAAAGCTTGTAAAGGGATTATACTTTTCGGGAGAAATTTTGGACGCCGACGCCTATACCGGAGGCTTTAACCTGCAAATCGCCTGGTCCACCGGGCGGGCTGCCGGGATTGCGGCGGCGGAGAGAGAATAAAGGGAGGGTTTCTATGAGCACCATACGTGTGGCTGTCGACGGCCCCTCGGGCGCGGGAAAGAGCACTTTGGCCAGGGCCGCCGCCGCCGAACTGGGTTTTTTATATGTAGACACCGGGGCTATTTACCGGACCGTGGGGCTCTCCGTCCGGGACCGGGGTGCGGACCCGGGAGACGAAGCCGCCGTAGCGGCGCTGCTGCCCTCTCTCCAGGTGGAGCTGCGGTATGACGGGGATGGGCGGCAGCGGATGCTTCTGAACGGCCGGGACGTCAGCGGGGAAATCCGGCTCCCGGAGATTTCCCGGTATGCTTCCGCGGTTTCCGCCCTGCCCGTGGTCCGGGCCTATCTGATGGAGACCCAGCGGGAGCTGGCCCGAAAGAACAGCGTGGTCATGGACGGCCGGGACATCGGCACCGTGGTCCTGCCGGACGCGGAGGTCAAGATTTTTCTCACGGCCTCCGCCAGGGTCCGGGCGGAGCGCCGCTGCCGTGAGCTGGAGGAGCGGGGAACGCCCCAGCCCTTTGAGGAGGTCCTGCGGGATATTGAGGAACGGGACTTCCGGGACACCCACCGGGAGGCCGCGCCCCTGCGGCAGGCGGAGGGCGCAGCTCTGCTGGATACCTCGGCGCTGAACTTCCGGCAGAGCCTGGAGGCGCTGCTTGGGATTATTCGGGAAAGGACTGGCCTATGAAACCCTTCAACCGCTTGTTTGTCTTCATTTATTATGTAGTGGGCTTTATCGCCAGAGTCCTCCATCCCACCTCTGTGGAGGGCATGGAAAAGCTGCCCAAAAGCGGCGTGCTGCTCTGCCCCAACCACTCCAGCAACTGGGACCCCATTTTGGTGGCCCTGCGGCTGCCCATCAACTACCGGCTGCACATTATGGCAAAGGAGGAGCTGTTTCAAAACGCCCTCCTGGGCTGGCTTTTGAAGAAGGTGGGAGCCTTTCCCGTCAGCCGGGGCAACAACGATATCAGCACCGTCCGCACCGCCATTCAGGTGCTGAAGGACGGCGACAACCTGCTGATTTTCCCCGAGGGGACCACTATCCGCAACGGCGTGGGCTATATAGACGGCCTGCCGCCCCAGGCCAAGGCGGGAGCCGCCATGATCGGCGTCCGTACCGGGGCCGTGCTGGTGCCGGTCTTTGTGGACGGGGAGAAGAAGCTGTTCCATAAAACCCGCATTATTTTCGGCGACCCATACGAGCCCCATTTTACCGGACGCCGGGGCACCTCCGAGGAGATGCAGAAAATTGCCGACGACCTGCTGGAGGCGGCCTACGCCCTGGGAGGCCAGGCGGTGGGAGGGAAGCCCCTGCCGGGCTGAGGGCGCCGGGAGCTCCGAAAACGCCGCGCCGGACGCCGCCCGGACCGGGTGTATTCGTGAACTTTTTGAAACTTCTTGGAAAATCGTAAAAAAAGAGTGTACAAACGCAAAAAAATTTGATACAATGTGTACCGCTACGCATAAGCGTCAGTCTGAAGCGGCCACTCACGCCGCGAAAGCGGACGTCATGGCCGTGGTAGGAGACCGTAAAAGCGCCAACACCAAACATTTGACGGAAATTTGCAAGGAGATCCGCCGTGCGCCCCGGATCGGAAACGCGGGCGGGCCTCCGCCGGATTTTTTCAGTGGTTGCTCTGTTGCGGGCCTTACGGCCGGTGCTTCCACGCCAGCGGGCACTATTAAGGAGGTATATGCAGCCATGAGTGAAGAAATCAAAGCGGTGGAGAACAACGAGGAGTCCTTTGAGGAACTGCTGAACCAGTCCTTCAAAACTTTAAATACAGGAGAGAAGGTAACCGGCATCGTCACCGCCATCACTCCGACGGAGGTGCAGGTGGATGTGGGCGCCAAGCAGGCGGCTTACATCAAGTTCAGCGAGCTGTCCGACGACCCCAACGCAAAGCCGGAGGACGTGGTGAAGGTGGGCGACGAGATCGAGACCTACATCGTCCGCGTCAACGACGTGGAGGGCTATGCCGAGCTCTCCAAGAAGCGGCTGGACGCCGTGAAGGTCTGGGAGAACATTGAGCAGGCCGTGGAAGAGAAGACCGTGATGGAGGGCACCGTCACCGAGGAGAACAAGGGCGGCATCGTGGTGTCCGTCAAGGGCGTGCGGGTGTTTGTTCCCGCCTCCCAGAGCGGCCAGCCCCGGGGCGCCGACCTCTCCGCCATGAAGGGCCAGAAGGTCCAGCTGCGAATCACAGAGGTGAACCGCGCCCGCCGCCGCGTGGTGGGTTCCATCCGCTCCGTCTCCGACGAGGCCCGCCGGGCCGCCCAGGAGGAAATCTGGAGCGGCATCGAAGCGGGCAAGCGCTACACCGGCACCGTGAAGTCCATGACCAGCTACGGCGTGTTTGTCGACATCGGCGGCGTGGACGGCATGGTACATATCTCGGAGCTGAGCTGGAGCCGCATCAAGACTCCTTCCGAGGTATGCAAGGTCGGGGACACCATGGAGGTTTACGTCATCTCCTTCGACCCCGAGAAGCGGAAGATCTCCCTGGGCGTCAAGGACCACAATGTGGATCCCTGGCAGGTGTTTATGGACAAGTACGCCGTGGGCGACGTGGCCTCCGTCCGGGTGGTCAAGCTGATGAGCTTCGGCGCATTCGCTGAGGTGGTTCCCGGCGTGGACGGCCTGATCCACATTTCC
>CATLJA010000107.1 GCA_949959305.1 uncultured Oscillibacter sp.
TGCCCATTTACAATATTGCCGGCGGCGAGGACCCGGTGGGCCAGTACGGCGAGGGCGTGAAGCAGGTCTCCGCCTGGCTGGAGGACTCCGGCCACAAGGTGACCACCAGGATTTACGACGGTTACCGCCACGAGATTCACAACTACGCCGATCTCCGGGACCAGGTGGAGCAGGGCATCGTCGACTTCTTCCTGGGAAGCCTGTAACCTGCGGGAGAGGTGCGGACGTGAACGAGAAAAAATACGTGATCGCCATGGACCAGGGCACCACCAGCTCCCGGTGCATCC
Source organism: uncultured Oscillibacter sp. (assembly GCA_949959305.1). Classification (GTDB taxonomy): domain Bacteria; phylum Bacillota; class Clostridia; order Oscillospirales; family Oscillospiraceae; genus Oscillibacter. The sequence continues at coordinate 288 of CATLJA010000107.1, forward strand.
TCTTTGACCGCCGGGGAGAGGTCCGCGCCGTGGTCCAGAAGGAGTTCCCCCAAATCTACCCCCAGCCCGGCTGGGTGGAGCACGACCCCATGGACATCTGGTCCACGCAGATGGGCGTCGCCATGGAGGCCATGCAGAAGGCCGACGCCCAGGCGGACGAAATCGCCGCCATCGGCATCACCAACCAGCGGGAAACCACCCTGGTCTGGGACGCCGCCACCGGGAAGCCCGTCTGCAACGCCATCGTCTGGCAGTGCCGCCGGACGGCGGACCGGATTGAGCGGCTCCGGCGGGACGGGCTGGAGGAAACCGTTCGGAGGAAAACCGGCCTGATTCCCGACGCTTATTTTTCCGCCAGCAAGCTGGAGTGGATTCTGGACAGCGTCCCCGGCGCGCGGGAGCGGGCGGAACGGGGCGAACTGCGCTTCGGTACCGTGGACTCCTGGCTCATCTGGAACCTGACCGGGGGCCGGGTCCACGCCACGGACTACACCAACGCCTCCCGGACCATGCTCTTTGACATCCACAGTCTCCAGTGGGACCAGGAGCTGCTGGACTACTTCCGCATTCCCGCCTCCCTGCTGCCCCAGGCCCTGCCCAGCAGCCATATGTTCGGCGAGACGGACAAGTTCGGCGGGTCCATCCCCATCGCCGCCGCCGCGGGGGACCAGCAGGCCGCCCTCTTTGGGCAGTGCGGCTTCGAGCCGGGAGACGCAAAAAGTACTTACGGCACCGGAGGCTTCCTGCTGATGAACACCGGAACGGAGGCGGTTTCCTCCCGGCGGGGGCTCCTCACCACCATCGCCGCCGGGACGGACCGGCAGGTCCATTACGCCCTGGAGGGCAGCGTCTTCATCGCGGGGGCCGCCATCCAATGGCTCCGGGACGAGATGAAGCTGCTGGACAGCGCCGCCCGAACGGAGGAAATCTGCCAGCGCCTGAAGGACGCGGGAGGCGTATGCGTGGTCCCGGCCTTTGTGGGCCTGGGGGCCCCCTACTGGGAGCCCTACGCCCGGGGAACCGTGACGGGCCTGACCCGGGGCGTCACCCGGGAGCACTTCATCCGGGCGGTGACGGAGTCCCTGGCCTATCAGACCAACGACCTTCTGACGGCCATGAAGGAGGAGTCCGGCCTGGCTCTGGGAGCCTTGAAGGTGGATGGCGGAGCCAGCGCCAACAACTTCCTCATGCAGTTCCAGGCGGACCTGTCGGGCGTCCGGATTCAGCGGCCCCGGTGCATCGAGACCACCGCCCTGGGGGCGGCGTACCTGGCGGGCCTGGCCTCCGGCTTTTGGCAGGACCAGGAGGAGCTCAAGGGCAACTGGGCCTGCGAGCGGACCTTCTCTCCCGCCGTCTCCCAGGAGCGGAGGCAGGAGCTTCTGAAGGGCTGGCGGCGGGCCGTACGCTGCGCCATGGCCTGGGCGGAGGATCAGGACTGACAAACCGGCAAATGGCGGGGCCCCCGGAGAGAATGAACTGCCCCAGATTGAGCGACAGCACAAAAAAGGGACCACAGGTAGGAAAAAGTTAAGAAGCCGTACCAATAGACTAGATAGTATTGTCAATAAAAAAGGAGCCAAATAGCAATACAGCGGATTTGGACAGCAGCAGCGAAGGAAGCGGCGTTTTTAGCGCAGCGCCGCAGCAATACCGCGCCGCCTTTTGAGAAGCCGGAAAGCGTTCTCAACGAGATGGCGGAGTTTGTAGAGATATTCGTCGTATTCCCGCAGGTGGTTTCGGTTTTTTCCAGGCGGAATGACCGGCGTCATGCCCTCGTCAACAGCCTTGAGGATGATTGCGTCTGTGTCATAGCCCCGGTCCGCCAGAAGGTATTCCGCCTGGAATCCCTCAATCAGCCGCGCTGCAGCTGTGCAATCCACTGTGGCACCAGAGGTAATAAAGAATCGCACCGGCATACCATGCGCATCCACGGCCAAATGTATCTTGGCGTTGAGCCCCCTTTTGTGCGGCCCATCGCCTGATTTCCGCCCCGTGCGCCAGCGGCGTCGGCATGTACTTTAGACATGGCTGGCATCGATCATCAGCCACTCAAAATCTGTGTCATCTGTGAACGATATCAGAAAAGACTTGGCTGTATGACACCTGTGGAATTTTTGGCTGTTGGAGGCAAATAAGAACAGAGACCATCTTCTGATAGCCCCTGCCTTTTTTCTCTGTTTTGTCTACTTGACAGGGGGCACTTCACCCCAAGTCTGTTGACATTTCCCGCCGCATGTCCCATAATGAATAAAGAGATTATGCCCGCTTTCCCTCGCGGCGGCGGGGCGGCTCAGGAGGACGCGCTATGAAAACCATTCTCGGCATCGACATCGGCGGCACTACCACTAAAATTGTGGGCCTGGACCACACCGGGACCCTTCTCTCCACCCTCCGGGTCCAGGCGGAGGACCCCCTGACCAGCCTTTACGGGGCTTTCGGCAGCTATCTTTCGGGAAACAGGCTGACCCTGGCGGACGTGAGCCGGGTGGTCCTCACCGGCGTGGGGGCCTCCTATGTGGAGGGGGACATCTACGGCCTGCCCACCTGCAAGGTGGACGAATTCTCCGCCAGCGGCGCGGGGGCCCTGGCCATGTCGGGCCAGGAGAGGGCCGTGGTGGCTACCATGGGCACCGGCACCGCTTTTCTCTGGGCGGAGCGGGGCCGGGGCGTCCGGCACCTCTGCGGAAGCGGCATCGGCGGCGGCACCCTGGGGGGCCTCTGCCGGAAGCTGGTGGACATGGAGCGCTTCGGCCAGATTAAAAAACTGGCCGAGCAGGGGGACCTTGGCAAAGTGGACCTGACCATCCGGGACATCACGCCGGACCCCGCCGCCACCCTGGACCCCACCCTCACCGCCGCCAACTTCGGCAACCTCTCGGAGGACGCCGCTCCCGCCGACCTGGCCGCCGGGGCGGTGAACCTGGTGCTTCAGGCCATCGGCACCATGACGGTGCTGGCCTGCCAGTGCTGCCGCGCGGACACGGTGGTCCTCACCGGCTCCGTCACCACCCTGTCCCAGGCCAAGCCCAATTTTGAAAACTTCCAGCGGCTCTATGGCATCCGCTACATCATTCCGGAGCGGGCCACCTTCGCCACGGCCATCGGCGCGGGGCTGTACAGCCTGGAGCAGAAAGCGGTGAAGTGATGGACCTGGAAGCCCTGCGGCTGGCGGAGGACTTCTTCGCCCGGAAGCCGGAGGCCCTGCCCTCGGTCCGGGCCTTTCTCCTAGGGGCGCTGGAGCGCTGGCCCGGGACGGAAATCGTCACGCAGAAATCCCAGGTGGGCCTCCGGGACCCCCGGCCCTACTGCGCCCTGACCGCGCCGGGAAAGCGCGTCAGGGGCAGGGAAACTCCCGGGGCGCTGCTGTCGCTGTTTCTCCCCCGCCCTCTGGAGGCGGAGGAGCTGGTTCTGGCGGTGGAAGCCTATCCCGGGCGTTTCACCAACCATCTCGTCCTCCCGGCGGACCCGGGGGATTTCCCCGGCGGCCTCTGGGCCTGGACCGCCGAAGCCCGGCTTTTCCGCTGCGGAAAGGATTGACCGGGGCAGCACAGAAAGAACGACCGTCCCGGGCCGCGCCGCCCGGCGGACAGACAGGAGAACGCGGATATGAAACTTTCGTTGGTAATCATGGCGGCGGGCCTCGGCTCCCGCTACGGCGGAAACAAGCAGGTGGAGGGCATCGGCCCCCACGGAGAAATCCTGATGGAGTACTCCATCCACGACGCCCTCCGGGCGGGCTTTCGCAAGGTGGTCTTCATCATCAAGCCGGATATGCGGGAGATGATGGAGAACTGCTGCGGCTACCTCTCCCGCCGGACCGCCCTGGACGGCAGCCCCGTAGAGGTGGAATACGCCTATCAGGATTTCTCCTCCATCCCCGCTTTCTATTCCATTCCTCAGGAGCGGACCCGGCCCTTCGGCACGGTTCACGCCCTGCTCTGCGCCGCGGACGCGGTGCGGGAGCCCTTCTGCGTCATCAACGCCGACGATTTTTACGGCTTTGACGCGTACCGCCAGATGGCTCAAGCCCTCCGCCGCCTGCCGGAGGAGGGGTGCGCCGCCATGGTGGGCTATCTCCTGAAAAACACCGCCAGCCTCCACGGAACCGTCACCCGGGGGCTGTGTGCCGGACGGGAGGGCTTCCTGGAGAGCGTCCGGGAGACCCGGAACATTCAGCTTTACGCCGACGGCTCCCTGCGGGATTTGGGGGCGGACCGGCCCCTGGACCCGGAGGCGGTGGTGTCCATGAATTTCTGGGGCTTCATGCCTTCCATCTTCCCTGTTCTCCGGCGGGATTTTGAGGAATTCCTCCGCTCCGCCGGGGACGACCTGCGGGCCGAGCGGCTTCTGCCCGAGATGGTGGACGGCCAGCTCCGGCGGGGAGCCTTGAAGGTCTCCCTCCTCTCCTCCGCCGGGCAGTGGTTCGGCATGACCTACCGGGAGGACCGGGAGTCCGTGTCCCGGGCCCTGCGAAAGCTCCACGAGAGCGGGGAATACCCGGAGAGCCTCCGGGGCTGATTCCGGCATAGGAGCGGGCGGCCTCGCGTATACTGGACGGAGCTGGAAATCCGGAGACAATTTGTCACCAAATTTTTAACAAATTGTTTCGACTTTTTTCGAGGGTTTTCGCGTATAATATAGAGAGAGGATTTCCCGCGCCCTGCGGGATAACGACAGGCGAGGAAGGGATCAGGTTATGGGAAAACGGAAACCGGACCGCAAAAAGCGCCTGCCCGGCGTGATGGCGGCCCTGGCGGCGGCGGCTCTTCTGCTGACCACCGGCGCGTCCGGCGGCGTAGCGGTCAGCTCCCCCCTGGCGGAAGCGGCGGAGCCGGCGCCCTATAAGGCGGCCCCCGCCGCCTTGAAAGCCGGGAGTGAAACGGGGCCAAAGGCCAAAGCCCCGCCGGAGCCCGGCGGAGAGCCGGAGTCCCTGCCCTGCCCCCTGCCGGAGACGGAGGCGGTGGAGGATACATACTTCGACGGCGCCGTCTTCCTGGGGGACTCCCGGACAGAGGGCCTCTTCCTGTACAGCGGCCTGAAAACCGGGCATTTCTACACCGCCGTGGGGGCCACAGTGGAATCCGTGTTCTCCAAGAAAAACTTCGAGACCAAAAGCGGGGAGGCGGTTCCCCTGCTGGATGCGGTGGCGGAGCAGGAGTGCGATAAAATCTACGTCATGCTGGGCGTCAACGAGCTGGGCTGGGCCAAAACGGAAACCTACCGCAGCCAGTACGCCAAGCTCATCGAGCGGCTCCGGGAGGACCACCCGGAGGCGAAAATCGTCCTCCAGTCCATCCCTCCCGTCAGCGCCGTGCAGGAGGCAAAAAAGACCTACGTCAACAACGAACGTATCTCTGACTACAATACGGTCATCCAGGCTCTGGCCCAGGAGAAGCAGTGCTACTTCCTGGACGTGGCCGCCTGCCTCACCGACGGGGACGGCTTTCTGCCCAAGGAGCTGAACTTTGACGGCGTCCACCTGAATCCCGCCGGGTGCAGGCTCTGGCTGAACTGCCTGCGGACCCACAGCCTGGAGGACGAGGCCATCGCTACCGCGCAGAAGAACGCCTGATATCCGCCCAGCGCATGGGGCAAGATGCTCATGGGGAATACCTCCCGGAATTTGTCCGGCGGGGTGTTCCCCGTCCTTTTGTCTGCATCCTACAGAACCGAAAAGCATTTGATGAAAAGTGCGCGCAAGCTTGTAACTTAGAGCACAGATACACCAATGGCGGGTCCGGCAGGTGTGGCATTGGCCGGGCCCGTAGCTGGCGCAGGGGTACTCTGTTTCAAGGTGAGAGAGACCCTTTTTCATGAGGTGTGCCCTTCTTCCAGGTTCGGGCCGAATAGGGCGTACTCCAAGTTGGCGATTTTGGCTATCATGTACTCTTCCCAATACCGGA
>CATLJA010000108.1 GCA_949959305.1 uncultured Oscillibacter sp.
CCGGAAAACCGGAGAGGCCCTGGCCCAGGCCCTGCTGCGGGAGCGGGAGGAGGGAAAGCCGCTGGCTCTGATTTTAGGCGGCGAGACGGTGGTGAGGATCACCGGGAAGGGAAAGGGGGGCCGGAACCAGGAGCTGGCCCTTGCGGCGGCCCCCGTCCTGGCGGGGACGGAGGGAGCGGCCCTGTTCTCCGTGGGCTCCGACGGCACCGACGGACCCACGGACGCGGCGGGAGGCTATGTGGACGGCGGAACCCGGGACGTTCTCCGGGCCATGGGAGTTGAAATTCCGGCGGTGCTGGAGGAGAACGACTCCTATCACGCGCTGAAGCGGGCGGGGGGACTGATTGTTACCGGGCCCACGGGCACCAACGTCAACGATTTGAGCGCGGCCCTCTATTGGCCGCCGGATAAGGCGTAGGAAAAGCCGCCCCGCCCCTGCGCTCCTGGACGCGGCGGCAGGGGGACGGCGATTTTATGTGATTGACAAGCCGGATTTTCTGGGTTATTTTTATAATTTTTCTTAGGCCTTGTTTGAAAATTGGCGGAATGCCCAACGGTGAGAAATTTTTTCGCCAATCAAGGCAAATTTTCGCGGACGGGCTGACGCCCGGCAAGAAAATTTAACGCAGAGTGGCGGAAAAAGATCCGCCGTTTTGGGCGTTTAGACTTTTTTCAAACAAGGCCTAATTTAACACTTCTCCTGACTTCCCTTAATGCGCGGTAAGGGGGCAAATGCCCAGCATTTGCTGTAAGGGGACAACGTATTTGAGAAATCCGGGATACGACGGGACTGACGGGGGAAGTGGAGGAAAACCCGTGAAGAAGGACGGGAAACCGCCGCAACTAGGGCGGGAAAGTTCAATTTGCAAAGTTCATTCTCAATTATCCTGGGCGGAAAGGGCGTCGACGGCGGTCGGCGTCTTTTCTTATGCCCAGGGGCCGCTGGAGGCCGCACGTCGGCGGTGGCGCGGCGCGGCGGCATCGCGACCCGGCTGAACAGGAAAACCCCCGGAAAACCGCTTAAAAATGGCAATCCGGGGGCTTTTCTTGATGGCAGGGACGGGCAGGAATTGAAGCGGGCCGCTCGGCCACGCCCCGGAAGTCACAGCAGCAGACCAAGAAGGCGTGGGCTTCGTGGCCCGTGAGGACAGTATAGCAAAGGGGCGGGAAAAGCGCAAGGGGCAAAGCGTGACAAATAATCGTGCACGGGTGCGCACGCGCGAGCGCGGCGGACCGCAAGCATTACGGGCGCAAGCGTTCCAGCTGTTCACGGTCGAGCGCCGGCGCGGCGGGCGACATGCCGTAGCGGCTACAAATTTAAGAAATACTTTAACGTAGTGAATTCTACAAATTCGCAAAAAAAGCTAAGTTGTAGAATTGCCCTATTTTCAAGGGTTTGAGGCCATGCAATGCGGCGAAACTTTAGCGTGATGAATTCTACAGAAATTCGGGCAAAAATTTACCCAAGCAGGCGCAAAAATCAAGCGGTTCCGTCCTCGACTTTACGGTCTTCGACGGGAGCGCTTTTTCCGCCTTTGTCTTCTTTGTATGTCCAGTAGATAGACTCCTTCTTGCGTTCAGCGTATTTACGATATAGGCAATGTACTTGATCGAATATATCCTCCCGAACATAGCACGGCAAAAGACGGTACATTGCAACAAGTTCAGCCTCTTCTGCATCAAGCCCACCCACGTCACATAGGTCTTCCTGCGTCTCTGTCATTTGGGTATGTTTCGGATTTTCATTCAGAGCGCTATCTGTTTGGAGAGTTCCGAAGACGAGATATGCACGTAGCGGAGCTCCCATTTTGCATCGGGAAGACTAAGCATTCTAGCATAATCAAGAACGATGTGCCCAAACGGGCATTTCCTTAGCTGGCGTTCTGTATCGTACCACATTGTATTCACCCCCTCCCCGGGCAGGAGCCCATGGGTCCATTATACCAGCCCAGGAAGGGATAGGAAAGGAGCAGCGCATGGAAAGAACGCAAAAAATTGAAGAAGCCTGGGCGTGGGCGCGGAAGGCCCGGCGGGATACACTCCGGGAGAGGCGGGAGCGCCTCGCCTCCCCGGACAGTCCCTTCAAGTCCCGCCCCGGCCAGGAGGAGGCTTTTGAGAAGTCCTGGGACGCCTCCCTTGCCCTGGACACCATCCTGAGTGAGCTGGAAGCGGCCCACGCGGCGGCGCGGCTGGAGGGCGTGAGGCGGACGGCGGCGCGGTTCCGAGACCTGGCGGCGGAGTTTCTGTTCTGGTTCGGGCTGACATGCCTGGCGGCGCTGGGCCCTGCGGCGGCGTGCGTGATGGCGCGGGCCCCGGACCCCATCCTCCGGGCGGCGGCAGTGGCGGGAATCGCCCTGTCCCTGGCGCTGGCGGCGAAGACGGCCAGGAAGTAATTCCAAGAGACTCTGAGAAAGGAGGGCGGCGATGAAGATCGCTAGTAACAGGCTGACCCCGTTTGGAAAGCTGGTGGCAAAAGCTCTGGTGGATCAAAACATGACTAAGACAGAACTGGCGGTTCAGATAGGAATAACGCCGCAGCTGCTCCCGGCAGGCTATGACAATACCATCATTGAGTTTCTGGACCTGGCGGGCTACCTCACCTTCCGGGAGTACGACGGACTGCCGGACCTCTACGTCTACCATACGAAGATGATGTCGCCGGACGGCAGCGATTACCGCTACGCCGAGGATGTGCGGGTTCGGAACAAGATTGTCCGGGAAACCCGGAAGAAGGCCCTGCTCTTCAAAAACGACGACATTGACCTCACGGACATCCAGGGTGAGTTGGAGGCCCGGGCGAAGTTTATCGCCGTCCCTCTGGACCGCATGGTGGAAAACAAGGAGATCAGCTCCTATGAGATCACCGTCCTGGAGGGCCATGAGAAGACCTTCCTGGAGGACGAGACCATGCGGGTTAAAATCCGCTATCTTTCCCGGGGCTATATCCGGGAGATTGAAATTGACTTGGGCAGGGCTCCCATCAGCGCGTGAGGAAAGGAGGATAAAGACCTATGAGCCTCAAGGTAAACGGCAAGAACTACGACTGGGGCGACGTGGACGTCAAGTTCCCCGGCCTGGACCTCGTCGTGCAGGAGGTCAGCTACGACGACGAGCTGGACATGGAGGAATCCTACGGCTACGGCCACCGCCCCCGGGGCTATGGCACTGGAAACTATAAGGCGTCCGGGAAGCTCTCCCTGCTGCGGGACGACTATGAGGAGTTCCTGGCCTGGTGCAAATCCCAGGGCACACCCTTCTATAAGCTGACCATTCCTTCCATTGTCGTCTCCTATGCCAACGAAGGAGAGAAGACCCATATGGACGAGCTGAAGAAGGTCAAGCTCATTAAGCGCACCCACAAGGCCGCCCAGGGCGACAAGAGCCTGACCGTGGACATCGATATGATGATTGTCGGCGGTATTGTGACGGACGGCGTGGAACCGGCCTGACCGGCGGGACAGGTTATTTGAGAAAACGGAGGACAACACCATGGAAGATTTGAAAAACAATTCCACCGCCAAGGCGGACAGAGACGCGGAGCTCCGGGCGAAGTACGGCAAGGTCTACAGCCTGGGCATGACCGTCTTTGAGGACGACGAGACGGAGGCGGAGCTGAGCTACCACTTCAAGCGGCCCAGCATCGCCAGCTATGACCGCTATGTCAAAACGCTGTCCCAGATTGGGGCCTCCAAGGCCAGCAAGCGCTTTATGCTGGACGCGGTGGTGGATGAAGACAAGAAGCGTCTCGAAGCCGACGTGGAGCTGTATCCCGGCGTGGCGATTGCGATCGGCAGCAAGCTCACGGACATCCTGGGCCTGACCAACGCGGTAAATTTGAAGAAACTCTAAGGGAGAAGGTCGCGGGGATACGGGAAAACGCGATAGAGACGGGACTCCTGGAAATCTACCGTTTTCTCCCTCCGCCTCTCTTAGAGAGGTTTGACCCGGAAGAAATTCGAGACATTGGCGAGTTCCTGGACTATGTGGCAAAGGCCCGGGTGGTGCAGGAGCTGGAAAAGAACATTCTCGCCAGGGCGGTCAGCGAGGTGTTCTCGCCGTGAAGGAGGTGAACGCGGCGTGAGCCTGGAATCTATTTTCAAGCTGTCTCTTGTGATGAACCTGGTGGACCGCCTTTCCGGCCCTATGGCCGGTATTGCCTCCAAGGTGGGCGCGGACGTGTCCAGGCTGGACGCGCTGGGCCAGACCTTCGGCGGGTTCGTAAAGGCGGGCGCGGCGATGCAGGAGGCGGGCGCTCAAATCACCGGCGCGGTGCTCGCGCCGGTAGAAGCCACTTTCGAAACCCGGCGTGCGCTGGGCGAATTGGCCTCCCTGGGCGTGGAGAATCTGGATGCGCTGGAGGGCGCGGCCCGGAACTTCTCCGACCAATGGGCGGGAACGACGAAAGCGGACTTCATCAGCGCGGCGTACGACATCAAGAGCGGCATTTCCTCCCTGTCCGATGAGGGCGTCGCCGAGTTCACCGGCCTTGCGGCCCTCACTGCCAAAGCCACCAAGGCCACGGCAGCGGAAATGACCTCTCTGTTCGCCTCCGGCTACGGTATCTACAAGGGATACTATGACAGCCTCACCGACATCCAGTTCGGGGAAATGTTCTCCGCCGGAATAGCGGAGAGCGTCCGGGCGTTCAAAACGTCCGGCTCCGGCATGGCCCAGGGCATCCAGAGCCTGGGCGCGTCGGCTGCCACGGCAAACGTGCCCCTGGAGGAACAGCTTGCAATCCTTGGTATGCTGCAAGCGACCATGGGAGGAGCGGAAGCCGGTACAAAGTACAAAGCCTTCCTCCGCTCGGCGGCGAAGGGCGGCGAGGCGTTGGGCCTCTCCTTCCTGGACGCCAACAACCAGCTCCTGTCTATGCCGGAAATCCTCGGACAGCTCCGGGCAAGTTCGGCGAGACCGTGGACGCCGCCGAGAAGCTGGAGCTGCAGAAGGCATTCGGCGACGCCGAGGCCGTCGCCCTTATCGATCTGCTGTATTCCAAGACCGGAGATTTGCAGGACAATATTCTGAACCTTTACGGCGCAATGGGCCAGGGTACGGATGTCGCGCAAAATATGGCCTCCGCGATCCAGGAGACGGAGCCGGAACGGTTTGCACGCTTGCAGCAGCGCATTCATAATGTTACGGAATCTATAGGAGAAAGCCTTCTTCCGGCGGTCAATGACCTTATGGACAGGGGGGAGCAGGTACTTACCAAGGTCTCCGGCTGGATCGAGAGGAATCAGGAACTGGTCAAGGTCATTATGCTCGTCACCCTGTCGGTGGGCGGCTTCCTCCTCGTAGGGGGCACCTTGCTTACGGTCGTCGGCGGCGTGGGCCTCGCGATTACCAAGACGGCCTCTGCGTTCAAGATATTGAAAGCGGGGTTCCTGTTGGCCCGGGGCGCACTCGCGCCGCTGATAGGGACCGTCTGGAGCTTCACGGCGGCTCTGCTGGCAAATCCGGTTGCCTGGGTGGTTATAGGTATTGTTGGCCTCATAGCGGCCCTGGTGCTGCTCTACAACAAGTGCGAGTGGTTCCGCAGCGGCGTTAACGCGCTTCTGGGCTTCTTTGGAGGGAAGCTCCGCGAGGGCCTGGAGACGGCGAAGGACATCCTGGGCACGATTGGCAGGGTAATCGGGTCCGGCCTGGACGCGGCGAATACCGCCGTCCGGGAAAAGCTGGACAGCATGAAGCGCACCTACGAAGAGCACGGCGGCGGCGTCCGGGGGATCGCGGCGGTGACGGCTGAAAGCGTGAGCGGGATTTTCAGCGCGGGCTTCGGCTTTCTGGACCGTCTCACCGGCGGAAGGCTCTCCCAGGCCAGGGATACCGCCGCTCAGAAGCTGGGCGAACTGAAGGCCGTCTACGAGGAGCACGGCGGCGGCGTCCTGGGCGCGGCGGCAGCCACTATGGCGGGTCTCCGCAGCATAGACGAAGCTGGATTCAATATCCTGAACCGCCTCACCGGCGGGAAGCTGGACGGCCTGAAGGCCGTCTATGAAGCCCATGGCGGCGGTATCCGGGGGGAGGCTGCGGCCATGGTCGAGGGAGTCAAGGGCGTCTTCAGAGCGGGATACAACTTTCTGGACAATCTCGCCGACGGGAAGCTCTCCCAAGTCAAGGATACCGACGCCCAGAAGCTGGGCGAACTGAAGGCCGTCTACGAGGAGCACGGCGGCGGCGTCCTGG
>CATLJA010000109.1 GCA_949959305.1 uncultured Oscillibacter sp.
CCCGTGTTACCTAGTATACGGAAATCACCACCGAAAAGCAAGGATTTTTTTTCGACAGGAAACAGGGCCTTTTCTCCAAAATTCTCTGTTTTCCTCCAAAATCCTAAAAAATAAAACACTCGTTCTATTTTTTCGCTCCCAATTTCCGCGCAAAAAAAAGCACCCGCAGTCGCAATATCTTGCGACTGCGGGCGTTCTTTCTTCAGTTTTTCTCCACATCTAGCGTCGGCCGCTTTTATTCCTCAAAAAGTTTCGTCGATTTTGCCAAACTTTTGTTAGCGGGAAATAACTCAGTTTTCATCTCCGGCGCCCTGTTTTTCTAATTTTTGCCGCTGTTCCTGCATTTTGGCGGCGGAGGTGGTGCGGAACCGGACCCGGGACTGCTTCACCTCATCCAAGGCGGCCTGGACGGCCTCCTCCGTCCGGGCCAGGGCGTCCTCGGCGTAGCTGTTGGCCACCTGGTAGAGCTGGCGGGAGCGCTCCTCGGCCCGGGTGACAATCTGCCGGGCTTTCTCCCGGGCGGCGTACATGACCTCGCTCTCGGATATCTTCGTCTTGGCCTCCAGCTCCGCCTGGCGCATCATGCGCTCCACGTCCCGCTTGGCGTCCTCCACGAATTTCTCCCGGGCGCTCAGCAGCTCCTGGGCCCGTTTGACCTCCGCCGGCAGCTGGGCCCGGAGCTCGTCCAACAGGTCCAGCAGCTCGTCCCGGTCCACGATGCTCATGCTGGGCTTCAAGGCGGGGGCCTTGGCGTCCTCGATCCGCTCGTAGATCATATCAATCAGGCGGTTGATGTCATTGGCCATGGTGCAGTCCTCCCTCTTTCTCTGTCAGTTCCTCCACAAGCGGAATAACGGGCGCGGGCAAATACTTCTCCAGCGGCTGGCGGTAGCGGATCATCTCCCGGGCCATGGAGGAGCTGAAATGCTGGTACGGGGCGCTGGCGGGCAGGAGCAGTGTCTCCAGCCCCGGGCAGATTTCCCGGTTAATCTGGGCCATTTGATACTCCCCGTCAAAGTCCGACACGCTGCGGACTCCCCGGACAATGGCGCAGGCTCCGCGCTCTCTGGCGAAGTCCGCCAGCAGGCCGGGCCAGAGCTCCGCCTCCACGTTGGGAAGGTCCCCGACGGCGGCCCGGACCATTTGGAGCTTCCGCTCCGGGGTAAACATCTGGTTGCGCTTCTCGGCGTTGGGGCTGACACAGACCCATACCTGGTCAAAGCATCCGGCGGCCCGGCGGATCACGTCCAGGTGGCCCAGGGTGATGGGATCGAAACTGCCGGAGCAGATGGCTGTTCTCATGGGCGGCTTCCTCGTTCTATTCGTTTCCCTCCCGGCAAAAGAGGGTGACGGCAATCTTGCCGTAGCGGTAGGTCTTCCGCAGGCGGCACCCCGCCGGAATGGCCGGGCGGCGCTCCGCCGGATGTTCCGCTACGATTATACCATATGGAGCCAGAATGTCAAATTCCGGCGCGGCAAGCCTCTCCAGCGCCTGCTCCAGCAGGCCGGAGGCGTAGGGAGGGTCCAAGAACACCAGGTCAAAGGACTCCTTTGTCCCGGCCAGGAAGGCCAGGGAGTCCCCGTTCACGACCCGGGCCCGGTCCCGGAGGCCCGTCAGGTCCAGGTTCTTCTTCACCAGCTCGAACGCATCCTTCCTCCGGTCCACAAAGACGGCGGAGGCGGCCCCCCGGCTCAGGCACTCGATGCCCATCTGCCCGGTTCCGGCGAAAAGGTCCAGCACCCGGCGGCCCCCGACGTCGAACTGCAGGGCGCTGAAGACGCCCTCCTTCACCCTGCTTGTAGTGGGGCGGGTCTCCAGACCCTCCAGCTCCAGCAGGCGGCGGCCCCCGGCGGAGCCTGTAATGACGCGCATATCGGTTCCTCCTAAAAGGCGGCGTTGGATTCGGCGTATATTGTACGGCAAAACCACCCGGTTTTCAAGTGCATTTCCAATAAAAACAGAAAAAACTCCGCCCTCCGACGGAGCTTTCTCCTATCCGCCCCCCAGGCGCACCGCCGGCGCGTCCTCCAGGCCGGTCAAATCATGGGTGGCCAGCAGCACCGGCCGTCCCCGAGCCCGCTCCCGGACCAGCTCCAGGCACCGGGCCCGGTTCTCCCCATCCAGGCCGGTGAAGGGCTCGTCCAGGGCCAGGGCCTCTCCCGGGGCCAGCAGGGCCCGGGCCAGGGCCAGCCGCCGCCGCATGCCCCCGGACCACTCCCGGACGGGCTTGGGGTCCGAAAGCTCCAGGCCCAGGCGGGCCAGCAGCGGCCCCGCCTCCCCGGGAACCTCCCCCAGGGCGAAGCGGAGATTCCCGGCGGCGGACAGCCCCTCCAGCAGCCTGTCCTCCTGAAAGACGGCGGACCACCGGCAGTCCGCCCCCGGATGCTTCCGGCGTCGGGGCGCTCCAGCCCCAGCAGGAGGCGGAGCAGGGTGGTCTTTCCTGTCCCGGAGGGGGCGGCGATGCATGTAATTCCCGGCCGGAAGACGGCGGTCAGCCCGGTCAGCACGGGCCTGCCTCCGTAAGCCTTGCACAGCCCTTCCACGTAAATCTCCATCACTGTCCCGCCTTTCCGGCCAGGCCGTCCACCGCCGCCAGGAACAGCCGCTCGAAGGCTGCCGCCAGAATCAGAATCACGGCGGTCCAGGCAAAGAGGTCCGGCGTTTGCAAATAAATTTTCGCGGCGTACAGCCGCTCACCGACGGTTCCCGCCGGGAGGCCGATGACCTCCGCCGCCGTCCCCGCCTTCCAGCAAAGGCCCAGGGCCAGGGAGGCCGCGGAACGGAAATAGGGCAGGATCTGGGGCAGGTAAATTCCCCATATCCGCTGCCTCAGGGGAATCCGGTAAACCCGGGCCAGCTCCAGAAGCTTTTTATCCGTTCCCCGGAGTCCCTCCAGCACGTTGAGGTACACAGGAGGGAAAACCATCAGGGCCGAGATAAACAGGGAGAGGGACCCGGCATCCAGCCACACCAGGGCCAGGATGATGAAGGAGGCCACGGGCACCGCCTTCACCGCCGCCACCGGGGGAGCCAGCAGCTCCCGGATCCATGGCCTCCCCGCCGCCAGGGCCGCCAGCAGCGCCCCCAGGGCGCAGGAGAGCAGGAAGCCCCCGAAAATACGGAGGGAGGAGTTTCCCACCGCCCGCCAGAACGCGGGACTTGGCAGCAGCTCCAGAAGGCGCGCCGCCGCCCGGACTGGCGAGGCCAGCAGCAGCCCTCCGCCGGGATAAGCCGCCGCCAGGGCCATGCTTCCCCCCTGCCAGGCCAGCAGCCAGAGGGCCACGGACCAGGGCCGGAGCTTAGGCCCCATAGAAGAAATCGTCCCCGGGAAGCCCGCCGCCCACGGACTCCAGATCCGCCTCCGCCAGCACCTGGAGGTAGCCGGAGAGCTTTTCGAACATCTCCCGCCCGGTGAGGCAGACGATGTTGCAGCGGGGCAGGGCCTTCTCCGCCACGGCGGGGCTTTCAATAATGCCGCTGGCGGCCACCAGCTCCGCCGCATCGGCGGTGTTCCCGTTCACCCAGTCCACGGAAAGGGCATACTCTTTCAGGAACATATCCGTCAGCTCCGGGTGCTCCTCCACGAACTCCCGCCGGGCCACGGCCACGCCGGTAATCATGGCGGAGCCGTTGTCCAGCGCCTCCCACTCCGCCGTCAGGTCTAGGGCCGTGCGGAGGCTTTCCAGCTTCCCCTGGGCCACGGTGACGAAGGGCTGGGGCAGCAGCGCCAAATCCGCCGTCCCCGCCGCCAGGGCGGCGACGCATTCGGCATGCTCCGACTTCCAGTCGACGCTCACGTCCCTGTCCGGGTCCAGGCCGTTCTGCTCCAGCAGGTAGCGCAGGCCGAACTCCGGCGTGGAGCCCTTCCCGGCGGCCACAAGCGTCCGGCCCCTGAGGTCCGCCAGGGATTGGACGGTCTCCCCGCCGTTCTCCACGATATAGAGGACCCCAAGGGTATTTACCGCCAGGGTGACAATCCGCCCTTCCGTCCTGTTATAGAGGACCGCCGCCAGGTTGGCGGGGACGCAGGCAATATCCAGGTCCCCCTTGATAAGCTTGGGGGTCAGCTCGTCGGCGGAACCCGCCAGCTGGAAGTCCCAGAAATAGACGGACGCGGCGGGCCCCCGCCGCTCCATCATCCGCACCAGGCCCATGGCGGTGGGGCCCTTCAGCGCTCCTATCCGAAGAGGGTAATCCGCGTCCGGCATATCCTCCGGGGCCTCGGGCGCTTCCGGCGGGACGTTCCCGCTTTCCTCCTCCCGGGGGGCGGAGCCGCCCGTCACCTCCGTGGGGCCGCCGCCGCGAATCGCGCCGCAGGCGCTCAGGGCCAGCAGCAGGGCCAAGGCCAGGGCCAGAGTTTTCAAGGCTTTCATGGTCGTTTCCTCCAACAATTTTTCTTTAAGCGTCCGCAGGGGCGTAGACGGTCTTCGCCGTCACGCCGGGCAGCCGCCCGATTTTTCCCGACAGGGCGGAAATCACGTCCGCAGGCGCGTCCAGGGCCACGCTGATGAGGCGGATTCCCCGCTCCCGGCAGGGCACCCCCATCCGCCCGGCAACGGCGCTTTCATACTGGTGCAGCAGGGCGTTCAGCGCCGCCACGGAATCCGCCTCCCGGACGATGACCGCCAGGACAGCGACGCGGTTCTCCATACAGCATCCCTCCTTTTCCGAAAAATAATGCCCCTCCGCCGGACGGCGGAGGGAGCGTGAAACCACAGCGCAACAGGCCGCGGAAACTCCTCTCCGCAGCCTTCTCCCTCCTCTTACGGCTCGGATGCTCCTCGCCGCCAGATCGGCAGATATGAAATCCGGGTCCTCCGGTCAGAACCGCTTTCCGGGGACAGGGCTTATTGAAAACGATGATAGCATGGAAGCTTCCGGCCGTCAAGCCCGCTTCTTTACTCCTTGTCCAGATAGTCCAGCACCTCCACGGCCCTGCCGCCCCGGAGGTAGATCCGGGGCACACGGCGGGCCACGGCGCAGAGAAGCTCGTAAGAAATCGTCCCCGCCTTTTCCGCCGCCCGGGCAAAGCCGTCCGCAGGCGCGGGCCCCAGCAGCGTCGCCTCGTCCCCGGCGGCGGCCTCCGGCACGGCGGAGGCGTCCAGGACAATCTGGTCCATGCTCACCCGGCCAATCACCGGGGCCGGACGGCCGTGGATGGAGGCCGTGCCCAGGTTGGACAGGCACCGGGGATAGCCGTCGGCGTAGCCGCAGCAGACAGTGGCCGCCCGAAGGGGCCGGTCCGCCGTATAGCGCCGCCCGTAGCCCACGCAGTCCCCCGGGGCCAGCTCCTTCACCTGGCTGACCACGGTTTTCAGCGCCATGACGGGCTTGAGGCCGGGGAACGCCACCTCGGCGCTGGGGTCCTGGCCATAGAGGATAACCCCCGCCCGGACCATGTCCCGGCTCCACTCCGGATGGACCGCCAGTCCGGCGGAGTTGGAGCAGTGAACGGTTTTCAGCGGCCCCGCCGCCTCCAGCCGCTCCACTACCCGGCAGAACAGGGCGTACTGTCCCTCGGTGTAGCGCCGGTCATCCTCCGCCAGGGAGTCCGCTGCGGAGAAGTGCTGGAACGCGCCGGTAATGGCGAGGCCCTTCAGCCTCCGGCACTCCAGAAGGCCGGACACAGCCCCCTCAAAATCCCGGCAGGCCCCGAAGCCAATGCGGCCCATGCCGGTGTCAATCTTCAAATGCCCCTCCACCGCCACTCCGGCGGCTTCCGCCGCCTGGGACAGCGCCCGGGCGTACTCCAGGCTGTAGACCGCCTGGGTAATCCCCTCCCCCGCCAGCGTCCCGGCGCACTCCGGGCGGGTCATGCCCAAAATCAAAACAGGCTGCTCAATGCCGCTCCGGCGAAGATGGCGTGCCTCCGCCAAAGAGCTGACGGCAAACCACGCCGCCCCCGCCTCCGCCAGGGTCCGGGCTGCGACGCGGTCCCCGTGGCCGTAAGCGTCTGCCTTCACCACGGCGCAGACCGCGGCGGGCGCCGCCTTTTCCTGAATCAGGCGAAAGTTGTGGACAAGCGCGTCCAAGTCGATTTCCGCCCAGCAGTGGGCGTCTAAAGCTGAGTTCATGGGTCGTTCTCTCCTGTCCTGCGGGATGCCGCATATGGGTTGCCTTACTCCGTTTCCACCTGGACGCCCTTCTCCGCGAAGGCCGCCAGCAGGCGATCCATG
>CATLJA010000110.1 GCA_949959305.1 uncultured Oscillibacter sp.
TGAAATACGATGGGACACCCCAGATGGACATCCTGAACCGCAGTCTCCTATTAATTATCCCGATGGAGCACCGGAATTCAAACAATATGGAGGACGAAAAACAATGGGAGACATTTTATATGTACCAAACAACGGAAGCCTGAATTTCTCAACTATCAGTGACTTTAAAGAGTGTATGCGTTGGGGCGGAGAAGTTGAGTTTATTTGGAAAGGAATCCACTATGGAGTGATACGATATGGCACAAATCGCAAAATAACAATTTACCAAGCCAATTGTCCAGAAACGGAAAAGGTATGTGACACCGCGGATGAAGCATTAGAATATATCATGGGCGGTGACCGTCTCCGGGATGTAATTACTCAGATCACAGTAATGTCACGCACCGTTTAGCTTGTCCAGCTTTGCCACACCATTGAGCCAAACGATAAAAAGCAATTTTTCAAAAAATCGATTTTAGCCCCTTACTCCATAGAGAACCCTTAGAGCCGCAAGGGTCCCCCCGCACAGGGACAACAACAAAATAATCGTTCAGAGCACTGCAAGAGGGCGGCAACCGATATATCTTCGGTTGCCGCCCTCTTGTACTTAAAATATGATATTTAACTCTATATTTGCACTTTAAACTCGCTCCAGTTTTTCACCGCCTGCATCTCCACGCCATTTTCCAGCGCCTTGAAGTGTTTTTTCCCGCAGCGGATTTTGAGCTGCTCTGGAGTGCGAAGGTCAAACAGATTGGTCGTTCCCTTGGTCTCCAAAATAAAATACAGCTTCTCCTCTCCGTTGCGAGTGAGATATACTGCCCAGTCCGGGTTATAGGTGCCGATGGGCGTCTCGATCTTGAACCGCTCCGGGATCTTGAAGAACATCTTCACATCCGGATCCCGATCCAGCGCCAGGGCGAAAGGCTTCTCTATGGTGGTACTATCGTAGACGATGTAATCATAGACGCTGTGTTCTACCTTGACGGCGTTGCGGTCCAGGTTAGCCAGCAGCTCCGCCGAGTCGAAGATCTCCTGGACATAATATTCCTCGCCTTCCAGTTTGAGATAGCGGATACCGTCAATGGCCAAAGCGTGGCGGTTGTCCCGGATGATCTCCGACGCCTTTTCCAAAAACAGCTCCGGGTCATTAAGAAAGTCGCCGCACCGTCCGCTTTCCAACAGGATGCGGTTCACCGTGGCGGGGGTGAGCAGGGCGGCGTCGCTGAGGATGGTGATCAGGTCGGGCAACACCCGGTAGGCGTTGTCCACATCCGTGAACCGGGTCTCTCGTTCGGTGTGGGAGACACCTGCCTGCTCCAGGTGGATATCCGCTGTTTGGGAGACCAACCTCGTCTTTTGCAGCTTCGGCATCTCCCGCAGGGCTTTGACACACCGTTTCACCAGTTCCTCGGTGTCGATGCTGACCCGGTAGGTGGTCTTCTGTTTGATCTTCCCCCACAGCTCCAGAAACTCCGGTGAGAGCATCACCTGCTTGTTCAGGCACACCGTCACATCCCGGGAAGCGTCCCGCACCGGCGGCTTCCGGCCCGCATTGGCGATGATGGCCTCAAAGCGGCCCCGGGCGGCCTCGTACTTTTTCGGTAGCTCCAGCGTCCCCGCCTTCAGGGCGTTTTTCATGGTATCCTTGATCTTCCCAGTCGGGGTGATATAGTCCTTCTTTTGGAAGTGCTCCAACAGTTCCTGGGCATCGTCGTAGGAGATCGTCTTTTCCTCCACCACCGTAGCGGTGTAGACTGTACCAACGAGGGCCTGGGCTGTAACGGGCTCTTTCTGTTCTACTGCCGCCCGGACGGTTTCCCGCACTTCCTCCAATTCCGGGGGAAGCACAATCTCCTCCACCTTGGTGGCAGGATGGACCTTGCCGCCCTCATCGATGGCCCCGGTGGTCTTGAGGGTCTCCACCACCCGCTGGGCCTGCTCCGCCGTGACCGTCCGCTCCTCCTGGCGCTTTTCCTCGTAGACCATGCCGGAAAAAAGGCTCAGGTTCAGGACCCCGAACTTTACGCCAGTTTCGTCCTCGATCTCCTGTTGCAGCGTGGCAGCAAACTCAGCAAAGCTCTCGTTGGCCATGACATGTAGGACGTTGATGTCCCGGTCCTCCACCCGTTCCCCCGCCTGGTTGACACACAGCCGCAGGCCGCGCCCCACCTTCTGGCGGCAGGTGAACGTGGATTTCTGCTCGATCAGCGTGCAGACCTGGAACACGTTTGGGTTGTCCCAGCCCTCTTTCAGCGCGGAGTGGGAGAAAATGAACCGGAGGGGGCAGTCAAAACTCAGCAGCCACTCCTTGTCCCGCATGATGGTGTTATAGGTGTCGTCGTCCGCCTGGGTATCGCCTTTGGTATCCTTCAGGCGGCCTTTTTTGTCCTGGGAGAAGTAGCCGTTGTGCAGCTTGGACACGTCGGCGGAAAACCGCTCCCGGATGGGGGCATACTTCTCTTTGGCGATCAGCTCCCGGTAACAGTCCTCGAACATTTCGGCGTAGATTCCCGGCGTGCCGTCCTCGTGGCGGTATTTGTCCACCTTGTCGATGAAGAACAGGGACAGCACCTTGATGCCCCGCCCCATATAGCGCAGTTCCTTGTCCAGATGGGCCTCAACCGTTCGGCGGATCTGGGCCTTTTTCACCACGTTCTCGTCAATGTCCCCGATGGCCTTGCCCAGCGCCACCTCCTGGGTGTTGCCGAACTCAATGTGCTCATAACCGGGGGTGCAGTCGATGCCTGCCACAGTGTAGCCCTCGTACAGCTCCCGCCCGCCGGACAGCAGGAACAGATCGTCCCCCGGTTTCAGCGTCACCGCTTTCCGGGTCACGGCGCCGGTTTTGCCTTTCACGTCCATCTCCACCTTGGCCCGGAAGCCCTTCTCGTTGAACACCGACAGCAGGCGCACATAGGGCTGGTTGAAGCCCCCGGACACCTGGTTGGAGGACACGGCGATCTGCTTCACCAGCCCCATCTGGTAGGCGTCCACCGGAGTCAGGCGGTAGAGCAGGTTGATCTTCTCCCGGTGGGTGGCCGAGTAGCGCAGCACGCACAGCGGATTCAGCGACGCGATGGCCTCCTTGGCCTTGGGGGTGTTGTCTACGCTCTGGGGCTCGTCGATGATGACGATGGGGTGTGTGTCCCGGATAAAGCCCATGGCTGTCTCGCCGTTCAGCTTATCCTGGGCCTGGTTGATGATGTTCTCCGCCTTTTTGAATGCATCAATATTGATAATCATCACCTCGATGTTGGCGCTGGCGGCAAACTGGCGCACGTCGGACAGCTTGGCGGAGTTGTAGATGAAATACCGGCAGGGCACGCTGTCGTATTGCAGGGCAAAGTGCTCCTGCGTGACCTGGAAGGACTTGTACACGCCCTCCCGGATGGCCACCGACGGCACTACCACGATGAACTTGGTGAAGCCGTACCGCCGGTTCAGCTCGAAGATGGTCTTGGTGTAGACGTAGGTTTTCCCGGTGCCCGTCTCCATCTCCACGCAGAACTGCCGGGAGGCGGCGCTGTCCGTCATGGGCAGAAAGTTCCACTTCTGGACGGCGCGCATATTGGCGGTGAGTGCCTCGTTGGTCAGCCGCAGGACGTTGCCCACCCCCAGCTCCGCCGGGCCGAAGCTGGTCTGATCCGGGAGCTGGCCCTCATCCATGACGGAGAAGGTGGCGCGGCTGCGCTCCTGCCCGGCGAACAGGCCGGCCACGGCCTCCACGGCGGCGGTCTGGAAATCCTGATCCTTGAATTTCAGTTTCATGGCGGGCTACGCCTTTCCATACAGAATATAGATCGCCAGCAACGGCCCTTGGCAATAGCTTTCCTCCGGGTATTGTCTCTTTAACCGCTCATACTCCCGCAGCAGAAGCGGAAGTGTGTCCTCCCGCTCTTGAACGCCCAGCGCCACACAGGCCATACTTTGGGCGTAAGGGTTCCGGATCTCCGGATACATCTCAATCAGCTGGTCAACATACTCCCGCTCCGCATGGCCAAGGATGTATACGGTGGTTTCCGTCACGCTGTCCTGAAAGCTGGTTTGGAAACGGCGCAGCAGAGGTGGCAGCACCTCCGCCTGCATGGTCAGAATCTTTTTACAAAGCGTTTCACGGTTGGCGATGTCATAGTCATTTCGAATAAATTTGACGATTGCGTCACCCGTTTCAAGCCGGGCGATCTCTGCTTTTTCCTCCTCGATCCGTGCCTTGCGCTCGGGCTCGATCTCTCCCTCCAGAATATCCCATATCGCATTCTGAAGTTTTTCATCAAAGCCCGCCGTCATAGAAAAATGGGCGATGAGCGGGGCGGACATCTTGTCCAGTGGATTATCCCGGAAAAAGTTCCTAGGTAACAGTTTTTTATCCATTTCAAACACCTCACACCAATTTCAAATCCACGCCCCGGTCCCGCAGGATGTACCAGGCGTTGGCCATCGCCGTATCGTCGGCGAAGCTGTCCCGGGAGATGACCGCCTTGGCGGGGGCGTACTCCGCCATCTGCTCCACGTCCTCGGGTTGGATGTCCGGGGTAAGGCACACCAGCAGCAGACAGTCCTCCCCCACGCTGTAGGCGGTCTTGCCGTTGACGGATACCTCGGTCACGGGGAAGTCCAGGGGCACGCCCAGCTTGAGCATGACCTCAAACACCATGTCCAGGTCGGAGCGGTCCGGCTTGACCCGGTGGATCATGGCGTTCATGCGGTTGGCCAGCTCGCCGATCACGTCCCCCGCCTGGGGGTCGATGGGGGCGGCGTCCCAGGTTTTCAGGTTGGAGCTGTCCAGCTTGAATACCCGGAAGCCCACATCCAAAGACTCTGCATTATCCATCTTCTTTTCTGCGCTTTTACCCATCTCATCTTCTAATTCTTTATCAAGAAGAATCATCCCCAAATCAAGGGCAGCAGAAGAAAAACAATCATTCCAAATCTTTAAATTTGCCCTTTTAATGCGCTCTTTTCCAATTTCGCAAATGTTTTTGTAGCCCGCTTTGAACGCTTCACTTTTTTCGTCACAGAGTTCAGGAAGCTGAACCATAATGTATCGGCGGTTCCCGCCGTCCTCGGCGTTGAGCTGCATGACGGCGTGGGCCGTGGTGGCGGAGCCGGAGAAGAAGTCGAGGATGATGTCGTTGTTTTGTGCAGATGTCATGTATCCAATTAAGCGCATAAGTATTTCGCGGTCTTTTGGGTAATCAAAGACTCTTGGCCCTAGCAAATCAGCCACTTCGTTTGTTGCTTGAAGGGCGCTACGGTAAAAGTAGGTGCCCATAACCTGTTTTCCAATACTTTCTTCATCCGAAAGACGGCCCATTTTACGGACTAAGTAGGATTTTCTAATCGGCGGCTCAGTATGGTCTTCTCTGAAAACTACCAACCCATTATCGATCATTTCTTGCATTCGCTCCAGAGTTGGAAAGCGCCATCCACTTGGGGGAACCTTACATGGTTTCCCTGTAACAGGGTGAATAACATCGTATCTAGGGCCACCACCACCGGGCCAAGAAATATCATGGTCACGCCAAATACCATGCTCATCAATTTTATTATAACGAGAATGTTTTTTTGCTGGATGATCTTTGGGTAGATTAGCATAATACTCTTTGAGTTCTTTCTCCATGGCAGGAAAGTCATCGCCGTATTTTGTGCGCAATAGTTCATATTCTCTATACATTTCGTGCGCACCAGGCTTATCTTCTCGCCAATAGACATTGTTCTCTCTTAAAGTTGTTTCGCTTTTCGCATAAACAAGGATGTATTCGTGTCCTATTGAGAAGAACCGAGCATCGTTTTTGCGGGTTTTCTCCCAAATCAAACAAGCAAGAAAATTCTCTTCTCCAAAAACTTCGTTGCAGAGTTTTTTTAGATTGTCAATTTCTGCGTCATCAATAGAGATTACAATCACCCCATCATCCCGCAACAGGTTCGCCGCCAGCCTCAGCCGGGGATACATCATGTTCAGCCAGTTGGTGTGGAACCGGCCCATGGTCTCCGGGTTGGACTTGGTGGTCTGGGCGGTGACTTCCCTGTACCGGGCCAGGGGGTCGGCGAAGTCGTCGGCGTAGACGAAATCGTTCCCCGTGTTGTAGGGCGGGTCAATGTAGATCATCTTCACCTTGCGGTAGTAGGCGGTCTGGAGCAGTTTCAAAACCTCCAGATTGTCCCCCTCTATGTAGAGG
>CATLJA010000111.1 GCA_949959305.1 uncultured Oscillibacter sp.
CCGACCACCGAGACCTACACTCTTTCCCTCCACGACGCTCTTCCGATCTCGTGTCGGCGGTGCATTTCTCCTCCTTGCCGCTCCTGTCCGGCGGGGCGGGCTTCCCCGGGGCCGCTGGCTCCTTGTCCTTCTCCGGCTCCTCCGCTTTGGGAGGTCCCGCCGCCTCGGGGGACGCCGGGTTTTCTCCGTCCGCCTCCGGGTCGTCGAAATAGATTTTCGGGCCGCCGTCTTCGTCCCTGCCAAGCCAATAACGGCCATAGGGCTCCCGCTTCTCCTCCGGAGCGTATTCGTCCCGGGCGGGTTTCAGCGTGCCCCGGGCGGCGGGGGCGGATACGGAAGAGGCTGCGGCGGCCCGCTCCGCCTCCCGGACGGCGGGTGCCGCGGCGGGCCTGGAAGCGGCGGTGGAAATTGGAATCATGGGAATCTCTCCTTCCTGGTTTTCTCAGGGAACGCTCGAAACCGGAAAAATACCCGGCTGCCGGGCGTTTCGGCATTTTTCAAACGCCTCCTGGGCCCAGTGTAGCATTTTCGGGCCGGTTTTCAAGGGCTTTGTCCCGAGCTGCCGTTTCTCCGTCCTGAGATGTTCAAAAGTACGTCCAGGCGGAAACGCCCGCCGGTTTTTTCCCAGACTGCGGCCCCGCGGTACTTCTCCGCCGCCGCCCGGATGTTGGCAAGGCCCGTCCCCGGCTCCGGCGGCGGTCCGGCGGCGCAGGCGTTTTCAAACTCCAGACGGTAGAAATCCCCCTGCCTCTCCCCCCGGACCCGGAGAAAGGGCTCCGCCTCGCCGCAGGCCCGGAGGGCGTTGTCCAGGGCGTTGGCAAAAATTACGCAGAGGTCAAAGCTGTCCAGCCCGCCGTCCTCCGGCAGCCGCAGGGAGATTTCCGCCGGGATGCCCCTGGCCTCCGCCAGAGCCAGCTTCTCCCCCAGCAGCGCGTCCACCGCCGCATCTCCCGTCCGGCAGGGTGGAGCCAGGGCGCCGGAGGCCGCCTCCAGCTTTCCCAGGTAGCGGCGGGCCTCCTCCGTCTGCCCGGCGGAGAGGAGTCCGTCCAGAACGGAGAGATGGTTCCGGAGGTCGTGGCGGAAGGCGCGGGTCCTCTCGTAGCGGGCCTGCGCCTCGGCCACATAGGCTTTCTGTGCCTGCACCGACTGGCTGAGGGAGTTCAGCTCCGCCTGGGCGCGGAGGCCCCGGCAGGCCCGGCGGCAGGCGTACAGCGTGCACAGCAGGGCCGCCAGCCCCAGGGCCTGGAGAACCAGCAGGGCCAGATGCCGCCCCGGCGGCTCCGGGGAGACGGCGGCGCGGCTGTAGGCGGTCTCCAGAATATACAGCTCCGCGGCGAAGAAGAACAGGCCCGGCAGGGGCAAAAGCTCCAGGCCGTCCTCCTCCGGCGGCACCAGCCGCAGCACCAGGACATAGCAGGCCCCGCACAGCCCCAGAGAGGCCAGCACCGCCAAGACGATCAGCGCGTACAGCGGAAGGCCCTTGGGCACATAGGGGAAGGCTGCGGCCTCCAGGGAGTTCACCATGCCGGAGGAGAGCTGGTAGATATACACCGCCAGCAGCGCCGCCGTGCAGGAGCGGGCAGGCCGGTTTTTCAGGACCCGGCGGCTTATGCCGTACAGGGCCAGCGCCGCCGCCGCCACGGCCCCGGGCGCACCCCACCCAGCGGCGCGGAAGGCTGCCTCCACGCCGGACAGCAGCGCGAGGTAGAGGACGAAGTACCATGCCCGGGCCCGCCGCCCCGTCAGGCGGCACAGGAAGGCCATATGCAGAAGGCCCTGGGCGGCCAGGGCAGCGCCGTTCAGGCAGGCGGTAAACCAATCCATGCTCATTCACCCCGCTCTTTCATGCGGCGTAGCAGCGCCCGGGTCATTTCCTCCTCCCGGAGGCGGGAGACGGGGACGGTCCCGCCTCCGCAGAGGCGCACCTGCCCGCCGCCGCAGCCCCGGACGCGGTCCAGATTCACCAGATAGCTCCGGTGGCAGCGGAAGAAACCGCTTCCCAGCCGCCGCTCCAGGTCCGCCAGCTTGTCGTAGTAGTCCAGAACGCCGCCGTCCGCCATGTGGAGGTAGACCTTCCGCCCCAGCACCTCGCAGTAGACAAGGTCGTCCAGGGGGATCACCTCCCGGGCGGTTCCCCGCTGGACCAGCAGGGCCCTGGTCCGCCGCCGCTCCAGGTCCTCCAGGGCCCGCTCCAGGGTCCGCCGGAGCCGGGCGGGCTCCACGGGCTTCACCAGATAGTCGAAGGCCCGGACCTCAAAGGCGTCGAAAACCCGCTCCCGCAGCACCGTCAAAAACACCACCAGGCACCCGTCTCCCCGGCGGCGGAGGGCCTCTGCCGTCTCCAGGCCGTCCGGCGGCTCCATTTGGATATCGAGAAAGACGAGGTCGAAGCGTTCCCCGGCTTCCAGCAGGGCTTTCCCGGTGGGAAAGCGGCGGAGCTCAAATTCCCGGCAGCCCAGCCCCTCCAGGCACTCTTCCACCTGGGCGGAAAGCTGGCCCAGCATATAAGGTTCGTCGTCGCAGAGGGCAAAACGGAGCATGTCAATCACCTTCTCTACCGTATCAGAAGCTGGTCCCCGGGGCAAGCCCTCCGTCCTGAACGGGCGTATTTTTGCGCTGAACGGCCGGATGCCCGCCGGGAAGGCGGCTGTTTTCCAGGGGAACCAGCAAACAAGTCCATTATACTGCCGGACGCGCCGGAAGGGAAGGGCGGGACTGGCCCGCGCGGGAGCGGCCAGCTGTTTTTGCGCATGCATGCGGCCCTAGGATTCCCCAAAAGCCCTTACCGTTCCAGCCGCCGGGCGCTTCGGCCTCTTTTTCTTCATCTGACTCCTTTTAACCGCGCCCCTGGACGCTTCCCGCCTCCCGGTTGTTCTTGACAACCGGGAGGCGTTTTTTTACAATGAGGGGGTACACTACACTACATGGAGGTTTTTTTATGAAGCGTTCCGCAGGCATCCTCCTGCCCATCTTTTCCCTCCCGTCGGAGTACGGCGTCGGCTCCCTGGGGGCGGAGGCCCGGGCCTTCGCCAATTTCCTCCAGGACGCGGGCCAGTCCTGGTGGCAGATTCTCCCCGTGGGCCCCGCCGGGGCCGGAGACTCCCCCTATACCAGCGAGTCCACCTTCGCCGGGAATCCCTTGTTCATCGACCTGGAGCTGCTGGCCAGGGAGGGCCTTTTGACAGAGGAGGAGCTGGCCTCCGCCCGGGTCCCCGCCGGAGATAAAATCGACTACGGCGCACTGAAAAAAAGCCGGGAGCCCCTGCTGCGGGCAGCCTTCTCCCGGGTCAGCGGCGAGGCGGCGGAGGCCGCCCGCGCCTTTGCCGAAAGCCGTCCCTGGGTCCGGGAATACGCCCTGTACCGGGCCGCCAAGCGGCATTTTGGGGATCTGCCTTGGTTTGAGTGGCCCGACGAGGGCCTCCGCCGCCACGATCCCGAGGCCGTGGAGCGCTGGCGGGTGGAGCTGGCAGAAGAAGCAGCTTTCCAAACCTGCGTCCAGCATTGGTTCTTCTCCCAGTGGGCGGCGCTGAAAACCTACGTCAACGGCTTGGGCCTGAGCCTTATCGGCGACCTGCCCATCTACGTCTCCCTGGACTCCGCCGACGTGTGGAGCGAGCGGAAGGAGTTCCTTCTGGACGGAGAGGGGCGGCCCTCCAAGGTGGCGGGAGTTCCGCCGGACTATTTCTCCGAGGACGGCCAGCTTTGGGGCAACCCCCTCTACGACTGGGACGCCATGAAGCGCAACGGCTTTGGCTGGTGGATCCGCCGGGTGGAGGGCGCCTCTAGGCTCTTTGACGTCATCCGCATCGACCACTTCCGCGGCCTGGAGAGCTATTGGGCCGTCCCGGCCGGGTCCGAAACCGCCCGTGTGGGCTCCTGGGAGAAGGGCCCCGGCATGGACCTGCTGAGGGTGCTGTCCTCCTGGTTCCAGGGCATCGCCTTCATCGCCGAGGATTTGGGCATTCTGACGGAGGACGTTCACAGGCTTCGGGAGGAGTCCGGTCTGCCGGGGATGAAGGTGCTGGAATTCGCCTTCTCCGACCCCGCCAACGCCTACCTGCCCCACAACTACCAGCCCAACTGCGTCTGCTACACCGGCACCCACGACAACGACACCGCCGCTGGGTGGTATGCCTCCGCCCCGAAACGGGAGCGGGACTTCGCCGAGAAGTACCTGGGCGCGTCCGGGGCGGAAAGCGTCCGGCTGGCCCTGCTCCGGGCGGGCCAGGGCAGCGTGGCGGAGCTGTTTGTGGCGCAGATGCAGGACTACCTGGGCCTGGGCAGCGAAAGCCGCGTCAACATCCCCGGCGTGGCGGAGGGCAACTGGCGCTGGCGGCTCCTGCCCGGCCAGGCTTCGCCGGAGCTGGCGGAGGAAATCCGCTCCATGACCTCCTTCTACGGGCGCTGTCCCTGGATACCAGAGGCTGAGAAGGAGAAAACCAGCGAAACCGACAATGCAATAAAATAATTTTGGGCGGAACGCTAAAATTTTCCGCAAAATTTGCGTTTTGGTGAATCCGCCGATTCCCCGCGCCTGTCTTCCACATATATAATGGGACCGTCACATAAGATGGAGCGTCCGCCTGGGCGCGGACGCGGAAGCGAGGAAAGCCTATGGATATTTTTTCCCTGTTCACCCTTTGCGGCGGTCTGGCCTTTTTCCTTTACGGCATGACCACCATGTCCAAGAGCCTGGAGAAAATGGCCGGCGGGCGGCTGGAGCGGCTGCTCAAGCGCATGACCTCCAACCCCATGAAGGGCCTGCTTTTGGGGGCGGGCATCACCATCGCGGTTCAGTCCTCCTCGGCGGTGACGGTGATGCTGGTGGGCCTGGTAAACTCCGGCGTGATGGAGCTGGGCCAGACCATTGGCGTCATCATGGGCTCCAACGTGGGCACCACGCTGACGGCCTGGATTTTGTCCCTCACCGGAATCGAGAGCGAGAGCGTCCTGCTGAACCTCTTGAAGCCGGAGAACTTCTCCCCCCTCTTCGCCCTGGCGGGCATCCTGCTGATTATGGGGTCCAAACGCCAGCGGCGGCGGGACATCGGGCGCATCCTCATCGGCTTCGCCATTTTGATGTCCGGCATGGAGATGATGAAAGATTCCGTCAGCCCCCTGGCGGAGCTGCCCGGCTTCTCCGATTTGCTGACGGCCTTCCGCAATCCCCTGCTGGGCGTGGCCGTGGGCGCGGCGTTCACCGGAATCATCCAATCCTCGGCTGCCTCCGTGGGCATTTTGCAGGCCCTGGCCCTCACCGGGTCCATCACCTACGGCGTGGCCATCCCCATCATCATGGGCCAGAACATCGGCACCTGCGTCACGGCGCTGATTTCCTCCATCGGGGTCTCCCGGGGGGCCAAGCGGGTGTCCGTCATCCATGTGGCCTTCAACATCATCGGCACGGCCGTCGGCCTTATCGTCTTCTGCGGCGGGAACCTGCTGTTCCACTTCACCTTTATGGATTCCACTGTGGGTGCCGTGGGCGTGGCGCTGTGCCACACGGTCTTCAACGTCTGCACCACCGCCCTGCTGCTGCCCTTCTCCCGCCAGCTGGAATGGCTGGCGCGGGCGGCTGTCAAGGAGGAGGACAAGACCCCTCCCTTCGCCTTCCTGGACCCCCTGCTGCTGCGGACCCCCGGCGCGGCGGTCAGCGAGTGCGCCGCCATGACCCGGGAGATGGGCGCCCTGGCCCGCAGGAGTCTGCTGGCCTCCCTGTCCCAGCTCAGTAAGTATAGCGGGGAGCTGGAGGCGGAGCTTCTGGAAAGCGAGGACAAGCTGGATATCTACGAGGACCGCCTCAGCGGCTACTTGGTGCAGATTTCCCAGCACGGCCTCTCCATGGAGGACATCCACACCGTCTCCCGGCTGCTCCACGCCATCGGTGACTTTGAGCGCATCGGGGACCATGCCCTGAACATCCAGGAGTCCGCCCGGGAGCTCCACGAGAAAGGGCTCAGCTTTTCCGGCACGGCGGAGGCGGAGCTCCGGGTGCTGGAACAGGCCCTGGAGGACATTCTCACCGCCGCGGTA
>CATLJA010000112.1 GCA_949959305.1 uncultured Oscillibacter sp.
TTGAGGCCAGTCTTTTGAAGGCGGCGCTCCAGTCCGCCCTGGAGCGGGAAGCCCCCGTTACCGATGACGCCTCCGCCGTGGAGCGCCTGGGCAAAGTGGCCTTCCTGGTGGAGGGTGAGGAGGAGAATTTGAAAATTACCACGCCCCTGGATATGATTTTGGCGGAGGCCATTGTGAGGGCCCGGGAGGAAGGACGATGACGAATCTGCGGGTAGGTCACGGCTACGACGTACACCGCCTGGTTCCAGGACGGAAGCTGATTTTGGGCGGCGTGGAAATTCCCTGGGAAAAGGGTCTTTTGGGTCACTCCGACGCGGACGTGCTGGTCCACGCCGTCATGGACGCCCTGACAGGGGCCGCCCGGCTGGGGGACATCGGGAAGCTGTTTCCAGACACGGACCCGGCTTACAAGGGTATTTCCAGCTTGAAGCTGCTGGGAGAGGTGGGCCGCCTCCTGGAGAAGATGGGCTTCGCTGTGGCAAACATCGACGCGGCGCTGCTGGCCCAAGCGCCAAAGGTGGCTCCCTACAAGGTTCAAATGGCGGAGAATATTGCCGCCGCCTTGGGAATTGAGGCGGAGCGGGTCAATGTCAAGGCCACCACCGAGGAGGGGCTGGGCTTTACCGGGAACGGCTCCGGCATGGCGGCCCACGCCGTGGTTTTGGTAGAGAAAACGGAGAATCTCTCATAAGGCTGCGGGAAATTTTCCTCCCGGCAGTTCCGTGTGAGGGACCACTTCTCCGCAAAGCTCATATACTCCAGACAGCGTTTCGCGCTCCGCCCTCCGGCGGGGCGTTTTCATGCTCTGGCACCTTTCACTCCGAATCCCATAGTATAGGAGAGAAAGGAGGAGTGTTTGTGGAGCACTATATCATCCTGGCCCGCTCCGTAACCTACGCCCAGCGGATGCAGAAGTCCCTGGGCCGGGCGGGCGTCCGCTGCCATATCTTCCGGCCCCCCAGAGACCTGACGGATATGGGCTGCGCCTACGCCGTGCGCGTAGCGGTTTCCGATTTGCCGGAGGCCCTGACCGCCCTCCACAGGGACGGCCTGGACCCCGTTCAAATATTCATCTTCCAAAAGGGCCTGTACCAGGAGGTGGAGGCATGATTTATTTCGACAGCGCGGCCACCAGCTTCCAAAAGCCCGCTTCCGTCGCCGCCGCCATGTGGGAGGCCTTGGCCTCCATGAGCTCGCCGGGGCGGGGGGGCTATCCCGCCGCCGCCCGGGCCGCCGACACGGCGTTTCAATGCCGTACGGAGCTGGCGGAGCTGTTCGGCCTGGAAAACCCGGAGCAGGTGGTGTTCACCCTCAACGCCACCCACGCGCTGAATATTGCCATCAAGAGCCTGGTGCCGCCGGGAGGGAGGGCGGTGGTCTCCGGCTATGAGCACAACGCCGTCACCCGGCCGCTGGAGGCCCTGGGGGCGAAGATTTCCGTCGCCGCCGCCCCGCTCTTTGAACCGGAGGCGGTAACGGCGGCCTTTGAGCGCCTCATTGTCCCCGGTACGAACGCCGTTGTTTGCAGCCATGTCTCCAATGTCTTCGGTTTCATTCAGCCGGTGGAGAAAATCGCCGCCATCTGCCGGAGCCGGGGCGTTCCCTTCATCGTTGACGCATCCCAGTCCGCCGGGGTTCTTCCCCTGGACATGGGCGCCCTGGGGGCGGCCTTTGCCGCCATGCCGGGACACAAGGGCCTTTATGGGCCTCAGGGCACCGGCGTGCTGCTTTGCCGGGAGGACGTGCTTACCAGGCCCCTTCTGGAAGGGGGCACCGGAAGCCAATCCATCCAGCAGAGGATGCCGGACTTTCTGCCGGACCGTCTGGAGGCCGGAACCCTCAACATGCCGGGAATCGCGGGCCTGCTGGCCGGCATCCGGTATGTCCGCCGGGGCGGACTGGATAAAATCCTGGCCCATGAAAAGCACCTGACCCAAATAGCCGTGCAGGGACTGGAGTCCATGCCGGGCCTGCGGCTCTTTGCGTCCCCGGGCCTTCGGAACCAAACGGGCGTGCTGTCCCTGACGGCGGAGGGCGCAGATGTGGAGAGCATTGGCTCCGCCCTGGCGGAGCGCGGAATCGCCGTCCGCTCGGGCATTCACTGCGCCCCTTATGCCCACCGTACGGCGGGGACGCTGGACACCGGCACCGTCCGCGTCAGCTTCTCTGATTTCAACACGCCGGAGGAGGTCGCCCGGCTGCTTCGGGCGCTTCAGGGGGTTCTGGGACGGGGATTCTGAACAGACCGTGAATTTTCCGGTAATTTTCCCTTGGTTTACCTTGCTTTTTACCGCCGGATTCTATATAATCTAAAGTATTCATGACCTGACGTTTCTCTCGGCGGAAACAGCCGCTCTCCCGGCGGCGCGGAAGAAAGGGATGACGACGTAAAAATGAATGTAACGCTGACAGAGCTGGCCGCTGCTATCGGCCGGTATCTGCTGACCATTGAGGCAACGGACGTTCTGGATATTGTCATCATGGCGTTTGCGCTTTATAAGGTGCTGACCCTGGTGCAGACCACCAAGGCCGCCAGCCTTTTGAAGGGACTGTTCGTGTTTCTGGCGGCGCTGCTTTTGAGCTACCTCTTCGGGCTCAAGGGCATCTACTATCTTCTCAGCCGCATGGTGGAGGTGGGCGTGCTGGCCCTGATTATTCTCTTTCAGCCGGAAATCCGCCGGATTCTGGAGGAGATGGGAAGCCGCCGCATCCTGGCTTTCTTTACCAGGACGGAAAACGCCAGCGTTTTGGAGCAGACCATCGAGCAGACCGTGCTGGCCTGCTCCGAGATGTCCCAGTCCCGCACGGGCGCCCTGATTGTCTTCGAACGGGAGATTCTGCTGGACGACATGGTCCGCAGCGGCACAGTGCTGGACGCGTCGGTGTCCAGCGAGCTTTTGAAAAATATCTTCTTTGTTAAAGCGCCCATGCATGACGGGGCGGTCATCGTCCGCCACGGGCGGGTGCTGGGGGCGGGCTGCATGCTTCCCCTGAGCAAGAACGTGAACCTCTCCCGGGACTTAGGCATGCGCCACCGGGCCGGCATCGGCATGAGCGAGAACTCCGACGCGGTGGTGGTCATTGTGTCGGAGGAAACCGGCTCCATTTCCGTGGCCGCCGGGGGAATGCTGAAACGGCATTTGAAGCCGGAGACCCTGGATAACCTCCTGCGGAACGAGCTGCTTCCGCAGGAGGAGCCGGGAACGGACAAGCAGAAATTCAGCCTGACGGGCCTGCTGCGCTCCAGGAAGGACGGAGGTGCGTAAGGTGGAAAACGAAAAAACGGGACGCCGCAGGGCCGTTTACCTGCTGCTGTCCATCCTGGTGGCCTCCGGCATCTGGCTCTACGCCGACCTGACCAGCGGCCCCAACGGCACGCCCCAGACCAAGACCCGGGAGTTTTTGGACGTTCCCATTGAGTATTTATATGAGAGCACCTTGACGGACCGGGGACTGATGCTGGTGGAGGACGGGACGGACCTTACCATTGACCTGAAGCTGAAGGGCACCCGCTGGCTGATTTGCAGCCTGGACCGCTCCCAGATTCGGGTGACCGCCAGCCTCTTTGACATAACCAGCGCCGGGGAGCAGCGGGTCAACTACTCCGTCAACTTTTTGGACTCAAAATTCGGCAACAACGCCATCCAGCGGGAGGGCGCCAGCTTTGGCATGGCCACCGTGAACGTCAGCGAGCTCTACAGCC
This sequence comes from uncultured Oscillibacter sp., assembly GCA_949959305.1. Taxonomy (GTDB): domain Bacteria; phylum Bacillota; class Clostridia; order Oscillospirales; family Oscillospiraceae; genus Oscillibacter. The sequence goes on from CATLJA010000112.1 coordinate 3,704, forward strand.
GTACCATTGACGTCAGCTGTGAGCTGGTGGGCAACGTGGCGGAGAGCTATTCCGCCGGGCAGGTGGAGCTCTCCCACACGGAGGTGGAGGTCCGTGGCCTCCAGGAGGACATCGACCCCATCAGCTATGCCAAGGTCACCCTGGACATCGGCAGCAGCGCGGTAGAAACGGTTTCCAAGGATCTGGAGCTCCAGTATTACGATAAAAGCGGCCAGCTTTTGGACAAGTCCGGCATCTATTCCTCGGTGGAGAACATCCGAGCCACCCTTCCGGTGTTCGTTACCAAGGAGCTGCGCTTGGTGGTGAATTTCATCGACTCCCCCGGGTGCCGCGTACAGAACACGGAGCACTTTATCGAGCCCTCCACCATCGCCGTCTCCGGCGACGCCACCATGCTGAAGGACGTGGAAACGCTGAAGCTGAGCGACTACGATCTGCTGAAGGAGCTGGGCGCCGCCGCCTCGGAAAATTACACCACCAGCAGCTATCCCATTATCCTGCCGGACGGCTGCACCAACGTCAGCGGCGTTACCCGGGCCGCCCTGCGCATCCGCTATAAGGATATGTCCAGCGCCACGGTGAATACGGAAAACATCTCCTGGCTGAACCTGCCGGAGGGGAAGCGGGTGGAACTGCTGACGGACAGCCTGGCGGTCAGGGTTTTCGGCACGGAGGCGGATGTGTCCGCCCTGACGGGAGAGGATATCGCCGTGACGGTGGACCTGGACGATTATTCCGCCGCCTCCGGCACCTACACCATTCCGGCGGAGGTAACGGTGACCAAGGGCGACATCGGCATCAGCGGCCAGTACCAGATTCAGGCCATCATCCGAGAGGACGCCGGAGAGCCGCCCCCGGAGGAGGAGCCGCCTTCGGAGGTCCTGCCGCCGGATGGCGGAGCCGCCGGATAATACCCATGCTGGGAGGAAGCCATGACACAAATCGCGACTGTTGAACGAATCCTGGACGCCGGCCACGCGGAAATTTCCGTTCCCCGGAAATCCGCCTGCGGCCACGACTGCGAGGAATGCGCCGGATGCGGCGTCACCGGCGCGGCGGTCCGCGCCCGGGCGCGGAACCCCATCGGCGCAGCCCCCGGGCAAAAGGTAGTGGTGGAGAGCAGCACCGGGAAGATGCTCCGCATCGTGGCCCTGGTCTACCTGATTCCTGTGGCGCTGTTTTTCCTGGGCTATCTCGCCGCCATGGCGGTCACCGCCAGCGTGGCTGTCCAGTACGCCGCAGCGGCAGCGGGCTTTGTCTTGGGCATTCTGGGGGCCATCGCCTATGACCGCCGCCTCCGGGCCAGGGGAGGGCTTTCCTTCACCATCGTCCGGCTGTTCTGATGTTCGGCTATGTCAGGCTGTCTCAGGAGCTTCCCGAGGAGGAGCGGAAACGCTTCGGACGGGCCTACTGCGGCCTGTGCCACACCCTGGGGGAGCGGTACGGAACGGCGGCCCGGTTCATCCTGAACTACGACTTCACTTTTCTGGCTATCCTCCTCTCGGAGAGAGAGGAGGGAGCCCTCCACCATGGCCGCTGCGCCGCCCACCCCATTCACGGGCGGGAGCGCCTGGAGAGTACGGAGGCGCTGGCCCTGGCGGCGGACGAAAGCGTCATTTTGGCCTACTGGCAGGCCCGGGACGGCGTGGAGGACCACGACTGGTTCCGCGGCTTGAAATACCGGGGAGCCTCCGCCGTCCTGGAGCGGGCTTACCGGAAAGCTGCCAGGGCCCGGCCGGAGTTTGACGAATCCACCCGCCGCCAGCTTGGCCTGCTGGCGGCGCTGGAGCGGGAGGGCTGTCCTTCCGTGGATCGGGCGTCGGATACCTTCGCCGTTTTGCTGCAGGGGGCCGCCCAGTCGGTGGACAATCCAACCCGGCGGCGGGTGCTGGAGCAGATGCTTTACCACCTGGGCCGGTGGGTCTACCTGGTGGACGCGGCGGACGACTTGAAAAAGGACGCCGCCTCGGGAAGCTATAACCCGGTCGCCCTGCGTTATGGCCTGACAGGAGGCGAGTGGACGGCAGAGGCCCGGGAGAGCTTCGCCGCCACCTTAGACCATTCTATCCATATGATGGCCACCGCCTTTGAATTGTGGGACTTCGGCGTATGGACGCCGGTTTTGGAGACCACCCTTTACTCCGGCCTTTTCCGCGTTGGAAAAGCGGTGCTGGAGGGAACCTTCCGCAGAGACGGAGGAAACAAGAGAGAAGCACAGGAGAAAAACACATGAACGATCCCTATCAGGTACTCGGCATTTCGGAGAGCGCCACCGACGAGGAGGTCAAGCGGG
>CATLJA010000113.1 GCA_949959305.1 uncultured Oscillibacter sp.
CCCTATATAATCTTAAAACCGGCTGCCCCCGCCACTGGGTAATTTTTTCACACGCCCACACTCACCCGGGGGGCGCCCGCTTGGCGCCCCCCCCCCGGTTATCGTTTGAGAAAGCGTATGATTGTCAAGCGGATTCAAAAGAATCCGTTTTGCAAAGCTCCGTCACAGCGTCCGGCCCGCCTCCGTCAAGGCGGGATTCTCATGCCCGGCGGCCTCGTCCATCCGGGCCTCCTCGGTTTTGATTTCCCAGTGGATAATGAGGGTCAGCGCCCCCCGGAGCAGAATCACCAGCCCCAGGGTGAGAAGCTCGCTCATTTCCCGGACCAGGACGGTCCTCAGCACCTCGCCGCCCAGCTTGAATTCAAGCGCCAGGGAAATGCCCTGGGCCAGGTACAGGCGGATGTGGGGCCTGTGCTTCACGCAGCCGATCATGCTTTTCACCGCCGTCACCAGCAGCACGGCGACGCCGGCGCACTCCAGCAGCAGCACGCCGTATTGGACGGCCAGCTGAAAAACCGCCTCGATTTGGTGGAGCAGCGCCATATGGGAGACCTCCTCTGTATTTATGTGGCAAGTCCCGGAAAAGCCGCCGGGAGGACCGGAAGCGGCCCGCCTACCTGCGCCCCAGCTCCCGCCGGACGGCCTTGGCCAGAAGCTCCTGCCCCTCGGGAGAGCGGAGGGCCTCCAGCACGGCGGAGCGGACCAGGGCTTGGAAGGAGGGGCTTTTCAGCAGGGCGCCGAAGACCGCGCCGTCCTCCTGTACCGCTGCCGGGCGGGGCTTTTTCGGAAGGGACGGGGCCGCCGGGGCCCGGACGGGTTCCTCCTCCGGCAGGCCCCCGGCCAGCCAGCTTTCCCCCTCGGCGGGGTCGCCGCTCTCACCACGGAGGTAGGGAAGGGTGACGGAAAAATAATCCGCCAGCTTCCGCTGCTGCTCCTGGGTGGGCGTCTGCCGCCCGGTTTCAAATTTTTCTATGGCCGTCTTGGGAAAGCCCAGGGCGGCGGAGAGGGCGGGGCGGCTGATTCCCCGCTCCGCGCGGAGCGCCTCCAGGCGCTGAGCCATTGTCACCATGGCAAAAACCTCCGTTTGGACGGCGGCGGGGCCGCCGTCCGGGTTGTGTTATCCCCGCCGGTCCGGCAGAAGGGTGACGCACCCCGTTTTCCGGGTGGCGTTCAAATCAATGAGCCGCTGGTTGGAGCTGCCCCGGAAGCGGAGGGAGATGTCCTTCAGCCCCTCCACAAAGCGGCCGTCCACCAGCACGTCCACCAGGGCCAGCAGCTCCTCCGTGGCCCCGCAGCGGGCATAGCCGCCCTCCGCCAGCAGCTCCTCATAGGTGAAGCCGCTGAAGGCCCAGATATTCTTCTCCGGGTACGCGGCCCGCACCCGCCGGAGAAAGGGGAGCAGCGTCCGCTGGTTTTCCGGCTCGAAGGGCTCGCCCCCCAGCAGGCTCAGGCCGCTGATATAGCCGGGAGAGAGAAGGGAAAGGATGCGCGCCTCCGTCTCCTCCGTAAAGGGCCGCCCATAGTCGAAGGCCCAGGTCTGAGGCTGGAAGCAGTGCTCGCAGCGGTTGGTGCAGCCGGAGACAAAGAGGCTGACCCGGACGCCCTCGCCGTTGGCGACGTCGCAGTCCTTGATTTCCCCGTAATACATAGCAGCCCCGCCTTACAGGTGCAGCACCCGGTCCCGGATTTCCTGGGTCCGGCCCTGGTTCCAGTACTGGGTCCCGATGTAGCCGCAGGTCCGCCGGGCCACGTTCATCTTGTCCTGGTCCGTGTTGCCGCACTTGGGACATTTCCAGACCAGCTTGCCGTGCTCCTCCGCAATTTGAATCTCCCCGTCCCAGCCGCAGACCTGGCAGTAGTCGCTCTTGGTGTTCAGCTCGGCGTAGATGATGTTGTCGTAGATGAATTTCATCACCTGGAGCACCGCCTCCAGGTTGTTCTGCATGTCCGGCACCTCCACATAGCTGATGGCGCCGCCGGGGGAGAGATGCTGGAACTGGGCCTCGAACTTCAGCTTGTCGAAGGCGTTGATGCTTTCCGTCACGTGGACGTGGTAGGAATTCGTAATATAGCCCTTGTCGTTGATGCCCTCCACAATGCCGAAGCGGCGCTGGAGGCACTTGGCGAACTTGTAGGTGGTGGACTCCAGGGGCGTGCCGTAGAGGCTGAAATCAATGTTGTGCTCCGCCTTCCACCTCCGGCAGGCGGCGTTCATGGCCTCCATAATCTGGAGGGCGAAGGGGGTGGCGGAGGGGTCCGTGTGGCTCTTGCCGGTCATGTACTTCACGCACTCATAAAGCCCGGCGTAGCCCAGGGAGATGGTGGAATAGCCGCCGTAAAGCAGCTTGTCAATGGGCTCGCCCTTCTTCAGCCGGGCGCAGGCGCCGTACTGCCACAAAATGGGGGCCACGTCCGAGGGCGTGCCCAGCAGACGCTGGTGGCGGCACATCAGCGCCCGGTGGCACAGCTCCAGCCGCTCGTCAAAGATTTCCCAGAATTTTTCGATGTTCCCGCCGGAGCTCAGGGCCGCGTCGGGGAGGTTGATGGTCACCACGCCCTGGTTGAACCGGCCGTAGTACTTGGGCTTCCCGGTCTCCGGGTCCACGTAGGGGGTCAGGAAGCTGCGGCAGCCCATGCAGGTGTAGCAGTGGCCCTCGCCGTTTTTATCCACCTTCAGCTCCAGCATCTTCTTCTCGGAAATATAGTCGGGGACCATCCGCTTGGCGGTGCACTTGGCCGCCAGCTTCGTCAGATACCAGTAAGGGGAGTCCTCGTGGATGTTGTCCTCCTCCAGCACGTAAATCAGCTTGGGGAAGGCGGGGGTGATCCACACGCCGTCCTCGTTCTTCACGCCCTCATAGCGCTGCTCCAGGGTTTCCTCGATAATAAGGGCCAGGTCCTTGCGCTCCTGCTCGCTTTTGGCCTCGCCCAGGTACATGAAGACCGTCACGAAGGGGGCCTGCCCATTGGTGGTCAGCAGGGTCAGCACCTGGTACTGGATGGTCTGCACGCCGCCCCGGACCTCCTCCCGGAGGCGGGTTTCCACCAGGGTGGAGAGGCGCTCCTCGTCCAGGGTGACGCCGATTTCCCGCATTTCCTTTTCCACGATGCCCTGCAGCTTTTTCCGGCTCACGTCCACGAAGGGGGCCAGGTGGGCCAGGGAGATGGACTGGCCGCCGTACTGGTTGGAGGCAACCTGGGCCACGATCTGCGTGGCGATGTTGCAGGCGGTGGCGAAGCTGTGGGGCCGCTCGATGAGGGTCCCGGTGATGACGGTGCCGTTTTGCAGCATGTCCTCCAGGTTCACCAGGTCGCAGTTGTGCATATGCTGGGCAAAGTAGTCGGAGTCGTGGAAGTGAATGATGCCCTCCTGGTGGGCCTCCACAATCTCCTTGGGCAGCAGCAGCCGCTCGCTGAGGTCCCGGGAGACCTCGCCGGCCATGTAATCCCGCTGGGTGGAGTTCACCACCGGGTTCTTGTTGGAGTTTTCCTGCTTGGCCTCCTCGTTGCAGCACTCGATGAGGCTGAGGATGCGGTCGTCCGTGGTGTTGCTCCGGCGGACCAGGGAGCGGGTATAGCGGTAGGTGACGTAATTCTTCGCCACCTCGAAGGCCCCGTGGGCCATGATCTGGTATTCCACCAGGTCCTGGATTTCCTCCACGGAAGGGGAACGGCCCAGCTCCCGGCACGCCAGCTCCACCGACTCGGCAATCCGCCGGACCTGGATGGCGGTCATGCGCTTTTCTGCGTCGATGCTCTCATTGGCCCTGGTGATGGCCGATAAAATCTTGGTGATGTCAAACGAGACCTCGGCGCCGTTCCTCTTGATGACTTTCATTTGTATCCCCCTAGCAGAAATTATACCATCAGTAGTAATCATCTCCGCGATTACCACAATACTTTGGCAGTGGGCCAAGCATATCACACAAGATATAGAGGGCGCAAGTGTTTTTTGCGACATTTTCAAAAAAATTCCCGCCCCGGCGGAGGGCGTTTCCCCGCAATGCCAAGGGCGGCAAGGGTTTGCTTAGATTTAGAAAAAAATGTAAAAAGGCGGGTAAATTTTCTGCGCCCTCCGCCTCACTCGCCCTCCGCCAGCCGGTAGCCCACGCCCACCTCGGTAAAGAGGTATTCCGGCTCGGCGGGATTGCGCTCTATCTTCCGGCGGATGTTGGCCATGTTGACCCGGAGAATTTGGTTGCCGGTCCCCGCCCGGGGGCCCCACAGCTCCTTGATGATGTAGTCGTAGGTCAGCACCTTCCCGGCGTGCTTGCCCAGCAGCGCCACTATGCGGAACTCGCTGAGGGTCAGCTTCACGTTTTCCCCCCGGACCAGGACCTGGTGCTTGTTGTAGTCGATGACCAGCTCCCCCACGGAGTAGGTGCCCTTTTGGGCAATCTCCTCGCTGCCGCTGGCGGTGCGGGTGTGGCGGATGGCCGTGCGGACCCGGGCCAGCAGCTCTCCGGTGCCGAAGGGCTTGGTGAGGTAGTCGTCGGCCCCTTGGTCCAGGGCGGTGACCTTGTCCCGCTCGTGGGACCGGGCGGAGACCACCACCACCGGCAGGCTGGACCAGCTCCGCAGCTGGCGGAGGATGTCCAGCCCGTCCATATCCGGAAGCCCCAGGTCCAGAATCACCAGGTCCGGGCAGTGGGAGGAGATCATGGAAAGGCCCTCCCGGCCGGTGCGGGCCTGGATGGTCTCATAGCCCTGGCCGTCCAGCACGGCGGCAATGAACTGGGCGATGCTCTTTTCGTCCTCGATAATCAATATCTTTTCCCGGATGTTCATATGGATACCTCCTGAGCGGCGGTGGGCAGGCGGAAGGAGAGCTCCGCCCCCCGGGGCAGGTTTCGGGCCGTGATGCTGCCCCCGTGGGCCAGGACGATGGCCCGGCAGACGGAGAGCCCCAGGCCCATGTTCCGCTTCCCGTCCCCGTCGGGAGGGCGGCGGGCCTTGAGGCGGCCGTCAAAGAGGCCGTCCAGGTCCTTTTTGGGGATGCCCTGGCCGTCGTCCTGGACGGTGATCCGGGCAAAGCCCTCCTCCGCCTCCAGAAGCAGGGCGATGTTGGCGGCTTCGCCGTGGACGGCGGCGTTTTCCAGAAGGTTGGCCAGCACCTGCTCGATGAGGATGGGGTCCATGGGGACCATCAGCAGCTCCTCGGGAGCGGAGACGGTGACCCGCACCTGGGGGAAGCGGCGGCGGAACTTCTGGGCCGCAGCCCCCAGCACCTCCTCGGCGGGCTCCGGCTCCTTGGTGATGCGGGCCTGGGCGTCCCCCATGCGGGTGATGGAGAGCAGGTTCTCCACCACCCGGATCAGCCACTGGGCCTCCTCCCGGGCGTTTTCCAGCAGCTCCCGCTGCTCCCGGCCCGAGAGGCCCGGGTTTTCCAGCACGGCGGAGGTGGAGCCCACGATGGAGGTCAGGGGCGTGCGGATGTCGTGGGAGACGGAGCGGAGGAGGCCGGAGCGCATCTTCTCCCGCTCGTTCTCCGCCAGAAGCTGGGCCTGGCGCTTGGCCTGGGCGGTGAGGGTGCTGGTGATGAGGGAGATCATCAGCAGGGTGAAGAAGGTGATGGGGTAGCCGGGATTGTGGAAGTCAAAGGCCCAGTAGGGGTAGGTAAAAATGAAGTTGACGAAGATGACCCCCAGGATCACGGAGATGGAGCCATAGAGGTAACCCCTGGTGAGCCGGGAGATCAGCAGCACCGCCAGCACGAAGACCGGGGCGGCGAAGCCGTCGATGCTGCCCGCCTGCCGGAGGAAGAAGCACAGCAGCACCGCGCAGAGAAGGATGGCGGCGGTGACCAGAAAGTCCCGCCGGGAGACGGGAAAGAGGGGGGAGGCCCAGGGCTTGCGGAAGGCCATGGCGGAGGCTCCTTTCCAAATGCGGAGTGTC
>CATLJA010000114.1 GCA_949959305.1 uncultured Oscillibacter sp.
TTTTTCAGCTTCGCGACGAACATCTCCGTCAAATCGTACATCTGGGTGGACTTCTCCCCCTGGCCGGAGATGATGAGGGGAGTCCGGGCCTCGTCGACGAGGATGGAGTCCACCTCGTCCACGATGGCGAAGCTGTGGCCCCGCTGGACCAGCTCCTGAGAGTAGATGCACATGTTGTCCCGGAGGTAGTCGAAGCCCATTTCATTGTTGGTGCCGTAGGTGATGTCGGCGGCGTACGCCTCCTGGCGCTGCCTGGAGGTAAGGCCGTGGACAATCAGGCCCACCTTCAGCCCCAGGAAGCGGTGGACCTTCCCCATCCACTCGGAGTCGCGCTTTGCCAGGTAGTCGTTGACGGTGACGATGTGGACGCCCTTCCCCGCCAGAGCGTTGAGGTAGGCGGGGAGCGTCGCGACCAGGGTCTTTCCCTCGCCGGTCTTCATCTCGGCGATGCGCCCCTGGTGAAGGACGATGCCGCCCACCAGCTGCACCCGGTATGGCCGCAGGCCCAGCACCCGGTCCGACGCCTCCCGGACGGCGGCAAACGCCTCGGGGAGGATATCGTCCAGGGTCTCGCCGTTTTGAAGGCGGTCCTTGAACTCCCCGGTTTTCGCCTGGAGCTGGGCGTCGCTCATGGCCTTGTACTCGTCGGCCATGGCCTCGATTTTGTCCACGATGGGATAAATGGATTTCAGCTCCCGGGAGCTGTAGTCGCCGAAAATTTTTTTCATCAGGCCCATGATTGTTTGCAACTTCCTTTCTATTTTTAGCCCCGTCAAAAAGACGGCTTAAAAGTTTTCATAATAAAACAAGCATAGCTTACCACAGTTTCCCCTGGAATGCAAAGGAAATCAGGGGTTCTGGAAAAAAATTCACAAACCCATATCGCTCACGGCTCCATGTCCAGCAGCATCCGCACGCGGCTTTCCACGGTGCCCTCCCCGGTGCTGGCGTCGTAGTCCACGCTGGCCAGCAGCACGCCCGGCAGCTTCCGCTGGAGGGTGGCGTACTGCCCTTTGCCGAAAATATGTCCCGGCAGGCAGCCGAAGGGCTGGACGCAGAGAATTTTCCGATACCCGAGATTGGCCCAGGCCGCCGCCTCGACGGCGACAAGCCAGCCGTCGGCCACAGTGCAGTTCAGCGGCGCGAGGCCCTCCGCCCGGCGCTTCACCTCCGCCAGCGGCGGCAGGGCATGAAAGCCGGCCGCCCGCAAAACCGCCAGCATTTCCCGCTGGATTCCGCCCAAATACCCGGCCAGGGCGCGGTACAGCCCCCGCTGGTAAGCGGGACCCCTCAGGCTGTGGGTATCCATGTAATACAGCGCGTACCAGGTAATGCCGCCCACCCCAATCTCGCAACCCTTGGCGGCCAGATACCGCTCCAGGTCCCAGTTTCCCAGACGGCAGTATTTCGTGTATATCTCCCCCACGACGGCGACCTTCTGAGCCGCCCCCGGGACCGTCTCCACCCGGCGGAAGGAAGCCGCAATCTCCCGGCAGCGCTCCAGGACCCGCCGCCGGGAGAGGTCCGCCCCGCGGCGCAGGTCCTCCCCCAGCGCCTCCATCCACCGCCGCCACAGGGCCTCCGCGCTTCCGGCACGGGCCTCATAGGGCCGGACCTGGTTCCGGGCAATCGCCAGCGCGTCTCCCCACACCGCCGCCGCCAGCGCCCGGCGTATCATCGACAGGGTAATGGGAAGCCCCGCGCCCTTATCGATGCCCCGGACATTCAGGGACAGCAGCTCCACCTCCGGATACCCCGCCTTATCCAGGGCCTTCCGCATCAGCCGGATGCCGCAGGAGCCCCGGCATTCGTCCCCGGCCTGTCCCATCAGCACGCCGCAGCACGCCGGGTCGTACGCCCCGGATTCCAGGGCGGCCAGCACCTGCCCCGCCACCAGAAAGACGGGGTAGCACAATTCATTGTGGAAATACCGCATCCCCCGGTCAGCCAGTCCCCGTTCCTCCCGCAGCAGAACCGGCTCCCACTCCCGGGAGGCAAAGGCGTATTGCAGCAGGGGGAACCAGTCGTCCAGCAGGGCGGGAATCAGCAGTGCGCGGGGCATGGCGGCCGCCTCCCTTCCCAAAAAATATGCTTCCCAAGTAACGTAAGCGCATTATACTCCCCGCTCCGCCGCTTGTCCAGCCGGGCGGAAGCTGCTGGACATTTTTTCTAAACTGGGCAAAATGATCGGATTGTTCCTTGTATATTCCGTCGAAACATGCTACAATGATTTGTACTAAGAAATAAGGAGGGCCCCACTATGAAGCTCAGCTTTTACGGCGCGGACCAATGCGTCACCGGAAGCTGCCACTGCCTGGAAATCAACGACACCCGCATCCTCATCGACTGCGGCCTCCAGCAGGGCCGGGACGAGGTTTCCAACGGCGAGTTCCCCTTCGCCGCCAACACCATCGACTTTGTCCTGGTGACCCACGCCCACATCGACCACTCCGGCCGGATTCCCATGCTCATCAAGCAGGGCTTCAAGGGCCGCATCCTCACCACCCGCCTCACCGCCCAGCTGCTGGAAATCATGCTGCTGGACTCCGCCCACATCCAGGAGCAGGACGCGGAGTGGAAAAACCGCAAGGGCGAACGCTCCGGCGCTCCCCGGACCGAGCCCCTTTACACCGTGGAGGACGCGGAGCGGGTGAAGGACTTCATGGTCGTCTGCGAGTACGGCGAGCTTATCAACCTCTGCGAGGGCGTGGATATCGAGTTCACCGACGCGGGGCATCTGCTGGGCTCCGCCTTCGTGGCCATGGACCTGCGGGAGAACGGCGTGAAAAAGAGCATCGTCTTCTCCGGAGACATCGGCAACATCAACCAGCCCGTCATCCGGGACCCGGTGCAGCTGGCCGGGGCGGACTATGTGGTGATGGAGTCCACCTACGGCGACCGGAACCACCCGGAGAGCTGGGGCTACACCGACGAGCTGGCCCGCATCATCGACGAAACCATGGACCGGGGGGGCAATGTCATCATTCCCTCCTTCGCCGTGGGCCGGACCCAGGAGCTTCTCTACTTCATCCGGGAAATCAAGGAGAAGCACCTGGTCCGCTCCTGCCCGGACTTCCCGGTGTACATCGACTCTCCTCTGGCAAAAAAGGCCACGTCCATCTTCGACGGGGACCTCCGGGGCTATATGGACCACGACGCGGTGTGGCTGGTGCGCAAGGGCAAGAACATGTTCCGCTTCCCAAACCTCTATGCCACGGAGACCAGCGAGGAGTCCAGGGCCCTCAACGAGGACCGGACCCCCAAGGTCATCATCTCCGCCTCCGGCATGTGCGACGCGGGCCGCATCCGCCACCATCTGAAGCACAACCTCTGGCGGCCGGAGTGCACCGTGCTTTTCGTGGGCTTCCAGGGGGAGGGCACCCTGGGCCGCCAGCTCCTGGAGGGGGCGGAGAGCGTGAAGCTCTTTGGCGAGGAAATCACCGTCCGGGCCCATCTGGAGAACTTCACCGGCCTCAGCTCCCACGCGGACCGGGACCACCTGCTGAAGTGGATTTCCGGCTTCCAGAATCCCAAGCCCCAGCACGTCTTCGTGGTCCACGGGGACCGGGAGGTGGCGCCCCACTTCGCCCAGACCCTGGAGAATATGGGCATTTCCGCCCACGCTCCCCAGTACACGGAGGTGTACGACCTGGCGGCGGGCGTGATTCTGGAGCGGGGGTATCTCCCGGAGCGGAAGGTCAAAACCGTCTCCGGCTCCAAGGGAGCGCCCGCATACGAGCGGCTGGCGTCCGTGGGCAGCATGCTTACCGAGTTTATCAAGCGCAGCAAGGGCCGGGACAACAAGTCCCTGGCGAAGTACGCCTCGGAGCTGCGGCAGCTGCTTGAGAAGTGGGAGGCGTAAGCGCCGGGCCTATGGAATACCTGAAAAAAGGCCAAATCCACACCGCCCTTGTAGAGGGCTACTCCAGCGAAGGCTATGGCGTCGTCCGGCTGGACGGCGCCGTGGTCTTCGTCCCCCGGGCCGTCCGGGGGGAGCGGGTGGATTTGAGAATCGTCCGGGTGATGAAGACTCATGCCCTGGGGGAGCTGGTAAATGTCCGAATCCCCTCCCCGGAGCGGGCCGTCCCCGACTGCCCCTACTACGGCAGGTGCGGCGGCTGCGACTTCCGCCACCTCTCCTACGGGGAGGAGCTGCGGGCCAAGCGCCAGCGGGTCCAGGACGCCCTGGCCCGGATTGGGGGCTCGGACGTCCGGGTGGAGGAAATCCTGGGCGCGAAGAACCCGGAGCACTACCGCAACAAATGCCAGTACCCCGTGGGGCCCAACGGGGAAATCGGCTTCTTTCAGGCCCGGACCCACCGGGTGGTGCCGGTGGACCGCTGCCTCCTCCAGCCGGAGGTCTGTGATTGGACGGCCCGCGCTGTGGGAAGCTGGATGAAGCGCTATAAAGTCCCCGCCTATGACGAAACCACGGGCCGGGGGCTGATTCGCCATATCTACGTGCGGACCAACCGCCGGGGGGAAAGCCTTTGCTGCGTGGTGGCCAACGGGCGGAAGGTCCCCAGGGAGGCGGAGCTGGCCGCCCTGGTGCTGGCCGCCGCGCCGAAGACCCTGGGCGTGGTGCTGAATGTGAATACCAAAAAGGGCAACGTGATTCTGGGGGACCAATACCGAACCCTCTGGGGACAGGATTTTTTGATGGACAGCCTCTGCGGCCTGGAGTTTCGGCTGTCGGTTCCCTCCTTTTACCAGGTGAACCGGGACCAGGCGGAGGTTCTCTATGGCAAGGCGCTGGAATTTGCCGCCCTGACGGGCGGGGAGACGGCGCTGGATCTTTACTGCGGCGCGGGGACCATTACCCTTTGCCTGGCGGGCCGGGCCAGGCGGGCCATCGGCGCGGAGATTGTGCCCGCCGCCATCCGGGACGCGGAGGCCAACGCCGCACGGAACGGCATAAAAAACGTGGAATTTTTCTGCGGCGACGCGGCGGACACGGCGGCCATGCTGGAGGCGCAGGGCCTGCGGCCGGACGTGATTACGGTGGACCCGCCCCGGAAGGGCCTCGCGCCGGAGGTCATCGCCTCGGCGGCGGCCATGGGGCCGGAGCGGATTGTGTATATCTCCTGCGACCCGGGAACCCTGGGACGGGACATAAAGCTGTTCGCAGAGCGGGGTTACCGGGCCGTTCGGGCGGCGGCGGCAGATATGTTCCCTGGAACGCGGCATGTGGAGACTATTGTGTTGCTACAAAGAGAAAACTCGTAGAAATCCTGTGTTTCCAATACTTTGCCCGTCATGTAGTGTTCGACGCCGAGGGCGATAAACTCCGTAATAAGCGCATTGAGGACTATATCACCGTTTCAGTCGTCATTGATATGGGGTGTGGGAACACAAAAACTGAATAGAGTGAGGACAGGCGAACGCCGCAGATTTTGAAAAAGGTCTGCGGCGTTTTTTCATGTCCAGACACCGAAAGGAGCGGAAAGCCATGCCAGTATTCCGCGTGGAAAAGAACAAGAGCTACACGGTCATGTCCAACTATCACCTGCGGGACAAGTCCCTGTCCCTGAAAGCCAAGGGGCTGCTGTCGCAGATTTTGTCCCTCCCGGAAGATTGGGACTATACCCTGTCCGGCCTGTGCTATATCAACCGGGAGAGCAAGGACGCTATTCGTTCCGCTGTCAATGAGCTGGAGCGGGCCGGGTACATCGAGCGCCACCAGACCACGGACGAGGGCGGCAAGTTCAGCAGCAACGAGTACATCATCCACGAACA
>CATLJA010000115.1 GCA_949959305.1 uncultured Oscillibacter sp.
TAGCTTTGGCGATTTACTTTCGGCATGAAATAGGATATACTGATAAAGGTCAAAGCGCAGACAGTCCCGCAAACGGGCGGGTCTTTTCATAGAGGAGTGAGTATATGGAAAATCATCAGCTGTCATCGGACAATCCGATGATTTTGGAAATCAGAGAATTGCTGGAAAAGTCAAGAAAAAATATCGCGCAGCAGGTCAACACCGAGCTGCTTTCAACCTACTGGAACATTGGCCGGATTATTGTGGAGTATGAGCAGCAAAGCCAGCTCCGCGCAGAGTATGGAAAGCAGACCTTAAAAGAACTTTCCAAAGAACTGACAAGGGAGTTTGGAAAAGGCTTTTCGCGCTCAAATCTTCAAAATATGAGGGCGTTCTATCTGGCCTATGAGAAATGCCAGACACCGTCTGGCAAATTGGCCTGGTCCCATTATTGCGAGCTTTTGACAATCTCCGATGAGGGCAAGCGCAGTTTTTATGAAAAAGAGGCTGTCAATTCCGGCTGGTCGGTACGGGAGCTGAAGCGGCAGATTGAAAGCTCCTTGTATGAACGCCTCTTATTATCCAGCGGCGACGCCAACAAAGAAAAGGTTCTCTCGCTGGCTCAAAAGGGAATTGAAATCGCACAGCCAGCCGATATTATCCGCGATCCCTATGTATTCGAGTTTTTAGGGATTCCCGAAAACAAGCCTTACCTGGAAAGCGATCTGGAACAGGCGCTTGTGCTGCAGATTGAAAAATTCCTGCTGGAACTTGGCCGGGGATTCATGTTTGTAGGAACCCAGCAGCGGATTACCTTAAATAATACCCACTATGGACAGTACGCATAAAGAACATTTCAGGAATATGGTAGGCAACCGCATGATGCAGTAGCGTTATGCGGTTGTCTGTCTGCTAACCTGGCTGTATTCCGGGGAAAAATCAATTTCGCCAATGAAATTGTAATGCACGTCAATCCGCTGTGTGCGATGGCCGCTGGACTTGTCCGGGGCGTGGACAACGATTTTTTCCACAAACTCGCGTAAAAGGGCCGGGGTCAGCTCCGTCGGCGCAGTGTACTTCCGCACAATCTTCAGAAAGCTCTGCACATTGACGGCCTCTCTGCCGCTTTTGCGGGTCATGTTCTGAACAAGGTCGGCGATTTCTCCCGTAGAAGAGTTCGCCTGACTGCTGAGGGAACGAAGCGCCGCGATCTGCTCCTCAGTGTAGCCGATGTTCTTAAGCTGTTCGTCGCTCAGTGCGGAAATACCGCCGGTCGTTCCCGTGGCCTCATTGGCCAGCTTGTCCAGCGTCTTGGCCAAAATATCAGTTGTCAGCCAGCCCTGTGAAAGAGTGGCGTCAAAGGAGCCCGCCTCCTCGATCATCTTGTCAAGGCCGGCAACAGACTCGGACGCCGTCTCCCGAAGTGCGTCACGGAACGCATCCACAGAAAAGCCGGCGTCACTGACTTCATTTTTCAACTGCCCCCAGCTTGATGTCAGCGCCCCACCCAGCAGGGCGTTTCTGGCTTTGGAGGAACCGTCGATGATGTTGCTGAAAAATTCGGAGAACTCCCGTAGCGTGACTTTTGCTTCCTCATAGTCGCCGACGATCAACTGCCAGGTCTCAGCCCATCCGGATTGCGCACTTTCTTTAAGCGTATCCATCAACTGAGAAAAGATCTTTACATCCTGAGCGGCGGCAAAGGCCTTCTTACCAATTTCAGTCGTTTCATCGGCGTAGTCCTTCAGCGTCTCCGTGAGAACTTCGGTGGTCATCCACTGGTAGGCCAGACTGTCGTTAAACATGTGGGTGGCGTCGATGGTTTCTTTCATCACGCCGCCCTGCCCGTTCTTGGTGAGGACCTTGTACATGCCGTCTGCGGACTTCTCGACAGTTCCCGCCGCAACAGCGGCTTCGAGGAGCTGTGTTTTAAACTCCGCCGTCGATGTGATCAAAACCATATCCACCTTGCCGCGCCTGCAGGCAGATAGTAATACATTGAAGCGCTTACGCCCTTTTATAGTGGCCCCGCTACCTATATCAGCGTAGATCCCGGCGAACTTCCAATTTGGATTTGCTTTGATCTGTTCTTCATAGTAACGTTCTTGTGCTGCCAAGCTGTCCAACTGCTCCTGTGATTTCGTACTGACCCGGCAATAAGCAGCTACCTTTTTTAGCGGTGGTTCCTTACGTTGGGGAGGTATTGCTTTGACAGCAGCCATAGCTTGACCTCCTAATCACTCATCGGGCAATCGCCCGCCCCTTGCTCCTTTTGCGCTTTTCTTTCTGGACAGCATCAAAGAGTTCGCGGGGAATGATAGCTGGATGATGATTCTTCATGCGGACTTGGCTTCGGGAATTGGATGACTTTACCTGAACGCCATCGACTACCTGTGTCTTTCCTAAAATAACATCCCCCATATATTTCTCATTTGCCAAGAGTTTCGAAATTGTTTCCCGGCTCCAGACAGCTTTGACGCTAGGCGAAACGATCTCCATATCGGCCAATGCAGAAGAAATCTTTCCATAGCTATCGCCGGCTTCAAAACGTTCAAAGATATAGAATACAATGACAGCCTCCGTAGGGTATACGACCAATTCACCGGATGAGCTAAGCCGGTAGCCGTAGCAGATGGCCGATGCCTTGGCTGATGAGCCGCTTTGAAAGCTCTTTTGGAGTCCGGCCCGAATTTGCTCACTTTTTGTCATTTTCATGGTAACATATTCCTTCCCAAATTTTAATTCCAAATAGCAAAAGGCACAGCCCGAAAGCTGTGTCAAATCCATAAGGTTATTGTTAGTGGTCAAGGGTTCGAGTCCCTCTATGTGTTTTCCTAATTTTATTATAATGCTGATAAATATAAAAAAGTTGACAAACTCCAAATTTCGGTCACTTTTTGACCTTGAAGTTTGTCAACTTATCATGGTCCGAGTGGGGAGACTCGAACTCCCGGCATCCTGCTCCCAAAGCAGGCGCGCTACCAACTGCGCTACACCCGGATATAAAAGTTTCAACCGTGGACAACGCCGGCTTTTGACCGGTTATCGGCGAGGGAAAAACGCTGGCGTCTCATGCGTCCCAAGGGCTTCCAGACCTTCCGAATGCTACGCCCCAAACCCAAACCTCCTGTGCCCAAAGCAAGCGCGCCGCCAACTGCACAACGCCCCGCTATAATTTCTGCCGTCAGCCGCAGGGCAGCGGACTTCCCTCTCTATTATACATATTTTTTCGCATCTGTCAAATGTTCAAATTTTTTTGATGACTTTTTCCTGCCAATGGAGTACAATACCCTTATCAAACCAAAATACGGGAGGGACGCCCCTTGAGAAAACTGAACCAGGCCATTGACCGCTTCTGTGCCCTGCATCCGCGGCTGGCCATTCCCGGGCTGATGCGCTACATTGTCGGCGCCAACGCCGTCATCTACCTCTTCAGCCTCTTTGACCGCTCCGGCATGCTGCTCTATTTCCTGTGCATGGACCCCGCCTCTGTGCTCCGGGGGGAGCTGTGGCGGGTGGTGACCTACGTTCTCATCCCCACCTCCGACAGCTTCTGGCTGATTATCTCCCTCTTCTTCTACTACTGGCTGGGGGAGTCCCTGGAGCGGATGTGGGGCAGCGCCAAATTTACCATCTACTACGTCAGCGGCGTCCTGCTCACCGCCCTGGCCTCCCTGCTGGCCTACTTCATTGACGGCATATCTGTTGCCATCTTTGGCGCAATCTACGTCAACACAGCCCTCTTCATGGCCTACGCCCTGACCTATCCGGAGACCATCGTGCAGGTCATGTTCATCCTCCCCGTCAAGATGAAGTGGCTGGCCTGGCTGGAGGCGGTCCTCTACGGGGTGCAGATCATCCAGTACGCCGCGGCGGGGATGTGGGGTATGTCCCTGGTGCCGGTGGTGGCGCTGCTGAACCTGTTTGTGTTCTTCTCCCCGAATATCCATGAGCGGGCGGACCGTGTCCGGGCCCGCCGGCGGCCCGAGGCGGTGCAGTTCCGCAGGGCGGTGAAGGAGCAGCAGCGGCAGAAGGGCTACAACCACAAGTGCACCGTCTGCGGCCGCACGGACACGGACTTCCCTAACCTCCAATTCCGCTACTGCTCCAAGTGCGCTGGCTACCACTGCTACTGCGAGGACCACATCTTCAACCACACCCACTTCACAGAGTAGGCGGCGGATCACTCCCAGGTCTCCCAAACCTCCGGGCAGTAGCCCACAGTGACCTGCTTTCCGTTGCGGACAATGGGGGTCAGGAAGAGTTGGGGGTTGTCGAAGAGCTTTTCCTCCGCCGCTTCCCGGGTGATATAGGCCATGTATAAATCCTGATAGGCCCGGGACTTGGTATTCACCAGCTGCTCATAGCCCAGCTTCTGCCGCACCGCCCGGTACTCCCCGGCGGAGAACCCCTTCTTGGGCAGGTCAATGTACTGGTACTTCACCCGGCGCTCCTTGAACCACCGCTCCGCCTTCTTGGTGTCAAAGCACTTGGAGGAGCCAAAAATCTGAATATTCATACCATATCATCCTTATCAGTTGTTGTATAGGGGGAGAAAACGGGGGCCCTGCCGGCCTCCGATGGCCGTCCGCATCCGATGGACAGACGATGAAAAGGGAGGAACTACCATGACGGAAGCAGTCAGACAGCTGAAGACCTGGATCGACAACAGCGACAACATCGTCTTTTTCGGCGGGGCCGGCGTGAGCACGGAGAGCGGCATCCCCGATTTCCGCAGTACCGACGGCCTCTACCACCAGCAGTACGACTACCCGCCGGAGACCATCCTCAGCCGCAGCTTCTACGAGAGCCGTCCGGAGGAGTTCTTCCGCTTCTACCGGAACAAGATGCTCTATCTGGACGCCCAGCCCAACGCGGCCCACAAAAAGCTGGCGGAGCTGGAGGCGGCCGGCAGGCTGCGGGCGGTCATCACCCAGAATATTGACGGCCTCCACCAGAAGGCGGGGAGCCGGAACGTGCTGGAGCTCCACGGCAGCGTCCTGCGCAACCACTGCGTCCAATGCGGCGCATTCTACGGCGTGGAGGCGGTCCGGGACAGCGCCGGCGTGCCCCGCTGCACCTGCGGCGGCACGATCAAGCCGGACGTGGTCCTATACGAGGAGGGGCTAGAGCAGGACGTGATCGCCCGGGCTGTGGCCGCTATCCGCCGCGCAGATGTGCTCATCATCGGCGGCACCTCCCTGACCGTGTATCCGGCCGCCGGACTGGTGCAGTACTACCGGGGGAACAAGCTGGCGGTGGTGAACAAGACCGCTCTGGCCGGCGCGGGAGAGGCCCTGACCATCTGCGGGCCTATTGGGGAGGTCATGGCACAGCTTTGACGGGCCTGCAGGCTATTTCACGGTCAGCGTGTACTCCTCCAGCCCCGGCATGATGCGCAGGAGGGAGTCCACCGCCGTGCGGGCCTCCTGATTGGCCCGGTCCAGCAGTCCGCCGTCCACAGCCCGCTGCTCCATGGCTGATTTCTGATCCCGGGTGAAGGCGGTGTAATCCTCAATGGTGATGTGGTTGAAGAGGTTGTCGCTCTCGTCGAACACCTCCAGGCTGTCCTCGGGGATCTCGTGGGAGGTGATGCGGCCGGCCGGCAGAGTCACCACAATATTGGTCCCGTCGATGTCCACCTGGATCTGGTCCAGGTCAACCCCCGCCTTGATGACGCCGTCATAGGAGACGATGAAGCTCTTGGTGGTGAAGGGGACCTTCCAGCCGTAG
>CATLJA010000116.1 GCA_949959305.1 uncultured Oscillibacter sp.
GCGGTGAACAAGAACGACACGGCTCCCATCTTCGAGATTGCGGACTACGGCATCTGCGGCGACCTGTTCAAGGTCACCCCGCTGCTGACCGAGGCCATCCGGGCCGCCAAGGCCGCGAAGTAATTCCCATAAGGCAAAAGACCGAAGGGCGCAAGCCCTTCGGTTTTTTGCTTCATAGAAGGTTTTACAGCGTCTCAATTACGCAGCCGTAAGGCGGCAGCTTCACGCCCAGGGCCTCCGTCTCAAAGGCGTTGTGGTTCATCAGCATGCGGATGCGCTGATCCGCCCCGCCCCGGGTGACGATTTCCACGCCCTCGGGGGAGGGAATGGCCTCCATAAGCCGGGCGGTGGTGCCCTCATCCAGGGAACAGCCCAGGTAATAGACCGTGCCCCGCCCCTGCCGCTTCCGGGTGACGGCGGCGAAGTCCCGGTAGAAGAAATCGCCGTAGCGGTAGAGGACCTCGGCGTCCTGAACCTCCAGCATATCCCGCAAAACGCCGCCATAGCCGTCCGTTCCGGCAAACGCGCCCTCGCCCACGATGGGGAAGGCGTTCGCGTCCTGAAGACTCTCCGTCTCCGCCACCGTCACTCCCGCAAGCCCGGCATAACCCGCCGGCAGTACTTCGCCGAAGAACAGGTTGTTGTCCGGGTCCTTTACCCCGGTCCGGCAGGTGAGGACCAGCGTGCCGCCCTCCCGGACGAAGCGCTCCGCCCTGGCCAGGAATTCCGGCTTGACGACGGTGAGCTGGGGAAGGAGCACGATTTGATAGCCCGAGAGGTCCGCCTCCGCCGGAATCACGTCCACGGAGACGTTCACGCCGTAAAACGCCTTGTAGAGCTTTTTCATCTCCCCCGGGCAGTCCAGCAGGAGGCTCTGGCGCTGAATGCGGAACGAGGCCAGGGAGTCGTAATCGTAGACGATGGCCACGCCGCTGTGAATGGGGGCTTCCAGGGCCCTGGCATACCGGGGGGCCTCCCGGAAAAAGCTCTGAACCTCATAGAATTTCCGGCCCTTCCGGTTGTCCGCGTCCAGAACGCCGTAGCAGAACTGCTCCGCGCCCTTGACGGCTCCCCGGAAGCGGAAGTACAGCAGGGACTCGCAGCCGTGGGCCATGGCCTGCCAGGACCACAGCTTCGCCTGGCCCGGCCGGGGAAGATATCCGGTAACGTCGTGGCCCTGGGCCCCCATGATGGCCTCGGTAATCCAGAAGTTCCGCCGCTTCAGGCCCCGGATATGGTCCAGGCCGAAGGCAATCTCATGGGGCGGGAGGGGCCGCTTCTGCCCGCCCCAGACGGGGTAGTTATTATAAGCGGCCACGTCCAGGCATTTGGCGGCCTGGGCGTAGTCCACGCTCTTGTCCAGTCCGCCGCCGGGAAAATCGTGAATAATCACGGCCTTGGGGTCCAGATCCCGGATTAATCGGGCCTGAAAGTCCAGGAAGGCGCAGAGGCTTTGGCTTCGGAATCGCTCCCAGTCCAGCCGCAGGGCCGGGTTGTGGGTGGTGATGGTGGGGGCGGGGAGGGGAATCTCCTCGAAACCGTTGTATTCCTGGGACCAGAAGGCGGTTCCGTAGACGTTGTTGAGCCGGGCAATGTCCCCGCCGAATTTATCACGGAGAAAGCGCCGGAACGCCTCCTGGCACCGGGGGCACCAGCAGAGGTCGCTGTCCTCGTGGCCAATCTCGTTGTCAATCTGCCAGGCTGCGACCTGGGGTTCATTCTTGTAATGGCCCACCATGGCCCGGATGATTTTTTCGGAGTACGCATAGAGCCAGGGGCTGTTGTAACAGCACACATGGCGGCCCCCGAAGGCCCGGGGCCGTCCGTTTTCAAACTGGGATAGAATCTCCGGGCGGGCCCGCGCCAGCCAGGCGGGGATAGCGGCGGTGGGGGTGCCCAGGATGACCTTCAGGCCCTTTTCCTTAGCCTTGGCGATAACACGGTCAAAGAAGGAAAAATCGTACCGCCCTTCCGACGGCTCCATCCGGTGCCAGGCGAACTCGGCGATTCGTATGGCGCTGCCGCCCATCTCCCGGATAAGGTCCATGTCGGCCTCCATCCGGGCGGAGTCCCATTGCTCGGGATAGTAATCAACGCCCAGCAGCATCATGCAGCTCCTTTCCCGGCGGCGGTTCGTATGGCGCATCCCGCCGCCTGTTTGAATTTATGAGAGTGCCTGAAAGCGCTTTACAACTTCGTCCATACGCCCGCAGGACAGCCGCCCCTCCGGGCAGCGCCCGCCGGCAAAGCAGCTGGGACCGAAGCCGCCGAACAGCTCCGGGAAGCTGTGCCGGAGCTGCCGCAGCAGCTCCACCGCGACGTCCCGCACCTCCCACTGGGCCCGGCTGCAGGAGCGCAGGCGGATGAACCACTGGAGCTCCCGGGCGTTCATGGTGCTCATAACATCCAGCATGTTGCCGCTGAGGGCAAAGTAATAGTGGTATTTCTCCAGGTCGGGGCGCTCCCGGAGGAGGAGGGTCATGCCGTGGGCGGCTTCAACGGCCCGTTGGTACCGCTCCAGCCGGGCCGGCCTGTCGGCGACGGAGTCCGGGAGGATAAACCGGCTGCGGTCAGCGCTTTGAATGGGAGGAACGACAATGGACTGCATCCGGTGCCGGACCAGATGGGTGACGCCGGAGAGGGTGACGCTGGACACGCGGAAGGAATAGGCCAGCTGCTCCAGCTCCCGGGGCCGCCGGGATTGCAGCAGGGACTCCAGGGTAAAGGGCGTTTCCGCGCCGGGATTCTGGATGAGCCAGGCGGCCTCCAGCAGCTTTAAGGGCTCCGCCGGGGCGTTCAGCAAAGAGACGGCGCCCGCCTCCTGCCGGGAGAGGAAGACGGGAGCTTGGGAGGAGCAACGGAGGGGATGGGGCGCGGCGGCGGGGGCGGGGGACTGCCGGACCTCCGGCAGCAGGAAGGGGAACTGCTTCTCCAGCTGTGCGGTGAGCTGGTCCGCTAGGCTCTGGAGCTCCGGAATTTCCCGGCCCCGGCCATACCGGATTTCGCTGAGGAGGCGGGCCAGCTCCCGGGCGTTGAGGGTGCAGTAGAAGTTGCTGTGGAAGGAGTAGGGAAGGAGGAAGCGGGCGTCCTCTCTGGGGACTCCGGCCTCCAGCAGCTCTCCGTAGGCTTCAAACAGGGCGTCCATATAGCGGCGGTAAAAGGCCAGGTCCTCCCTCTCCAGGCCGGGGGGAATGTAATAGCCCAAGCGGCTGAAATCCACATAGCGCCGGGATTTGACGGTGAAAGAGGCCAGGCGGAACTCGATGAAGAACTGCTCCACGAAGGCGGACACGTCCCGCAGGGCCAGGGTGAATACGGCGTGTTCGATTAACGACTTGTGGCCGGAGGCCAGGACCTTTTCAATGAGGGCGCGGTTCTTGGGATTTTCCCGGGCGTTTTCGAAAATCGCGTGGGCGTCCCCGGCTGTGGTGGAGATCCGGGCGGCGCTGGCGCAGACGTCCCCGCTGTTGGCGTTGCAGCTGATGATTTTGGCGTGCAGTTCCCTTTCCATGTCGATACCCCTTCGCGTTTATGATATCTGAGTGTAGCATAAATCCATCGGAAAATCCACCAATTTCTCAGGATTCGGAAAAGGGCCGGATGGGGCCGGGAAATCCGCCGTTGAAGATTTCCCCGGTTTGGGCTATACTATATTAATATCTTAATATCGCCGGGTATTTTTCGAAAATGGAAAGGGGGGAGCGCCATGTCCGGCAGGACGGGCGGAAAGAGCTGGTCGGCCTCGGTGCTGAAGCGGCGGGGCTGGACCAACGAGCTGATGAAGCAGCTGCTTCCCAAACCCCGCATTTTAATGTCCAACGGACGGCCCATCCGCATGTGGAGCCAGGAGGAGGTGCGCCGGGCGGAGAAGGACGCCTCCTTTTCCCAGGCCAGAAAGGACCCGGAGCTGCGGGGAGCCGCTCTCCGCGCCGCCGCCCCCGGCGCGCGGCACGCGGGCCGATTGCTGGCCCGGGCCTGGGAGGAGGCGGAAAGGGATGGGAGCGCCCCCTGGCTGCTGGCGGGACATTACCACAAGGCCATTCTGGAGCGGCTGGGCGCGACGCCCCGGAGCCGGACCTTCGGCCAGAGCCAGTCCATCGCGCAGCTTCGGGAATTTCTCTCCCTGGAGCGGGGCTGCTCCGGCGCGGGCCTGACGGCGGCGCTGAAAAACTTTCTCCGGGCGGCTCCGTGGATGGGGGAATGCTCCGACCACGCCCAGGCCCGGGCGGCCCTGGAGCGCTATCCCCAGGTGCTCCGGGGAGCTTCCGCCCAGGCGCTGGAGGAGTTCGCCGCCGCCCAGCCGGAGGCGGACGCGGAGACCATGCTGGGGGCCCTGGGCTTCCCCTCCTCCCTGCTTTTTCAGGAGGGACTGGCGGCAGTGTGGTCCGTGTGGTATGTGCCCCAGGCCATCCGCACCAGCCTGTCCCTGCTCATTGCACTGAACCCCAAGGACGAGTACCCGGAGGCCCGGGCGATGCGCCGCCATTTTATCCTCCACCTGGGGGGCACCAACACCGGCAAGACCTACGCCGGCTTCCAGCGCCTGAAGCAGGCCCGCAGCGGCGTGTACCTGGCTCCCCTGCGCCTTCTGGCCCTGGAGGCTCAGGAGACGCTTTTGGAGGCGGGGGTGGACTGCAGCCTGACCACCGGGGAGGAGGAGGATTCCCGGGAGTGGGATACCCATACCGCCGCCACCGCCGAGAAGCTGGACATGCGGCGGTACTACGACGTGGCCGTCGTCGACGAGTGCCAGATGATTGCCGACAGCCAGCGGGGCTACGCCTGGACCCGGGCCATTCTGGGAGTCCTGGCCCCGGAGGTCCATCTCTGCGCCGCCCCGGAGGCGGAGGGCCTGCTGCTCCGCCTGATTGAGAGCTGCGGCGACAGTTATGAGGTGGAGCGCCACAAGCGGAGCACGCCGCTGATCTGCATGGCCCGCACCGTGGATTACCACCGGGTCCAGCCGGGAGACGCCCTGATCACCTTCTCCAAGGTGGGGGTCCTCAGCGTAGCGGAGGAGCTGCGCCAGAGCGGGAAGGAGCCCGCCATCATCTACGGGGCCCTGCCCTACTCCACCCGGCGGCGGCAGATGGAGGGCTTTTTAAAGGGGGAGATGCAGTACATCGTCTCCACCGACGCCATTGGCATGGGGCTGAACCTTCCCATCCGGCGGATCATCTTCCTGGAGACGGAGAAGTTCGACGGCGTGGAGCGCCGGGAGCTGAGGCCGGAGGAAATCCGCCAGATTGCCGGGCGGGCGGGCCGCTTCGGCATGTACAACCGGGGCTATGTGGGAGCGGTCCAGGGCCTGCCCATAATCCGGGCGGGGCTGGAGGCGGAGGTCCCGCCCCTGGAGCACGCCGTGGCGGGCTTCTCGGACCTGGTGCTTCAGGCGGAGTTCGACTTGCTGGAGGTGCTGACGGAATGGAACAAAATGCCCACGGTGGAGCCCTACCGGAAGCTGGACATCTCCCGGTATATCAGCTTGATTTCCAAAATGCGGGAGATGGGCTTCACCCTCACCCGGGAGCAGGAGCTGAAGGCGGCGAACATTCCCTTTGACGAGACGGAGGAGGCCCTGCGGGAGCTGTTTTTTTCCTTCCTGCGCCGCTGGCAGCAGGGGGAGGCCGTGGAGCAGCCCGGCCTCCCGGAGGGGGAGCCCACCCTGCCGGAGCTGGAGCTGTATTAC
>CATLJA010000117.1 GCA_949959305.1 uncultured Oscillibacter sp.
GAGAACAAGACCAGCATGGCCCACGCCGCCGCCATCATCAAGGCGGAGCGGGAGGCGGATCCGGACCTGCTCCTTCTGGACACCGGCGACACCACCCAGGCCAACTACATCCAGTCCTTCCTGGACGAGAAGCCCCATCCCATGATCCAGGCCATGAACTACCTTGAGTACGACGCCTGGACCCTGGGGAACCACGAGTTCAACTTCGACTTCAAGTACACCACCAAGGAAATCGGGGAGTTTGAGGGCGTGACCCTGGGCGGCAACTTCTACAAGGCCGACGGGAAGCGCTGGCTGGACGCCTACCACATTTTCGAGGTGGACGGCGTGAAGGTGGCGGTTTTCGGCGTGGACGCGCCCCACATTCCCCAGTGGGAGAAGTCCGACCCCAGCCACTATGACAACATGAAAATCACCAACCCCGACGAGGAAATCGGAAAGATTCTCGACGAGCTGGAGGGCAAGGCCGACGTGATCATCGGCTCCGTCCACTACGGCCTGGACGGCGAGTACGGCGTCAAGGGCATGCGGGAGGTGGCCGAGCTTTACGGCGGCCGGATGGACGCCCTGTTCATCGGCCACGCCCACGCCAAGGTCAACGAGACCATCGGCGGCATTCCCGTTCTGGAGCCCGGAAGCAACGGCGAATTCGTCAGCAAGGTCACCCTGACCCTGAAGGCCGACGGGGACGGCTGGGCCGTGGACAAGGCCCAGGGCGAGCTCATCGACTGCGCCGCCGTCGCCCCGGACCCGGAGTTCCTGGCGGAGTTCAAGGACCTTCACGAGGAGAGCCTGAAGCTGGCCTCCCGGGAGGTGGGCACCGTGGGCAAGACCTTCATCGATCCCCTGGAGGTTCTCCCCGGCATCCCCGCCGCCGTCCTGGAGGACGACGCGGTCACGGACCTTGTGAACAAGGTCCAGATGGAGCGGGCGGGGGCCGACGTGTCCCTGGCGGCCCTGTTTGACGCCACCTCCAACCTCCAGGAGGGACCCTTCCTGCACCGGGACAGCGTGAAAATCTACAAGTACGACAACACCCTCTACGGCGTGAAGGTCACCGGAAAGCAGATGAAGGCCATCATGGAGGAGAAGGCGGGCAGCTTCTTCAACCAGTACCAGCCCGGCGACGTGACCATCAGCTTCAACCCCAACATCCGCCTGTACAACTACGACATGTTCGCGGGCCTGGACTATGAGATCGACATCTCCAAGCCCGTGGGCTCCCGCATCCAGAACGTGGTTTACAAGGGCCATCCCCTGACCGACGACGAGACCATGATTCTGGCGCTGAACAATTACCGTTACGGCGGCCTCGTTTCCGCGGGCCTCATCAACGAGGCGGACGTGGTCTACGAGGGCGGCGCGGTCCGGGATATGATTACGGAGTACGTGGAGTCCCTGGACGGCCCGCTGATGCCCGAGGTGGACAACAACTGGAAGATTGTGGGCGCGGACCTGGACGACCCCCAGAAAGATCTGATTTATGAGAAGGTCCGGGCGGGCGAGATCGCCATCCCCACCTCCGAGGACGGCCGCACCCCCAACATTGCCTCCCTGAACGGCCCCGCCCTGCGGGCCGCGGGCGTTCTGCCTCCCCTGGAGGAGCCCGCTCCCGCGCCGGAGCCCGTTCCCGAGCCTGCGCCGGAGCCCGTTCCCGAGCCCGCGCCGGAGCCGGAGCCGGAGCCGGAACCGGCCCCCGCTCCTGAGCCGGCCCCCGCCCCGGAACCGGAGCCCGCTCCCGCACCCGCGCCGGTTCCCGCCGCCGAAGGGACCTACACCGTCAAGGCGGGAGACTGCCTGTGGAGCATCGCGCAGAAGACCTACGGCACCGGAACCAAGTGGGGCGTGATTTACGCCGCCAACAGGGCTTCCGTCAAAGATCCCGCCGCCATCCAGATTGGCCAGGTCCTGGTGATTCCCGCGGCGTAAGCGTTCCGCGCGCAGATTCGCAAGCCGCTCCGCGGCCCCGGCTTTTGCCGGGGCCGCTTCCTTTCCGGGCGCTTCCGGCGATTCTCCCCTTGCCTGGAGGAAAAAACCATGGTATACTAAGCCTTGGCAAAACCGGGAAAGCTTTCCGCGAGGAGGTGGCTGAGATGGAAAAGAAGGGCGTGAAAATCGCCGCGCAGAACCGCAAGGCCCGCCACGATTACTATGTGGAGGACAAATACGAGGCCGGCATCGAGCTGGCGGGCACGGAGGTCAAGTCCGTCCGGGCCGGGACGCTGAATTTAAAGGACTCCTACTGCTCCGTGAAGGACGGGGAGCTCTTTGTCCTGGGCATGCACATCTCCCCCTATGAGAAGGGGAACATCTTCAATAAAGACCCCGTCCGCCCCCGCCGCCTGCTGATGCACAAGCGGGAAATCCGCAAGCTCCATGCCCTGGTGAAGCAGGACGGCTACACCCTGGTTCCCCTGTCCGTCTACTTTAAGGACGCCCGGGTCAAGGTGGAGGTGGGCCTGTGCAAGGGCAAGAAGAACTACGACAAGCGGGACGCCGCCGCCCAGCGGGACGCCCGGCGGGAAATGGACCGGGCCATGAAGGCCCGCTAGCTTTAGGAAGAATTTTATAAACGTATAGAAAGGATGCGAACGGCATGAGCAATCCCATCGCCACCATTTTGATGGAGGACGGCAAAAAGATGACCGCCGAGCTCTATCCCGGCAAGGCGCCCAACACCGTGAACAACTTCATCTCCCTGGCCAACAAGGGCTTTTACGACGGCCTGACCTTCCACCGGGTCATCCCCGGCTTCATGATCCAGGGCGGCTGCCCCGACGGCACCGGCATGGGGGGCCCCGGCTATGAGATTAAGGGGGAGTTTGCCTCCAACGGCTTCGCCCAGAACGATTTGAAGCATACCACCGGCGTGCTTTCCATGGCCCGGACCATGGCCCCGGACTCCGCCGGGAGCCAGTTCTTCGTCATGGTGGCTCCGGCGGAGCATCTGGATGGGGACTACGCCGCCTTCGGCCGGGTGATCGAGGGCGTGGACGACGCCATCGCCATTTCCCGGGTTCCCCGGAGCATGGCGGACGACAAGCCCAGAAAGCCCGTGGTCATCCAGTCCATCCGGGTGGACGCCAAGGGAGCGGAATACCCGGAGCCCGAGACCCTCTGAGCGGAAGCGGAAAGGAGGAAGCCATGAAAACCGCCGTTATTACCGGCGCGTCCTCCGGCCTGGGCCGGGAGCTGGCCCGCCAGATTGAGGATGTGTTCCCCGAGATCGAGTGTTATTGGCTCATCGCCCGGCGGGAGAACCGGCTGGAAAGCCTGGCAATCAGCCTGCCGGGGCGGCATACGGCCTGCCTGGCCCTGGACCTCTGCGACCCCATGAGCTTTGTGGCCTTGCGGGAGCGCCTGGCGGAGGAGAAGCCGGAGGTGTCCCTGCTGGTGAACTGCGCGGGCTGCGGGTATCTTGGCCGGGTGGGGGAGATGGACACCGCTTCCCAGACCCGCATGGTGGACTTGAACGTCCGGGCCCTGACCGCAGTGACCAATATGGTGATTCCCTACATGCCGGAGGGGGGCCGCATTCTGAACGTGTCCTCCATTGCCTCCTTCTGCCCGAATCCCCGGATGACGGTGTATTCCTCCACCAAGGCGTATGTTTCCTCCTTCACCGTGGGCCTGAACGAGGAGCTGCGCCGCCGCAAAATCAGCGTGACGGCGGTGTGTCCCGGCCCCATGGCGACAGAGTTTCTGCCCCTGGCGGGCATTACAGGCCATTCCAGCACCTTCGAGTTCCTGCCCTACTGTGACCAGGTGAAGGTGGCGGGGGGCGCGCTCCGGGCCGCGAAGGCGGGCCGCACAATCTACACACCCAAGCTGTTTTATAAGTTCTACCGCCTTCTGGCGAAGGTGACGCCCTCCCGGCTTCTGGTTAAATTTGTCAAGACCTGAGCATACTGGGGACCGGGCCCTTCCGGGGCCCGGTCCAAATGTCACAGAATCGTAACACACGCCGGTGAGAATCTGTGCTATACTAATCAAACGGACCTACCAGCCAATCCCTAAGGATCAGCCCCGCGCAAAGCCGCCGCTCTGCGGCGGCGGGCAGACCGGGGCCGCGTTCCGCCCTGGCGACAGGGGGGTGTAAGGGTTTCGACGGGGGTATGGAGGCGGGACCAGCGGGCGGCGGCGCCTGACCGCCATAAAACGGGCAAATTATAAATCAAATAACAACAACACTGTTGCTGTTGCTGCCTAACTAAAGGCAGCCGTCCGACCCGGAAGGACCGCGAGCCGGGAAGGGCGTCGTTCAGCGGTAAATGTGCGTACGGGGCGCTTCGGCCGTGCCACACATCAGAAGCTCACCTGAGAGGGCGGCGTGACGGCTTGCCGCTCTTGAGGGGAACAGGAGGAGCGAGACCTCCGCAATAACCGTCTGCGCCCGGAGAAAGTCCCGTTAAAGTGCTTTCGGACGCGGGTTCAACTCCCGCCACCTCCACCAGATGGACATTGGACGAACACCTATTATTTTAAGGGCGGCTTTGCCGTAATGGTGTGGCTCTGATGTCAAAACGAACAACGGAGGCCAAGGTGTTAAAGCCTTGGCCTCCGTTGTTTATGCTTATTCGGTTTTGCTGACTGCTTCCTGCCACTCCGCAAACTCCCGCTGTCCCTGTTCGCTGTCGTAGTATTTCCGTATCTCCGGGACAAGAAAGCGGGCAAAGGTTTCAATAATGGCTTGTGGAAGTTCAATTTCATGGGCCGCTTTATCGGGTTGATTTTTCGTCAAAGATATTTCCCCTTTCCAAAACGTAGGACAAGGCCCGCAGGCGGGAGGAACAGGGAAAGGGTAAGCTGTTCCTCTCGCTGGGGCCGGTTATCAGTCCACGCCGAGAATGGCACGGATGAGCTTGTTTTCCAGACGGCCTTTCATATACTCGTCCAGGCAGGCATGGGGACAGCCGCTTCCGTCGTATATCGTACGGGTACACAGCTTGTTTATGTAGCCCTCGTAGTACCGCAAGACCTGCTCCACAGCGTCGGCATCCCCGGTACGGGCCGCATCGCTCACCGCTATCGGCAGCAGTTCACGGCCTTTGTAGTTACGGCGCTTCATGGTGCTAACCTCCTTTCCTCGCTGTCAGCTTTGTCCGCAGGACATTCAGCGATTTCGTTCTGCGCCGCTGGACGGCACTCCGGGACAGGCCCAGGGCCTCGCCAATCTCTCCATCTGTCAAATCCAGAACCAGGCGCAAAATCAAAATGCTTTGCTCCTGCTCCGGCAGACCGGCAAAGGCAGCGGCCACTTGTTGGCTTCTGATCGGCAGGTTATAGCCGCAGTAGGAGAACACATAGCTGTCACTGGGGTAATCGTCCGCCGAACACAGCTTGTCCATCGCCGTTTGCGGCAGACGTTCCAACGATGTTTCCCGGCTGGCTCGCCGTTTCATTTCCCGGATGTAGTCGATTGCCTCATGCTTCAACACGGTCTTGCAAAAAGCGTCAAACCTGCACCGTTCGCCATAGTTGT
>CATLJA010000118.1 GCA_949959305.1 uncultured Oscillibacter sp.
TCGCAGGCATTGCGGGATATGGAAAAACGTATACTGAAGGACCTTGATGACAGTATTAAGACCAGGGACGCTGAGCATACAACGGTGGATGATCTCTTTAATCAATTTATGGATATCCGGAAGGATTTGAGGGAAAGTTCCCGTTGCTGCTGCAATGATATATATATATACAGAAAACACATTAAGCCTGTAATTGGACATCGCCCAATCGGCAGAGTGAGACCCACAGAAATCCAAAAACGGTATCAGATCATGGTAAGCGAATCTGCTGTTAACCCGACCACCGCTCAGAAAGCAAATTCTATTATCTGTCAGCTGTTTGAGAATGCTGTAATGGATAATATCATCCGCGTGAATCCTGCGTATGTGTTCCGTAATTTCCGGAAAACTGCGTAACTGAATCCTGCGTGCAGAGAGCCGCTGACTGTAGAGCGGCAAGAGATCTTTATTGATTACATTTATGCTTCTGAAAAATATGGTAGGATGGCAAACCTATTTACAGTATTGCTTGGCACGGGAATGCGGATTGGAGAAGCCCTTGGACTAAGATGGTGTGATTGTGATTTTGAGGAGGGTATTATCCATGTGACCCACGCCCTGCTTTATAAACGCGGAGAAGACGGTAACTATCGTTACAGGATATCTGCGCCAAAGACAGAAGCAGGTTTCAGAGAGATCCCGATGTTTGATGATGTGAAAGCAGCTCTGCAATTACTTGGCATAGATTCTCAAAAGTTCGCAAGCCGCCCCGTTCAAAACCGCGCACCCTTACAGCCACAAAGGTTCCCGGTTTTTGTGGTGTAAAATGAAACGGCCATCGGTTTTACACCGATTGAATGAGAAATACGCCAGGATTTGAGAAGATATGAAAAATACAAAAACCGCGAAATCGTTGAGGTGCAACGCTTTGAAAAGTTTTGAGAAGAAAGGGGCGGTTGCGTGTACCTAAAAGCGCTGGAAATTCAAGGCTTTAAGTCCTTCCCGGACAAAACCGTCCTGAATTTCGGGGAGGATATCACCGCCATCGTGGGCCCCAACGGTTCAGGGAAATCCAATATTTCCGACGCCATCCGCTGGGTTATGGGCGAGCAGAGCGCCAAGGGGCTCCGGGGCGCCAAGATGGAGGACGTAATCTTTGGCGGCACGGAGCAGCGAAACCAGGTGGGCTTCGCCCAGGTGACGCTGGTGCTGGACAATACGGAGCGCATCTTCCCCTCCATGGAGGAGGCGGAGGTGGCCGTCACGCGGCGGTATTACCGCAGCGGGGAGAGCGAATACTACATCAACCGCCAGTCCGTCCGCCTCAAGGACGTGACGGAGCTTTTTCTGGACACCGGCCTGGGCCGGGAGGGCTATTCCATCATCGGCCAGGGCAAGATTGACGAAATCCTCTCCACCCGGAGCAGTGAGCGCCGGGAGATTTTCGAGGAGGCCGCCGGCATTTCCCGCTTCCGCCACCGGAAGGAGGAGGCGGAGCGGAAGCTGGAGCGGACGGAGGAGAACCTGGTCCGCATCAACGACAAGATTTCGGAGCTGGAGCTTCAGGTGGGCCCCCTGCGGGAGCAGGCGGAGAAGGCGAAGCAGTACCTCATCCTCCGGGACGAGCTTCGGGTTTTGGAGATATCTGTCTGGCTGGAGAACCTGGACGCGCTGAAGGCCGGCGCCCGGAAGCTGGAGATGGACTTCCGCGCCGCGGAGAAGGAGCGGGACGAGGCCCGGGCGGCTCTGGACGCCCTCTACGCCGAGGGAGAGCGCTTTGGCGAGGAAATGCGCCGGATGGACATGGAGGCGGAGCGGGTCCGGGCGGAGGCCGGAGAGCTGGAGGCCCAGGCCAAGGACCAGTCCGCCGCCATCGCGGTGCTGGAGAGCGGCATTGCCCACAACCAGGAGAATATCCGCCGGGCCGAGACGGAGCTGGTGGAATCCGACAGCCGGGCAGGGGGCCTGGCGGCCCAGTCCGTCCAGGAGAAGGAGCGGGCGGAGGACCTTTCCCAGCGCCTGGAGGAGCTGAACGCCGGGCTGGAGGCCCTTTTGGAGCGGGCCCGGGCCGCCGCCGCCCAGGCGGGAGGCCAGCAGTCCGAGGCGGAGGCCCTCCGGGGACGGGAGGCCATGGCTGCCGCAGCAGCCGCCGACGCCCGGGCGGAAGCCGCCGCCATCGCCGCCGAGAGCGGGCAGCTGGAGGAGCGGCGCGGCGCCGTGGAGGCGGAGAAAGCCTCCGCGGAGGAGCGGCTGGAGAAAACCCGAACGGAGGCCAGGGCCAACCGCCGCCGCCTGGAGGACGCCCGGGACGACGCCCAGGCCGCGGCCAACGTCATCGCAGGGCACAGTCTGCGGATGGAGGAACGGGAGAAAAAAGCCGCCGCCGCCTCGGAAAGGCGGATGAAGCTGACCATGGACGCCGGGGCCCTGGAGAACCGCATCCGGCTACTGACGGAGATGGAGAAGGACTACGAGGGCTTTTCCAAAGCCGTCAAGCTGGTGTGCCAGAACAACCTCCGAGGGATCCACGGCCCCGTGGCGAACCTGATGAAGACGGAGCAGCGCTACACCGTCGCCATCGAAACCGCCCTGGGGGCGGGCCTGCAGAACATCGTCGTGGACCGGGAGGAGGACGCCAAGGCCGCCATCGGCTTTTTGAAGCAGCGGGACGGAGGCCGGGCTACCTTCCTGCCTCTTACCGCCATTCGCGGCGAGGAGCTGCGGACCAACGGCGTGGAGAACGAGTTCGGCTTCGTGGGCGTCGCCTCCCGGCTGGTGAGCTTTGACTCAAAGTACCAAAACATCTTTCAAAATCTCCTGGGCCGGACGGTGATTGCGGAGGATTTGGACTGCGGCATCGCCCTGGCCCGGAAGTACCGCAGCGCTTTCCGCATTGTCACCCTGGACGGGCAGGTCATCAACCGGGGAGGCTCCATGACCGGCGGTTCCGCCTCCCGGAACGCCGGAGTGCTGAGCCGGGCGGCGGAGCTGGAGAAGCTCCACGGGCGCTCCGCCGGAATGCGGGAGCGGCTGGAGGCCGCCAAGCGGGAGGAGGAAGCCCTCCAGCGGGACCTCTCCGCCGCCCGTTATGACCTGGAAACCGCCGAGGGCCAGCGCCGCCAGGCGGAGGACGAGGTCCTGCGGCTGGAGGGCGCGAAAAACCACTTTGACATTCTGCTTAAATCATTGGGCGAGAATTTGGAGAACCTGACGGGAGAGCTGGAAAGCCTGACGGGCCATCTGGAGGAAAACCGGCGGCGGAAGGAGCGGGCGGAACAGGCCGTCGCCCAGCAGGAGGCCGAAGCCGGGAAATACCGCCGGCAGGCCGCCGAGGCCCTTTCGGACCAGTCGGAGCTGCTGGCCCAGTCCAGCGCCCTCTCTGAGGAGGTTACAGCGAAGAAGGAGGAGCTGGCCGCTCTCGCCGCCGGGCGGGACGCCGCCCTCCGGCGGGCGGAGGACCTGCGCCGCCTGGCGGCGGAGCTGACGGGAGACCGGCGGCAGAAGGAGGAGACCCTGGGGAACTACCAGGAGGCCATTGAAAAGGCCCGGGCGGAAATCGCCCGCCGGAGGGAGGATATGGGCGGCCTCAACCGGCGCAGGCAGGACTGCCAGGAACGGCTTGACGCCCTGAACGGGGAGAAGCTGGCCCTGGAGGCCCGACGCACCGCCCAGAACAAGGCCAGCCAGGAGATGAACGAGAATCTTTTGAACCTGGAGCGCTCCGCCTCCCGGCTGGAACAGAAGCTGGCCACCTCCGGCATGGAGGAAAAGCAGATCATCGACCGCCTTTGGGAGCACTATGAGCTGAGCCACTCCGACGCCCAGGCCCAGCGCGTCGAGCTGGAGAGCGTGCCCAAGGCCGCCCGGCGGATTGGGGAGCTGAAAAAGGGCATTGCCGCCCTGGGCACGCCGAATATCGGCGCCATTGAGGAGTACGGGCGGGTCAACACCCGGTACACCTACCTGACGGACCAGCGGGACGACGTGGAGAAGGCCAAGGGAGAGCTGGAGTCCATTATCGGCGGTATCACCGGGGAGATGACCCGGATTTTCGCCGAGCAGTTCCGGCTTTTGAACGAGAGCTTCCAGGCCACCTTCCTGGAGATGTTCGGCGGCGGACAGGCCCAGCTGGAGCTGGAGGACGAGGACGATATTCTGAACTGCGGCATCGAGATCAAGGCCCAGCCGCCGGGAAAGACGCTGAAAACCATCTCCCTGCTGTCCGGCGGCGAGAAGGCGTTTGTGGCGATTGCCCTGTACTTCTCCATTTTAAAGGTACACCCCACGCCCTTCTGCGTGATGGACGAGATTGAGGCGGCGCTGGACGACGTGAACGTCACCCGCTATGCCCGGTACATGCGGAACCTGGCGGGGAAAACCCAGTTTATCGTCATCACCCACCGCCGGGGCACCATGGAGGAGGCCGACGTGCTCTACGGCGTGACCATGCAGGAAAAGGGCGTTTCCAAGATTCTGACCATCAATCTGAACGACATGGCAAAAGAGCTGGATATTCGATAAGGAGGCTGTACTATGAGTCTGAGGCAGAAAATAAGGATTACCCTGGCGATGTTCGCGGCATCTGCGGTTATGATGGCTGCGGGCATTTGGATGCAAAGCGTGGCGGCGGCGGGCGGGGGGACAATTCTGTTCCTGGCAGCGATCATGACGGCCCTGTTCTGCTGGCGCTGTCCCCACTGCGGCAAGGGCTTCGACCCGCCCTTCAAAAAGAAGAAGTGCGCCCGCTGCGGGCGGGAGATTGACTACGGGGCCCGGGGGAAAAAATTCTGATTTCAAGCCTGAACCATACGCGGCTGTCATCCTGGCGGAACCAACAAGGAGGAACTATGGGCTTTTTCGACAAGCTGAAAAAAATTACCACCAACCTGTTCTCCACCTTCACGGAGGCCGACGAAGCCTTTTTTGAGGAGCTGGAGGAAACCCTGATTCTGGCGGACCTGGGCATGGAAACCGCCGCTGATAGCGTGGAGAGGCTCCGGGAGCGGGTCCGCAAAAACGGCCTCCGGGACCAGGAGGAGGTCAAGGCCGCCCTCCGGGCCGTCCTGGTGGAGGCGCTGGACATCGGCACCACGGAGCTGAACGTCTCCACCACTCCCAGCGTCATGCTGTTCATCGGTGTGAACGGCGTGGGCAAAACCACCTCCATCGGCAAGCTGGCCTACCTTTTGAAAATGTGCGGCAAGCGCTGTCTCCTCTGCGCGGCGGACACCTTCCGGGCGGCGGCGGCGGACCAGCTGGAAATCTGGGCGGAGCGGGCCGGGGCCAGTCTGGTCCGCCAGCACGAGGGGGCGGACCCCGGCGCGGTGCTGTTCGACGCGCTCCAGGCCGCCAAGGCCCGGGGAGTGGACGTAGTCCTCTGCGACACGGCGGGGCGGCTCCACAACAAGCAGAACCTCATGGCCGAGCTTGCCAAGCTCAGCAAGATCATTGACCGGGAGTGCCCCGGCGCGGCCCGGGAGACCCTGCTGGTGCTG
>CATLJA010000119.1 GCA_949959305.1 uncultured Oscillibacter sp.
CGTAATCGTTGGCATAGCTGTACTTATCCCCACCAGCCTCCCGGATTTTCTGGAGGGTGTCAATGATAATCAGCTTGGTGTCCGGGTGTTCCTGCACAAATCGCTTTAGCTGTTCCTCCAATCCGACGCCGACCTGCTTGGCGTGGATTGCAAAGAGAAGGTCGGTGGTGGCCTCCATGCCGAACATCCGGTAAAGGCGCTCCTGCAAGCGACGGTGATCGTCCTCCAGCGCCAGATAGAGGACAGTCCCCTTGTGAACGGGATAGTCCCACAGAGGGAGGCCGGTGCTGACATGGTAGGCAAGCTGGGCCATCAGGAACGACTTGCCCACCTTGGGCG
This sequence comes from uncultured Oscillibacter sp., assembly GCA_949959305.1. GTDB lineage: Bacteria > Bacillota > Clostridia > Oscillospirales > Oscillospiraceae > Oscillibacter. The sequence continues at coordinate 340 of CATLJA010000119.1, forward strand.
CTCCCGCAAAGAGGTACGTCCCAGGGTAGAGCAGACCGTCAATGACGGGCGGTCTGCTCTGGTAGATGTTCTGGTAAAGGTCGTTCATGGAAACTGTGTGGAGGTAGGCCGGGTCGTTCATGCGCCGCATATCCCGGAGCATTTCCTCTAAATCTTTCTCTTGGGGGTTGTTTTCAGCCGTTTCCTCTGCTATACTTTGGGTAGTTGTTTGAGAATTGGGCTGTTCCCCGTCTGCGCCAACAGACGGAACCGGGACAGTCCTTTTCGTTTCTCTGGAATCCATCAATCTATCAATCCTCCTTCATGCCGCCCAGCGTCACTGAGATAAGGTCAATGGTGGCGAGAAGTTCATCCCCCACGTCGCCCCCGGCCTCAATGCGCCGCAGTTCCCCCAGGACGGCGGCGAGTTGGTCACGCAGGGCCTTGTAGACCCTGGGATTGCCCTGCACCACCACGGCCCGGTCTAAGAGCCGCCGGGTGATGTAGTCCTGCTTGGTCAGCCCGGAGAGGCGGACGGCAATCTCAATCTGTTCGTTTTCCTCCGGGGACACCCGGAACGCTATGGTTTTGCTTCTCCATCGGTTGTGGTTGTCGAGGTTCTTCGCAGACATGATTTAAGCCCCCTTTCGCTCCATGTCCAGCTTGTCCGCCATCTCCGCCTGCCGGGTGGGGAACAGGTGGGCGTAGCGGTAGGTGATGTCGATGCTTTCATGCCCCACCCGGTCAGCGATTGCCAGGGCCGTAAAGCCCATGTCAATCAGCAGGGAAATGTGGCTGTGTCGGAGGTCGTGAATCCTGATCCGCTTGACCCCCGCCTCTTTCGCTCCCCTGTCCATCTCCCGGTGAAGGTAGGATTTCGTCACGGGGAAAATGCGGTCTGTCGGCTTTGCGGCATACAGGCTCTTGATGTAGTCCTCCATTTCTTCACAGAGGAAGGCGGGCATTTGAATGACCCGGTTGCTCTTGGCGGTCTTGGGGTCGGTGACTACATCCTGGCCCTTGATACGCTGATAGGATTTTGAGATGGAAACCGTCTGCTTCTCAAAGTCGAAGTCCCCAGGGGTGAGGGCCAGCAATTCCCCCTCCCGGATACCGCACCAGTAGAGCATTTCAAAGGCATAGTAGGAGAGGGGCTTGTCCATCATAGCGTCAGCGAATTTCAGATACTCCGCTTTCGTCCAAAACAGCATTTCCCGGCCCTTGGCCTTGCCCATGTTGCCCACCTGGGCGGCGGGGTTGGCTTTCAGCTTGTAGTGCTTCACCGCATGATTGAAAACGGCGCTCAACTGATTGTGCAGCGTTTTCAAGTAAACGGGGGAGTAGGGCTTGCCGTTCTTGTCCCGGTAGTTGAGCATTTCACTTTGCCACGCCATGACTTCTTTAGAACTAATCTCGCTCATTTTCCGCTTGCCGAAGTATGGCACCAGCTTCTTGTAGAGGATATGCTCTTTCGTCCCCCAGGTGTTCTCCTTGATACGGCCTTTCATGTCTGCGGCGTAGAGCGCCACGAAACTCTCAAAGGTCATATCCAGGTCGGCGGTCTGCTGTTGCAGGAACGTCCGTTCCCACTCCAGCGCCTCCCGCTTGGTCTTGAAACCCCGTTTCATCTTCTTTTCCTTTTTCCCTGTCCAGTTCTCAAAGTAAAAGGACGCATACCATGTGCCTTTGGCCTTGTCTTTGTATGCTGGCATTTTGTTCCCTCCTTACTGATTTTTCCGCAGCCCATAGAACTTTTCCTCGAAGTAATTCCTGCTCACCCGTCCGGGGATGGTGAGGAAACCCTTCTGCTTCAGTTCCTCGTTCATCTCCCGCACCAGCTTGTAGGCGTAGGGTTTGGAGATACCCAGCACCCCAGCCACTTCCTCGGCCCGTACAAATAGTTCCTTGCTCACGTTTTCACCTCCTTGCTTCTGGTTCGCAAAATTGTTAATGCCCGCGTTCTTATTATACATTCGCATAGTTGTTAATGTCAAGAGTTTGTTTCGCAATTTTGTTAATTTTTCTCTTGCATATTTCGCTTATTTGCGCTATACTATGTTCAAAGGCGGTGGAACATATGACAGTAGGAGAAAAAATCAAGAAAATCCGAACTTTTCGAGGCATAACGCAAAAGGAATTGGGGCTGGCTGTCGGTTTTGAGGAAAAGGGAGCGGATAACCGTATTGCCCAGTACGAAACGAATTACCGTGTTCCGAAAAGGGAACTGCTGGACAAGATTGCCCAGGCGCTTCGGGTAGACTTCCAGAACTTCTACACGCTCCGTCCTGGCTGCGCCGAGGACTTCATGCGGACATTCTTCTGGCTGGACGAGGACAGCCCCGGCTCCATTCGCCTGTTTCAGCTTGTCCGCAATCCCGGCAAGACGGGAGCCTCCGATGATACCGCCGTCCGCTACAACGACACGGACGACTGGCCCGCTCAACCTCCCGTGGGCATTTACTTCAACTATGGGCTGGTAGATGAGTTCATGCGGGAATGGCTCTTGCGCCAGCAGGAACTTCACGCTGGGGAAATCACCAGGGAAGAATACTTTGAATGGAAAATCAACTGGCCGTGTACCTGTGACGACAGCAAACGGTTTGACTACTATGTTCCTTGGAGAAAAGAAAAATAGGACAAGCAAAGCCGCCCTGCTGAATTTGTCGTTCAGCAGGGCGGCTTGCTTGCCCTTTGCAATCATTCTCTTGTGTGGCCGGGTTGAAACGAATAGTATCAATCCAGTATCACAAGGCAGATTAACAGGTCAAAAACCCTGTATTCATGCGGGTTTGAGCCGTTTTGACGGTCATTCCCACTCAATAGTCCCCACCGGCTTCGGCGTCAGATCGTACAGCACCCGGCAAACGCCCGGCACCTCCGCCAGCACCCGGTCCGTAATTGCCCGCAGCACCGCCCAGGGGATCTCCGGCACGGTGGCCGTCATGGCGTCCACGGTGTTCACCGCCCGGATGATCACCGGCCAGTCAAAGGCCCGCTTGCCGTCCCGCACGCCGGTGGAGCGGAAGTCCGGCACCACGGTGAAGAACTGCCAGACCTTCTCCGCCAGGCCCGCCTTGGAAAACTCCTCCCGCAGGATCGCGTCGGACTCCCGCAGGGCCGCCAGGCGCTCCCGGGTGATGGCCCCCAGGCACCGCACGCCCAGGCCCGGGCCCGGGAAGGGCTGGCGCTCCACCATGGAGGCCGGCAGCCCCAGGGCCCGGCCCACGACCCGGACCTCGTCCTTGAACAGCAGCTTTACCGGCTCCACCAGCTCGAAGTCCATATCCTCCGGCAGGCCGCCCACATTGTGGTGGGCCTTCACGCCGTCGCTCTCCAGAATGTCGGGGTAGATGGTCCCCTGGGCCAGGAAGGAAATGCCCTCCAGCTTTCGGGCCTCCTCGTCGAAAACCTTGATGAACTCGCCGCCAATGATCTTCCGCTTCCGCTCCGGTTCGTCCACGCCCGCCAGCAGGTCCAAAAAGCGGTCCGTGGCGTCCACGTAAATAAGGTTGGCGTCCAGCTGGTTTTGGAACACCTCAATCACCTGCTCGCTCTCGCCCTTGCGCATCAGGCCGTGGTTCACGTGGACGCAGACCAGCTGTCTGCCGACGGCCTTGATCAGCAGGGCGGCCACCACCGAGGAATCCACGCCGCCGGAGAGGGCCAGCAGCACCTTTTTATCCCCCACCTGGGCCCGGACCCGGGCCACTTGATCGGCGATGAACGCCTCCGCCAGCTGGGGGGTGTTGATCCGCTTCATGTCCGCAGGACGGATGTTGCTGTTCATAAACATGTCCTCCATTATAAAAAGTTGTTGTTTCTTCCATCTGCTGTTATAACATATTTTGGGCTGGAAGGCAACAGGATTCCGCGTCTCCGGAGGCAGAAAGTGCGGCGGGAGCCGGGCTTTCCGGCCCGGCTCCCGATACCCCGATACATTATAATATATATCTCCTCAGACAGTGGCGAATTCGCCGTCCCACAGAACCTTGCGGAACTTCAGGGGATCGGTGTTGCCCTCGGTGGAGAACATCAGCACCTGGCTGTAGCGGTCCAGGCCCACGGCCTCCCGCAGGTCCTTGTACTCGTCGGTTTCCATGATGGCGGCAATCAGGCCCATGCCCACCGCGCCGCTCTCGCCGGAGATGACCACCGGGTCCCCCTTCACGGGCACGCCCAGCATCCGCATGCCCCGGGCGCTGACCCAGTCGGGGCAGGAGACAAAGGCGGTGACGTGGTTGCGGAGGATGTCCCAGGAGATGGTGTTGGGCTCGCCGCAGGCCAGACCCGCCATGATGGTCTTCAGGTCGCCGTCCACCACCCGGGGCCTGCCGTCCCCAGCCAGGGCGCCCTGGTACAGGCAGTCCGCCGCCTGGGCCTCCATGACGATGAACTTGGGCGGGTCGTTGGGGAAGAGATTGGTGTAGTAGCCCACCACGGCCCCCGCCAGGCTGCCCACGCCCGCCTGGACAAAGACATGGGTGGGGCGGTTCACGCCAATCTGGCGGAGCTGATCGGCGGCCTCCCCGGCCATGGTGCCGTAGCCCTGCATAATCCAGGAGGGGATTTCCTCATAGCCGTCCCAGGCGGTGTCCTGGACGATGACGCCGTGCTCCGTCTGGGCGGCCTCGGCGGCGGCCATGCGGACGCAGTCGTCATAGTTGACCTCCTCAATGGTCACCTGGGCCCCTTCCCTGGCGATGTTGTCAAAGCGGGGCTGGCTGCTGCCCTTGGGCATGTGGACGACGGCCTTCTGGCCCAGCTTGCTGGCCGCCCAGGCCACGCCCCGGCCGTGGTTGCCGTCGGTGGCGGTGAAGAAGGTGGCCTGCCCGAATTCCCGGCGGAACGCCTCGCTGGTCAGGTAGTCGTAGGTCATCTCGGACACGTCCCGGCCCATCTCCTGTGCGATGTACCGGCCCATGGCGAAGGAGCCGCCCAGCACCTTGAACGCGTTGAGGCCGAAGCGGTGGGCCTCGTTCTTCACGTAGAGGCCCGCCAGCCCCAGGTATTTGGCCATGCCGTCCAGCTCGGCCAGGGGGGT
>CATLJA010000120.1 GCA_949959305.1 uncultured Oscillibacter sp.
CCGGTTGATATCCTGGAACTCCTCCAGCGGGAGGTCCGACGACTCAAAGAGAGCGGAGCCTCCGCCGGAGAGGAGAAACAGCACGGAATCCCCCTCCCCCAGACCCCGGACCAGTGCCAGCGCCCGCTCCGCCGCGGCGAAGGAGGCGGCGTCCGCCACCGGATGCCCCGCCTCCAGAATCTCCAGGCCGGGCAGGGGCCCCTGGCTGTGGCCGTATTTCGTGACCACCAGCCCGCCGTCCGCGTCCACGGCCTCCAGGGCGGCGGACGCCATCCGCCACGCCGCCTTTCCCACGGCGATCAGCAGTGTCCGGCCGGGGCCGGGCCGAAAGCCCCTCAGGGCCTCCTTTACCGCCACGTCCGGCCGGGCCCGGCGTATGGCCTCCCCGTAAATCTGTTCCGCATGCCTCCGAAGCTCCGTCACAGCGCCGCCCCCTCTTCTTTTATCGGTGCCCAGTATAATGGAACGGGCAGAGAAAGGCAACCGTTTTTTCCCTTTCCCATTTGCATTTTCCCGCCCGGTGCGGTATGATGTTGAAAACGCCGGACGGGGCCCCGTCCCGTCTTAAAGGAGGTTCGCCGGAATGAAGCGCATGGACGAGGGGATGCCCTTTCTCCTGCAATATGAGAACGTGGCCTGGTACGAGAATGGAAAGGTCCGCATTTTGGACCGCCGGGTCTACCCGAGGGAGGTCCGGTTTGAGGTCTGCGAAACCTACCAGGAGGTAGTCCGGGCCATTGCGGACATGGTAACCCAGAGCGCCGGACCCTATACCGCCGTGGGCATGGGGATGGCCCTGGCGGCCCGCCAGGCGCGGGGCAAAAAACCGGAGGAGCAGTCCGTCTTCCTGCGGCAGGCGGCCCACGACCTGGCCCACGCCCGGCCCACCACCGCAAACCGTTACGGCAAAATCACCTTCCGCTGCGCCGCTGTGGCCGAGGCGGCGCTGGAGGCGGGACGGGACCCTGTCTCCGCCGTTGTGGAGGACACGCTGGAATCCCTGGGACGGCGCTACGGCGCTATGCAGCTGGTGGGCGACCGCCTGGAGGAGCTTATCCCGGAGGGCGGGACTATCCTGACCCAGTGCTACGGGGAAACCGTCATCGGGGCCCTTATCCGGGCCGCCCGCCGTTCCGGCAAAACCTTCCGGGTGTTCTGCGCGGAAACCCGGCCCTTTCTCCAGGGGGCCCGGCTCACAGCAAGCTGCTTCGCCCAGGCGGGCTTTGACACCACGGTCCTCACCGACAATATGGTTGCCTGCATCATGGAGCGGGAGGGCGTGGACCTGTTCACCTCCGCCGCGGACACCATCGCCCTGGACGGGCACATCGCCAACAAAACCGGCACCTTTCAAATCGCGATTCTGGCGAAATACTTCGGCGTCCCTTACTACGTCACCGGCATCCCCGACCGGGACAAGCTCTCGGCGGCGGATATCGTCGTCGAGCAGCGGGACCCCGGGCCGGTGCTCAGCTCCTGGGGCGTCCCCAACACCGTCCCGGAGGTCAAGGGCGTCTATCCCTCCTTCGACGTGACGCCTCCCCATCTGATTTCCGGCGTGGTGACGGACAAGGGGGTCTACGTTCCCTATCTGCTGAGGCAGTACTTCGACTCCGAGGTCCGGGATTTTTATTAATGAAAGGAGAACCAGCCATGCTGTTACAGAAGGAGCGGGAGCTGGTGGTGGAATACGGCAGGAAAATGAGCGCCGACTGCCTCTGCACCGGCACCAGCGGAAATATCAGCATTCATGTCCCGGAGCAGGGCCTTATGGCCATCAGCCCCTCCGGCATCGGCTATTTCGACACCCGGCCGGAGGACGTGGTGGTGACGGATTTGGAGGCCCGCATCGTGGAGGGAAGCCGGAAGCCCTCCAGCGAGTGGGCCCTCCACACCCTTTTCTACAAGGCCAAGCCCCATATCCGGGCCGTGGTCCACACGCATTCCATGTACTGCACCACCTTCGCCGTACTGGGCCAGCCCCTCCGGGCCGTCCACTACGCCATTGCCGACGCGGGGGCGGCGGAGATTCCCTGCGCGCCCTACTTCCCCTTCGGCACCCTGGAGCTGGCGGAGGCCGCCGTGGAGGCCGCCGGAAAAAGCGACGCCGTGCTGCTGGGAAACCACGGGCTGGTGGCCTGCGGGAAAAATCTCGCCGGGGCCTACGGCCTGGCGGTAAATCTGGAATACGTGGCGGAGCTTCAATACCGGGCCTTGTGCATCGGCACGCCCAACGTCCTTGGGAAAGCCGCTATGGACGATGTGATGGAACGGTTCCGGTCCTATGGACAGCCGGGCGGCGGAAAAACGGGCTACTGAAGATGGAAAGCGGCGGAACGCATCTGCGTTCCGCCGTCTTTTAGTTACCGGGGCAGCTCCTTCCCCAGCCGCTTATACATGGTTTTCTTCACCGCCCGGAGGATGTTCTCATACCCGGTGCAGCGGCAGAGGTGGCCGGAGAGAAGCTTGCGCAGCTCATCGTCCGTGTACTCCTTCCCGGACTCCAGAATCTCCACCGCCGTGAGGATGAACCCCGGGGAGCAGAAGCCGCACTGGATGGCCGCCTCGTCCACAAACGCCTGCTGAATGTCGGAGAGCTCCCCGTTGGGGCCCAGGAGGCCCTCCAGGGTGCGGACCTTCTTCCCCTCCGCCCACACGGCCAGGTAGATGCAGGAATTGAATGCCTCGCCGTCAATCAAAACGTTGCAGGCCCCGCACTCGCCCACCTCACAGCCCTTTTTGACGCTGGTCTGCCGGAAGTCGTTGCGCAGCATGTCGGTGAGGCTGGCCCGGACGTCTACCGTCCGCTCCACCTCCTTGCCGTTAAGGCTGAAGCGCACGGTCTGGTATTGAATCGGATGCTTCTCCATCACAGGTCACCTCCCGCCAGTTTTACGGACTCGATAAAGGCCCGCTTCGCGCTTTCCACGGCAATGTGGAGGCGGAAGTCCCTGGCCGCCCGCCAGGAGTCCCGGGGATTGATATCCTCCCGGACGGCCTGGGCAAACCGCTCCGCCAGCTCCAGGCTCACGGGCTGCCCCGCCGCCAGCTGTTCCGCCGTTCCGGCCCGCAGGGGCACGGGACCCGCCACGCCGAAGGCGACCCTCGCCCGCTCCACGCGCGTTTTGTCGGCGGAGAGGCGGACGTTGACGGAAGTCCCCAGGGTTGCAATGTCCATGGCGTTTCGCATGGCGTACTTGATATAGTGGCCGAAGCAGTTTTCATAGCTCTCCTTCGGAATCAGGATGGCGGTCTGAAGCTCCCCCTCCCGGATATCCACCTTCCCCGCCCGGATATAGAACTCGCAGATAGGCTGGCGGCGGACGCCCTCCGGGCCCGTCAGCTCCACCACCGCGTCCCAGGCGTGGAGCGTCGAGGCGGAGTCGGCGGAGGTCACGCCGTTGCAGGTGTTTCCCCCGATGGTGCCGATGTTCCGGATCTGGGGCCCGCCCACCTGGTCCACGGCCTCGCCCAGGACGTTGATATACTTTTGAATCAAGGGGTCCTTCGTGATATGGGAAAAGCTGGTGAGGGAGCCGATGCGGAGCGTCCCGTCCTCGTCCAGGGATACGCCCCGGATTTCATCCAGGGTCTGAATGGAAATCAGCTCCGCCCCGGCCCGCCTGCCCTCCCGCATCTGGACCAGCACGTCGGAGCCCCCGGCGATAATCTGGGCCTCTGGATGGGCAAGGCGCAGGGCCACGGCGTCCTTTACGCTCCGGGCCTGATACAGGGCTTTCATATCATACATACGCTTGGCCCTCCTTTAGTCGTTGATAAGCCCCGCCTCTTTAAACTTCCGGTAGAGGACATGGGGCGTGATGGGACAGGAATCAATGGCGACGCCCGTGGCGTTCAGGATTGCGTTCCGGATGGCGGGCGCACCGGAGCAGGCCGGGGGCTCTCCCAGGGCCTTGGTGCCGTAAGGACTGGTGGGCTCTGGATTCTCTACAAAGCCCACTTCCAGAGCCGGGTGGTCCATGAAGGTGGACAGCTTGTAGTCCAGCAGGTTGTTGTTCAGGGGCTTTCCGGTCTTTTCGTCGAACTTCAGCTCCTCGGAAAGGCCGTAGCCAATGGCCATGGACATGCCGCCGTGGACCTGGGCCTCCGCCAGGGCGGGGTTGATCAGCGTTCCGCAGTCGTGGACGTTCACCAGCCGCAGCAGCTTCACCTTGCACATGGGGATATCCACCTCCACCTCCGCGAAGGAGCAGCCGAAGGAATAAGCGTTGGACTTGATCTGGGCGGTGGTCTCGGCGGTGATATGCCGGCTGCTCTCCAGAGAGTACAGGCTTTCCGTCGCCAGGTCCCCCAGGGATTTCAAAATACGCCCGTCGCTCCTGCGGACAATCTGCCCGTCCACCAAATCCAGGTTGGAAACGGGCATCCGGGTCTGCTCGTGGGCCACGGCCAGAATCCGCTCCCGCAGGGCCAGGGCCGTCTGCATGATGGAAAATCCGCCGATGTAGGTCTGCCGGGAGGCGTAGGCCCCGGTGCCGAAGGGGGTGACGTCCGTGTCCTGGGTGGAGACAACGTGCACGTCGCCAAGGGGAATTCCCACCGCGTCCGCCACCATCTGGGAATAGGCCGTATCGCAGCCCTGGCCGATTTCCGTCTCTCCGGTCTGGAACTGGAGGGAGCCGTCCTGGTTCAGCACCATGCGGCAGGAGGAGGATTCCAGGGAGATGGGCCACACGGCGGTGTTGTACCAGAACACCGCCAGCCCCACGCCCCGGCGGACCGGGCCGGCCTGGTTCCGGTACTCCTCAAATTTCTTCCGGTAGTCCAGCGCCTCCAGGGCCTTGTCCATGCACTGGTTGAAGGTGTCGGAATAGAGCTCGTTCTTGGAAAAGCCGTCCACGTAGCCCATGGGCATCAGATTTTTGCGGCGGAACTCCAGGGGAGACATATCAATGGCCCTGCAGATGTCGTCAATATGGCTCTCCCCGGCGAACATCGCCTGGGGGATGCCGTAGCCCCGCATGGCCCCGGCGGAGGGGCGGTTCGTGTACACCGTCCAGCTGTCGCACTCCACGTTGGGGCAGGGATAGAGCTGGGGGAAGGCGTTCATGCCCTTGGCGACAATGCCGTGGCCGTGGGAGGCGTAGGCCCCCTGGTTGGAAAACGCCTCCAGCTTCCGGGCCACCAGGGTGCCGTCGGGCCGGACGTA
>CATLJA010000121.1 GCA_949959305.1 uncultured Oscillibacter sp.
TCGGAAGGGGGTGACGCAGGAGGTGCTGAGCGGTTTGGCGGACATCGGCAGGACCCACCTCAGCGCCATCGAGCGGGGAGGCCGGAAGCCCACCCTGGAGACGCTCTACCGGATCAGCCTGGCGTTGGACGTGAAGATGAGCGACATTGTTCTGGATATTGAGCGCGCTCTTAAGGAGTCCCTCTGAAAGAACTGGAATTTTTCCGGCGAAGCTGATATAATCAGGACGTCAGAAACACTGCCAAGGAGAACCTGTTATGAAACGCTGTTTTATTTTCGCCGCCGGGACCTTCTACGGTTTGCGGGAACGCCCCGGCGATCCCGGAGATTTTGTCATCGCCGCCGACGGGGGATGCCGCGTCTGTCTGGAGGAGTATGGCCGGCCGGATCTGCTGATTGGGGATTTCGACTCCCTGGAGCCTCCGGAAGGGCTTGCCCGGGTCCGCCGCCTGCCGGTGGAAAAGGACGACACGGACTCCCTGGCCGCCATCCGGGCCGGGCTGGAAGAGGGCTGCACGGATTTTCTCATTTACGGCGGCACCGGCGGAAAGCGCCTGGACCACACCCTGGCGAATCTCCAGACTCTGCTGTTTCTCCGCCGCCGGGGGGCCATGGGCTTCCTCTATGATAACGACTTCCTTTGGACGGTGATTGAGAACGGGGACATCCGGGTGGCGAAAACGGTGGAGTGGGGCCTCCTTTCGGTTTTCTGCCTGGGGGACCGGGCAGAGGGCGTGTTCGAGTCCGGCGTTCAGTACCCGCTGGAGGACGCCGTGCTGACGCCGGACTTCCCCCTGGGGGTCAGCAACCACATTCTGGAGCGGTCGGCCCGCATCGCCGTGCGGAAAGGGGCGCTGGCGGTAGGGTGGGAGCTGCCTCCGTTAGACTAAAGATAGAATAACGAAATGACAAAAGTGTGGTTGCATGAAGAAGGAAGTTCGTGTATAATGAACAACAACGGAAAGGTTGACCTTTCTGAATACAACATGGCCGTGGGACCGGGGTCGGGCACGGAAGCAAGGAGTTTTTTATGGCGGCATTTACCGTAAACGGCAAACCTGTAACCGTGGAGAACAACCAGAAGCTCATCCGCTTCCTGCGGGACGGCTTGGGCCTGACCTCCGTGAAGGACGGATGCAGCGAGGGCGCCTGCGGCACCTGCACGGTGTTAATCGACGGAAAGCCCACCCGGGCGTGCATTCCCCAGACGGACAAGCTGGAGGGGAAGAGCGTCCTTACGGTGGAGGGGCTGACGGACTTTGAAAAGCGGGCCTATACATACGCCTTCGGCCAGGCCGGGGCGGTTCAGTGCGGCTTCTGCATCCCCGGCATGGTGATGTGCGCCAAGGCCCTTCTGGACGGGAACCGGAACCCCACCCGGGAGGAGGCGGCCTTCGCTATCCGGAACAACATCTGCCGGTGCACCGGGTATGTGAAAATCATTGACGCGATTTTGCTGGCGGCGGAGCTGTTCCGGGCCGGAGAGGTGCCGGAGGTGCCCTCCGACTGGTCCCTGGGGGCCCGGGTGCCCCGGGTGGATGTGGAGGAGAAGGTTACCGGAACGGGAATTTACCCCGACGACGTGTATATGGACGGCATGCTGTACGCCAGCGCCGTCCGCTCCGCGTATCCACGGGCCCGGGTCCTGGCGATTCACGCGGAGGAGGCGAAGGCCCTTCCCGGCGTGGCGGGGGTCTTCACTGCCGCCGACATCCCCGGGAGCAACAAGGTGGGCCATTTGAAAAAGGACTGGGACACCATGATTGCCGTGGGGGACGTCACCCACTACCTGGGCGACGCGGTCTGCATCGTCGCCGCCGAGAGCGCGGAGATACTGGCAAAGGCAAAGGCCCTGGTGAAGGTGGACTACGAGGAGCTGCCCATGGTGCGCAGTCCCCGGGAGGCCATGGCCGAGGGCGCTCCCCTGGTCCACCGGGAGGGGAACCTGCTGGCCCACAAGCACATCCAGCGGGGCGACCCGGTGGCGGCCATCGCCAGGAGCAGGCATGTGCTTACCGAGAAATTTTCCACCCCCTGGACGGAGCATGCCTTTCTGGAGCCGGAGTGCGCCGTGGCCTATCCCGACGGGGACGGTGTCATGATTCTTTCAACAGACCAGGGAACCTACGACACCCAGCACGAGACCATGGGAATGCTGGGCCTGCCGCCGGAGAAGGTGAAGGTGCGCAACTGCCTGGTGGGCGGCGGCTTCGGCGGCAAGGAGGATGTGACGGTCCAGCACCACGCCGCGTTGATTGCCTACCTGACCAAGCGCCCGGTGAAGGTGAAGCTCAGCCGGGCGGAGAGCCTTCTCATTCACCCCAAGCGCCACCCCATGGAGATGGAGTTCACCCTGGGCTGCGACGAGAACGGGATTATCCAGGGCGTGAAGGCCAGCGTCGTGGCGGACACCGGGGCGTACGCCTCCCTGGGCGGGCCGGTGCTGGAGCGGGCCTGCACCCACGCCGCCGGGCCCTATAACTACCAGAACTTTGAGATTGACGGCTGGGCCTGGTATACCAACAATCCCCCCGCCGGGGCCTTCCGGGGCTTCGGCGTGACCCAGACCTGCTTCTGCATTGAGAGCCTCCTGAACCGGATGGCGGACGTGGTGGGCATCAGCCCCTGGGAGATTCGCTACCGCAACGCCATCCGCCCCGGGCAGGAGCTGCCCAACGGCCAGATTGTGGACGAATCCACCGGCCTTGTGGAGACCCTGGAGGCGGTGAAGCCCTATTACGAAAAGGCCAAATACGCGGGCCTGGCCTGCGCCATGAAGAACGCCGGCGTGGGCGTGGGCATCCCGGATACGGGCCGGGTCCGGCTGACGGTGGAGGACGGCAGGGTCCATATTTTCGCCGGGGCCTCCTGCATCGGACAGGGCCTGGGCACCGTGCTGACTCAGATGGTCTGCGGCCAAACGGGCCTTGGTCCTGAGAGCGTGGTCTACGAGCGGTCCAACACCTATTCCGCGCCGGACTCCGGAACCACCTCCGGCTCCCGCCAGACGCTGTTCACCGGCGAGGCGTGCCGAAGGGCCTGCGAGGGCCTGAGGGCGGCCCTGGAGGAGGGAGGGCTTAACTCCCTGAACGGCAGAGAGTTCCGGGGCGAGTACCTGGGCAGGACGGACCCCCTGGGGGCCGACGTGCCCAATCCCGTCAGCCACATCGCCTACGGCTACGCCACCCAGGTCTGCGTTCTGGAGGAGGACGGGAAGCTGAAGCAGATTGTCGCCGCCCACGACGTGGGCAGGGCGGTGAACCCTTTGTCGGTGGAGGGCCAGATTGAGGGCGGCGTGGTCATGTCCATGGGCTATGCCCTGACGGAGCGCTACCCGCTGGCGGACTGCAGGCCCAGCGTGAAGTTCGGCGCCCTGGGACTGTTCCGGGCCAACCAGATTCCCGAGATCGTCCCCATCATCGTGGAGAAGGAGGGGCTGAACGTGGCCTGCGGAGCCATCGGCATCGGAGAGATTACGTCCATCCCCACCGCCCCCGCCATCGCCGACGCGTATTTCCGCTACGACGGCAGGCGCCGGACCTCCCTGCCCCTGGAGGGGACGCCCTACGCGAAAAAATGAGCCGGAAGAAAGCCGGGGCGGTCTGCCCGCTCCGGCTGAAACCCTACGAATTCAGTTCATACAGAGCCTCCGGCGTGTCCACGTCCGTCAGCTCCTTTTCCGGGGCCTCCAGCAAAACCAGGTCCTCCCCGTGCCGCCGGATAACGGTGCTGCCTCCGTGGTCCTCGGTGAGCGCCAGCAGCTCCGGGAAGAACCGGGCGGGGAAGACGCAGGGATTTCCCCGGACCCCGCCGTGGGCCAGGGCGGCGATTTTGCCCGGCTGAGAATGCCAGAGCTCCAGCAGGGCCCTGACGCTCTCCCGCCGTAAAAGGGGCTGGTCGCTGACCAGGAAGCAGGCGGCGACGCAGCCGCCCAGGGCCTCCAGCCCCAGCCGGATGGTGTGGCTGATGCCCCAGTCCGGGTGTTCGTTCCGGACGGCCAGGAAGCCGAACTCTTCCGCCAAATCCATGACCTCCGGGTACTGGGTCACCACCGCGACGGCTTCAAATTCCTCCCCGGGCACCGCTTCCAGCGCCCGGCGGATCAGGCTCCGCCCCTCAAGCCGGGCGGCCAGCTTGTTTTCCCCGAAGCGGCGGGCGTTTCCCGCCGCCATCACCACACAGCCCAGCCTCTGCGCCATATTTTTCGACCCCCACGTAACAAGCGTTTTGAAAAGCATGAAAGTAGTATATCCGCTTTCCTCCCGTTCAGTCAAGGGCCTCGTTTCCCTGGGAGCAAAGTTATAATAGAAAAGGAGGGCACCCAATGAGCAAAAGCGTCGGCAAAAGCGTGACCCGCGTAGACGCCTATGAAAAGGCCGCAGGCCGGGCCAAATACATGGACGACCTGTGCGACCGCAGCGCCCTGATTGCGAAAATCTGCCACTCTACCATTGCCCACGGCTTCGTCAAGTCCGTGGACACGTCGGCGGCGGAGGCCGTCCCCGGCGTTGTGAAGGTCCTGACCTGCTTTGACGCGCCGGACGTCGAGTTTCCCACGGCGGGCCATCCCTGGTCCACGGACCCCCACCACCAGGACGTGGCGGACCGGAAGCTGCTGAACCGGCATGTCCGCTACTACGGGGACGAGGTGGCCGTCGTCATCGCCGAGGACGAGGTGGCCGCCGCCCAGGCCGTCCGGGCCGTCCGGGTGGAATACGAGGAGCTGCCCTTCGTCCTGGACGTGCAGGAGGCCATGAAGGACGGCGCGCCCCAGATTCAGGAGCGCAGCGGGAACAACATCCTGGCCCACTCCGACGTGCGCCGGGGAGACTACGAGTCCGCCCGGCGGGAGCCCGGCCTTATCAAGGTGGAGGGCTGGTACGATACCCCCACCGTCCAGCACTGCCACATTGAGAACCACGGCTGTTTTGCCTATGGTGAGGCGGGCCGGGTGGTGGTGGTCAGCTCCACTCAGATTCCCCATATCGTCCGCCGGGTGGTGGGCCAGGCCCTGGGAATCCCCTGGGGCAAGGTCCGCATCATCAAGCCCTACATCGGCGGCGGCTTCGGCAACAAGCAGGACGCGCTGTACGAGCCCCTGTGCGCCTGGTGCTCCACCCAGGTGGGAGGC
>CATLJA010000122.1 GCA_949959305.1 uncultured Oscillibacter sp.
CGTTCATCACCTCGCAGTGGTTGGCCCGCTGGCGGCGCTTATCCACGATGGCCAGCTGCATGTGCAGCTTCTGCGCAAAGGCCCGGGCCCGGGAGACGGAACCCACGTCCGGAGAAACCACCACCATGTCCTCACAGCTTCCGCCGAACTTTTTGGCGTAGTAATCCACGAAAATGGGATTCCCCGCCAGGTTGTCCACCGGGATGTCGAAGAAGCCCTGGATTTGGGCGGCGTGGAGGTCCATGGTCAGCACCCGGTCCGCTCCGGCGGCGGTGATCATATTGGCCACCAGCTTGGCGGTAATGGGGTCCCGGGCCTTGGCCTTCCGGTCCTGCCGGGCGTAGCCGTAGTACGGAATGACGGCGGTGATGCGGCCCGCGGAGGCCCGCTTCAGCGCGTCGATGATGATAAGCAGCTCCATCAGGTTGTTGTTGACGGACCCGCAGGTGGGCTGAACCACGAACACGTCGCTGCCACGGACGGTCTCATACAGGGAGACGAACACCTCGCCGTCGGAAAAGGCGCCGACCTCGGCCTCTCCCAGCTTCGTACCCATCTGGGCGCAGATCTCCTTCGCCAGTTTCAGGTTCGCGTTGCCGGAAAACACCTTGATATCTTTCCCGTGTGAAATCATATCCAAAACGCTCTCTTTCCATGACCGATGGCCGGTCATTTTATTTTTTGTCCAACCGCACCATTGGACATATTCACTGGTTTTCCGCCTCTCTCCGCCGCAGCAGCTCCTCCAGCTCCGCCACGGTGTCCGGCCCGTAAACAGGCAGCCAGCCGGGGACCAGCTCTGCTCCCTGGACGCTGTTGGTCATCTTCAGCCGCCAGGTCTCCCGGAGCTCCCGGCCCGGGGCGGCGTAGGCGAAGCCCGGCCCGGCCTTCTCCATGGGGAACGCGGCCCGGGGCAGCACCAGCACCGGCTCCTCCGTATCCAAAAACGCCTCCAGGTCCGCCCACTGCTCTGAAACGGCGGCCTCCGGGGGCAGGAGCTCCCGGGCCTCCTCCGAAAAGCGGGGACCGCAGACAGCGAAAAGCCGCTGAACGCCGTCGGTCCGCAATCGGTCGCATACCCAAGTCAGAATGGGACGGGACAGCACGGTCTCCAGCATCAGCGGCTTTGAGTCCGCCGGGACGGCGGCGTCTTCCTCAAAAAACATCACAGCCCGCTTCAATCGGCTCATAAGCTCCCCCTCCTTTGCACATTTTTACTAAAGGTAAGTCCATTATATCAAATATTTAAGGAAAATCCAGTGCCTCCGCTGAATTTGTCCCTATAATTTTTTCCAAATCTTTTTTCATTTCTTCTCCTTTTTTGTCAGAGGCTACGGAAAAAGGAAGAAACGCGCCCGATTCTCCCCCGGTTTTTCGGCGTTTCGCAGAATTTGCTTTTTCCTCATGGTATGTTTTCCTCAAAAAAGTAATTTTTTCAAAGAATGTAGTTGAATTTGTTAACGTAATAGATTACAATAACACTATTCTTTTAGAAAGCGGGGTCCGCCCTATGCTGCACGTCGTGCTGGTGGAACCGGAGATTCCCCAGAACTGCGGAAACATTTCCCGCACCTGCGCCGTCACCGGGGCCAGCCTCCACCTGGTCCGCCCCTTGGGCTTTGACATTTCCCAGGACGCCGTCCGGCGGAACATGAAGCGCTGCGGCCTGGACTACTGGCACCTGGTGGAGGTCACCGATTATGAAAACCTGGAGGACCTGTTCCGCCGCCATCCGGAGGCTGCCCAGGACCTCTGGCTCGCTACCACCAAGGCTCCCCGGCCCTATGTGGAGGCGCGGTTCACGCCGGACAGCTGGCTTTTCTTCGGAAAGGAAACCGCCGGGCTTCCCCAGGAGTTTCGGGAGCGTTTCCGGGACCGCTGCGTCCGCCTGCCCATGATAGGCGAGGCCAGAAGCCTGAACCTGAGCAACGCCGTGGCTGTCTTTGTGTACGAGGCCCTGCGGCAAAACGGTTTCCCAGAGTTGCTGGGAACGGGGGAAATGGCCCTCAGCCAAGTTTAAACCGGCGTTCGCGCCGAGAAATAAGTTCTTTTTAGGAGGAGTCCTGAGATGAATTACAGCAAGAAGACCGTCAAAGACGTAGAGGTTTCCGGCAAAAAGGTGCTGCTGCGCTGCGACTTCAACGTCCCCCAGGACAAGGAGACCGGCGCTATCACCAGCGATAAGCGCATTGTGGCCGCCCTGCCCACCATTCAGTACCTGCTGGAGAACAACGCCGCCGTCATTGCCTGCTCTCACCTGGGCAAGCCCGAGGCCAGCTTCGACAAGTGGGTCAAAAAGCAGGCCGAAAAGGGCAAGGACCCCGCTTCCCTCACCCAGGAGAAGTGGAAGAAGTCCCTGGAAAAGCTGAGCCTGGCCCCCGTGGCCAAGCGCCTGGGCGAGCTGCTGGGCAGGAACGTCGTCATGGCCGCCGACGTGGTGGGCGAAGACGCCAAGGCCAAGGCCGCCGCCCTGAAGCCCGGTGAAATCATGCTGCTGGAAAACACCCGCTTTGAAAAGGGCGAGACCAAGAACGACCCGGAGCTGGCCAAGGCCATGGCCTCCATGGCGGAGGTCTACGTGTCCGACGCCTTCGGCGCGGTGCACCGGGCCCACGCCTCCACCGCTGGCGTGGCGGACTATCTGCCCGCTGTCTCCGGTTTCCTGATTCAAAAGGAACTGGACTTCCTGGGCGGCGCCATCGCCAGCCCCAAGCGCCCCCTGGTGGCCATCCTGGGCGGCGCAAAGGTTTCCTCCAAGATCGGCGTGATCAACAATCTGCTGGAAATCGCCGACACCATCATCATCGGCGGCGGCATGTCCTATACCTTCTCCGCCGCCCAGGGCGGCAAGGTGGGCGGCAGCCTGCTGGAAGCCGACTGGCTGGACTACTCCAAGGAGATGATCGCCAAGGCCAAGGCCAAGGGCGTGAAGTTCCTTCTTCCCGTGGACACCGTCTGCGGCGACAAGTTCGCCCCCGACGCGCAGATGAAGCTGGTGAAGGCCGGCGAGATTCCCGACGGCTGGGAGGGCCTGGACATCGGCCCCGAGACGGTGGCCCTCTACTGCGAGGCCGTGTCCGGCGCGGGCACCGTCATCTGGAACGGCCCCATGGGCGTATTCGAGTTCCCCGCCTTCGCCAAGGGCACCGAGGCCATGGCGGAGGCTCTGAGCAAGACCTCCGCCATCACCGTCATCGGCGGCGGCGACAGCGCGGCGGCGGTGGAGCAGCTGGGCTACGCCGATAAAATGAGCCACATCTCCACTGGCGGCGGCGCCTCCCTGGAATTTCTGGAGGGCAAGGAGCTGCCGGGCGTGGCATGCCTGCTGGACGCCTGAGCCGCTTCAAAGCGGGGCTTCGCCCTTTGGATTTCCCGGTTTGCGGACTGGCGCAGCCCCAGGCGGCTTGAAACGGAAATATCCGCGGCACGCCCGCCTTCACAAAATGATGGGGCTTCTTTTCCGCCTCCGGCGGAAAACCGGGACGGACGCTCCGGCCCAGGGAAAAAGGGACCGCTTCTTTTTCTGTAAAAAGTTCTGAAAAAGTCCCCCGCGCCCTTGACATTTTCCCTCGGTTCCGCTATAAATTAGATGATTGCAGTTTGCTTCCCCCCCGGGCTTTCCGCCCGGCGTAGTGAAAACACAAATATAAAGGAGTTTTGATTATCATGAACCGCAGATACCGCAAAACCGTCATCGCCGGAAACTGGAAGATGAACATGACCGCCAGCGAGACTAAGAAGTTCGCCGAAGACATTCGCAAAATCATGCCCCGCGCCAAGTGGTGCGAGACCCTGATTTGCGTTCCCGCCTGCAACATCTCCGCCGCCTCCAAGGCTTTCAAGGACCTGCGCATCTCCGTGGGCGCTGAGAACGTCTACTTCGAGGAGAAGGGCGCTTACACCGGCGAGGTGTCCGCCGACATGCTCAAGGACCTGTCCGTCAAGTACGTCATCATCGGCCACAGCGAACGCCGCCAGTACTTCGGCGAGACCGACCAGACTGTGAACAAAAAGGTCCACGCCGTGCTGAACGCCGGCATGAGCCCCATTATCTGCGTGGGCGAGAGCCTGGATCAGCGGGAGACCGGCATTACCAACGAGTGGATCGCCTTTCAGGTAAAGAGCGCCCTCTACGGCGTGCCCGCCGACAAGCTGCGCCGCTGCATCATCGCCTATGAGCCCATCTGGGCCATCGGCACCGGCAAGACCGCCACCGCCGAGCAGGCCGGCGAGGTCTGCTCCAACATCCGCGCTACCATCCGCTCCCTGTACGGCGCCCGCGTGGCCCGGAGCGTCACCATCCAGTACGGCGGATCCATGAACGCCAAGAACGCCGCCGAGCTGCTGGCCCAGCCCGACATTGACGGCGGCCTCATCGGCGGCGCCTCCCTGAAACCCGACCAGTTTGTCGAGATTATCAACGCCGCGAACCAGGAGTAATCCTGCCTCAAAGGGGGGGACTTTGTCCCCCTTTTTGATTCTCCTAAAGGAGTTTTTTTATGAACAAAACACCGACTACTTTGATTATAATGGACGGCTTCGGCACCGGCGGCGGAGAAACGGGAAACGCCGTCAGAACCGCCAGAACCCCCCGGCTGGACGGCTTCTTTCAGGAGTTCGCCCACACCACCCTCTCCGCCTCCGGCCTGGACGTGGGCCTGCCCGGCGGACAGATGGGCAACAGCGAGGTAGGCCACACCAACATTGGCGGCGGCCGTGTGGTCTTTCAGGACCTTCCCCGCATCACCCGGGCTATTGAGGACGGCAGCTTCTTCCAGAATTCCGCCTACCTCCACGCCATGGACGCCTGCCTGGAAAAGGGTTCTGCCCTGCACCTGTTCGGGCTTTTGTCCGACGGCGGTGTCCACTCCCACCTGACCCACCTCTTTGCCCTGCTGAAAATGGCCAAGGACAAGGGGCTTACCCGGGTCTACATTCACGCCTTCCTGGACGGGCGGGACGTGTCCCCTACCTCCGGCGCGGGCTTCGTGGCCCAGACTGCCGCCAAGTGCGAGGAAATCGGCGTGGGTAAAATCGCCACGGTTATGGGGCGGTACTACGCCATGGACCGGGACAAGCGCTGGGACCGGGTGGAG
>CATLJA010000123.1 GCA_949959305.1 uncultured Oscillibacter sp.
GATTACTTCTATAAAGCGGCTCTGTGGGCCGCTGAAAAGGGGTTGGTGTCCGGTTCTAACTTCGGAGCGAATACCGATTGCACCCGCGCCATGACCGTGGAATACTTGTGGAAGGCAGCAGGAAGCCCCACTCCTTCCACAAAGGCCAGCTTCACCGATGTTCCTATCAATGCGGACTATGTACAGGCTGTAGCGTGGGCGGTAGAAAATAAGATTACCAGCGGAACAGGCGGCGGCAGCTTCTCTCCCGCCGTCACCTGTTCCCGTGGACAGATTGTCACCTTCTTGTATCGCGCTATGGCGAAATAAATTCGGGTAGTTTCCGATGTTTTAACAACATATGAACCATAAAAAAGCGCCCACCACCTTTTACATTTTCAAAAGGTGGTGGGCGCTTTTTTCAGGTGCGGGAAATCCTTAATTTAATGACATTGGCCGGGGGCGGGGGGATTTTCTGCCTCTTACCGGACCGTGCTCCGCAGGGTTCCGACGCCTTGGACGGTGCACTCCACCACGTCTCCGGCGCGGAGGAATTCCGGCGGCTCAAGGCCCATGCCCACCCCCGCCGGGGTTCCGGTGGCGATGATGGTTCCCGGCAGCAGGGTCATTCCGGCGGAGAGCTCCGCGATTACCTCCGCGACGCCGTGAATCAGCAGGGCGGTGTTGGAGCGCTGGCGCTCCTCCCCGTTGACGGAGCAGGAGATGTCCAGGGCCGGGGGAAAGGCCGTCTCGTTGGCGGTGAGGATGCAGGGCCCCATGGGGGTGAAGCCGTCCAGGCTCTTTCCGAAATACCATTGCTTGTGTCCGGTCTGGAGGTCCCGGGCGGACACGTCGTTAAGGACGGTGTAGCCGAAGACATAGTCCCCGGCCTCCTCCGCCCGGACGTTCCTGGCGGTTTTCCCGATGATAACGGCCAGCTCCGCCTCGTAGTCCAGCCGCTCCACCAGCCCCTCGTACCGGGGAATGACCCCGTCCGGGTCCCCGGCCCGGGAGACCCGCTTGGAGAAATAGACCGCCGCGGGCTTGTCCTTGGCAAAGGCGTCCGCGTCGTACTTTGCCGCTTCCTTCTCGTGGTCCCGGTAGTTCATTCCCAGGCAGATTACGTCCTGCCGGGGCCGGGGGATGGGGGCCAGCAGCGTCATCTCCGCCAGGGGGACCGCCAGGGTCCCCGGCAGGGCGGCCTCCAGCTCCGCCAGAGAGGCGGTTTCAATCAGCGTGTTCATGTCCGCGTAGGGAAGGAGGGCCGCGCCCTCCGCCGTCAGCGCGCCCACGCGCTCCTTGCCCTCGTGAAGGCAGGTGACCAGTTTCATGCAATCGACTCCTTTTTAAGGTTTTCCTACATCTTAAAGCATGCCGTTCAAATATGCAAGAGGCGGAGCGCCTCCGCTCCGCCTCAAAACCGCCGTCATGACAAAAGCAGCTTGTCGTCCGCCTCGTCGCTTCCGCTGACCTTGCTGAACAGCTCCAGAAGCTGGGGCACCGTCAGCTTTTTCTTCTCCTCGCCGGAGACGTCGATGACGATTTTCCCGTCGTACATCATGATGAGCCGGTTCCCGTGCTGGATGGCGTCCTTCATGTTGTGGGTGACCATCATAGTGGTGAGGCGGTTCTCCGCCACGATGCGGTCCGACAGCTCCAGCACCTTGGCCGCCGTCTTGGGGTCCAGGGCGGCGGTGTGCTCGTCCAGCAGCAGCAGCCTGGGCTTTTTCAAAGAGGCCATCAGCAGCGTCAGCGCCTGCCGCTGGCCGCCGGAGAGGAGGCCCACCTTGCTGGTCAGCCGGTCCTCCAGCCCCAGGTCCAGGTTTTTCAGCATCTCCTGGTAGCGGTCCTTCTCCGCCCTGGTCACGCCCCAGCGCAGGCCCCGGCGCTGGCCGCGGCGGGCCGCCAGGGCCAGGTTCTCCAGAATCTGCATGGTGGGCGCGGTGCCCAGCATGGGGTCCTGGAACACCCGGCCGATATAGGGGGCCCGCTTGTAGTCCGGCAGGCGGGTTACGTCCACGCCGCCGATGGAGATGGTCCCGCCGTCCACGGGCCAGGTCCCCGCCACGGCGTTGAGCATGGTGGATTTGCCCGCGCCGTTGCCGCCGATAACGGTGCAGAAATCCCCGTCCTTCAGCGTCAGGCTCACGCCCCGGAGGGCCTGCTTCTCGTTGACCGTCCCGGCGTTGAATACCTTCCAGACGTCCTTAATCTCAAGCATGGCCGGCACCTCCCGTCTTCACCCTGGCGCGGAAATACTTCTCCTTCCAGTAGGGAAGGGAGAGGAACGCCGCCACAATCACGGCGGAAATCAGTTTCAGGTAGTTGGTGTTGATGTTGCTGAGGCTCACCACGGCCTGAATGACCGCGTAGTAGATGACCGCCCCCAGGGACACCGCCAGCATTTTCAGGGCGAAGTTGCGGAATATCCGTCCAAAGGCCACCTGGCCGATGATAACGGCGGCCAGGCCGATGACGATGGCGCCCTTGCCCATGCTGGAGTCCGCGAAGCTCTGATACTGGCTCAGCAGCGCCCCGGACAGAGCTACCAGCCCGTTGGAGAGCATCAGGCCCAGCACCTTTCCGGTGTCGGTGTTGATGCCCTGGGCACGGGCCATGTTGGGGTTGGCTCCCGTGGCCCGGAGGGAGGCGCCCAGCTCGGTGCCGAAGAACCAGTACAGCACCAGAATAATCGCCAGGGAGAACAGGCCCACCACCAGTATGGGATGGCGGTAAAAGGGCCGGGTTCCCTTGGCCACGTCCTGAACAAAGCGGAGGGACACCAGCAGCCGGTCCAGGTTGCTCGGGTCTGTGACGTTGATGGCCACATTGGCCTTCATGCCCATGATGGCCAGGTTGATGGACCAGAGGCCCAGCTGGGTCAGAATCCCCGCCAGAATCGCGGGGATGCCGCAGGCCGTGTGCAGAAGGCCCGTGACCATTCCCGCCAGCAGTCCCGCCGCCAGCGCCGCCAGCAGCGCCAGCCAGAGGTTGACGCCGGAGCTGAACAGCACCACGAAGACGGCGCCGCCGGTGCAGAAGGAGCCGTCCACCGTCAGGTCCGCAATGTCGAGGATTTTATAGGTGATATAAACGCCGATGGCCATAATCCCCCAGATCAGCCCCTGGGAGACGGCCCCCGGCAGCGCGCCGATAAAACTCAGCATGGCTGCATAACCTCTCTTAACCTTCGGAATCGGGGCGGGGGAGGGATTTCCGCCCTCCCCCTGCGGAAGCTCCGGCTCAGCCGATGGCCTCGTAGCCCTCCGGAGCGGTGATGTTCAGCGCCTCGCACATGGGGGCGTTGTATTTCTTGACGAACTCGGGGGCGTACTCGATGGGCATTTCGGCCACGCTGGCCTTTCCGGTCAGGATGTCCGCGGCCATCTCTCCGGTCTTGTAGCCGATGTCGTAGTAACTGATGGACAGGGTAGCCACGCCGCAGCCGGCGCAGATGCCCTCCTCGCCGCAGAAGACCGGGATGTTTCCGCGGCAGATGTTGTCAATAATCGGAGTGTTGGAGGCCGCGGTGTTGTCCGTGGGAATGTAGAGCACGTCGCTGGCGTCCGCAGCGGTCTGGCAGACGGCGGCCGCGTCGTTGGAGTCGGTGAAGGCGTACTGGGTGCAGGCGTAGCCCATTCCCTCCAGGAAGCCCTGGACGGTGTCCACCTGATACTGGCTGTTGGGCTCGTTGGAGCAGTACACAAGGCCGATGTTCCTGGCGTCGGGATACCACTCGCGGATCATCTCCGCCTGCTGGTCCAGGGGAGCCAGGTCGGAGGTGCCGGAGACGTTGGTGCCCAGGGTGCCGGAGAAGTTCTCAATGTTGAAGGCCACGCCGTACTCGGTCACGGAGGTGCCCAGGATGGGGATATCCCCGGTGGCGGCGGCGGCGGCCTGGACCGCCGGGGTGGCGTTGGCCATAATCAGGTCCACGTTTTTGGAGACGAAGGAGTTTGCAATAGTGGCGCAGGTGGCGGGATCGTTGGCGGCGTTTTGAAGGTCGTAGTGCCAGCCGTCCTCGCCCAGTATGCTGTTCATGGCGTCAATAAAGCCCTGGGTGGCGGCGTCCAGCGCGTCGTGGGTGACCAGCTGGGAGATGCCCACCTCATAGACCTTTCCGCCGCCGGAGGCGGCGGGCTCCTGGGTTCCGGAGGAGGAAGCGCCGCTGCCGGAATCGGCGGGGGCGGAACCGCCGCCGCAGGCGGCCAGGCTCAGGGCCATGGCCAGGGTCAGAATCAGTGCGAGCAGGTTCTTCTTCATAATGTCCAATCTCCTTATGTTTAGTGTGCGTAGTGTGCGCGGTTTTGCCGGGTTCATTATAAAAAGCGGCCCGTCCGCAGACAGGACCGCTTTCCATCAATAAAGCGCCTGTTCAGCCGGACTGTCCGGTCCCACGTCCAAAACGGCCCGCATAGCGGACCTTGGTAAAGCGGAAATAGAAGCTTTGGAGAGAGAAACCGCGGGCGTCCATAGAAAGCTCTCCTCTCGTCAAATGGCTGAACGGATTTAACGCTTTTGTACTATACAGCTTTAAAGGGATAAAGTCAATCGTCAATTTCAACAAAAACGCCGGGCGGCCGGAGGGGGACCCGGACGCTCCCGGCGGCGGCGGGCCCTGCGCTGTCAAGCATTGCCAATTTCTTTGTGATAATTCCCTAAACGGGAGTGAAAATCTTTCCTGAACTCTATTGCATATCGCCGGAAACTATCGTATAATGAAATCCCTCACTACACGGGGAGAGGAAAAGAAAAAACGGGAGGTTATTTTATGCGAAACACCGCGCGCAAGCAGTTCCTGGCGCTGGTGCTGGTGCTGGCCATGCTGGCCGGGCTGTCCGTCCCCGCCATGGCGGCGGAGGGGGAAAAGACCATCACCATTCTCCAGACCAGCGACCTGCACGGCATGGTCAACCCCTTTGACTATGCCTCCAACAAGGAGAACAAGACCAGCATGGCCCACGCCGCCGCCATCATCAAGGCGGAGCGGGAGGCGGATCCGGACCTGCTCCTTCTGGACACCGGCGACACCACCCAGGCCAACTACATCCAGTCCTTCCTGGACCAGGAGCCCCACCCCATGATCGAGGCCATGA
>CATLJA010000124.1 GCA_949959305.1 uncultured Oscillibacter sp.
CTCTCTTTCGTGCAAAACGCATGACATCTTGGTATATTTTTTAAAAATTCATTAATATTTGCCAGATATGCAATTTTTTATTTGTGCAAAATGCAAATTGCAGAACAAAAGCCCATTTAAGGGCTTATGTTCTTTACCAGCTATTGGCACTATATGCCAAAATGCGGGATTCTCTCTGGCGGGCGCCGGGGCGCGCCCGCCAGGTATTCGGTTGGGGAAAGGCCGGTCTCACGGCGGAAGACCTTGGCAAAGTAATTGGCGTTCGCGAAGCCGGAGGCCTCCGCCACATAGGTGATGGTGGCGTCCGGGTCCCGAAGCAGCAGCTTGGCGTACTCAATCCGCACCCGGGTAATGTACTTTCCCGGGGAAACGCCGATTTTCTTGGTGAACACCCGGCCCAGGTGGGCGGCGGAAACCTCCAGCCGCTCCGCCAGCTCGTCCACGCCCTCCAGAAAGGGGAACTCCTCCTGGATAACGGCCACCGCGGCCTCCACCAGGGGGGACCCCGCGTCCGGCCGGAACGTGACGGGCAGCGCCCGGAGCTTCAGCAGCATGGCATAGGCCAGGGCGGAGGCGGTCTCGCCGGGGGCCTCCCCCTGCTCGTCCTCCAGAACCGCCAGGGACATGGCCGCCTCCCGGACCGCCGCCGCGCCGCCGTGGAACAGGGTGCTTTTCTTCGCCAGGCGCTCCTCCAGCAGCCGGGGCGCCAGCTCGCCCCGGAGCTGGAGGAGGAAGCAGAGCCCGCCGGTCACCGCCTGGAGGGTGTACTCCCCCGGCTCCGCCAGCAGGTAAGCCTGCCCCGGGTCCAGCAGGGCGTAATGGTCGTAGGCGGAAACGGTCAGGTTCCCCTGGACTGCCGCCGGGAGGATGTAATCTCCCGTCCGGCCGTAGCCGGTAATCCGGTCTCCGGCGGAGAGGGGCAGAATGCGGAGCAGGGGAAGGGTTAAAAGGCTCTGGACGGCGGGGTCCGGGGCCGCCGGACGGATATCTCGCTTTTCATTGGCTCGTGGGGACATAACGAAACCTCCGTGCGCAAAGAACTGGCGGCTTTAGTGGGCGACAGCCTGCTCGGTCTCCTTGTCGAACAGGTGAAGCTTATCCTTGTTCAAAGCCAGCCTGGCGGCGGCGCCCACCTGGCCGGGATAGCTGGAGGGAGCCTTGACCACCAGCTTGCTGCCCTGGCAGTCCAGGTGCAGGTGGGTCTCCGCGCCCATGAGCTCGGCAATTTCAACGACGGCCTCCAAATCGAAGTCCCCGCCGTCCGCCACGGCGTCCAGATCCTCGGGCCGGACGCCCAGGACCACGGTCTTGCCCGTGTAAGCGCCCAGGGCCTTCTTGTCCATCCGATCCGGCAGGGCGATGGACGCGCCGCAGGTTTTGGCGAAGAACTTTCCGCCCTCCTCGGCGATGACGGCGTCCAGGAAGTTCATCTGGGGCGAGCCGATGAAGCCGGCGACAAAGAGGTTGCAGGGGTAGTCGTAAAGGTTCTGCGGGGTGTCGTTCTGCTGAATAATGCCGTTTTTCATCACCACGATGCGGTCGCCCATGGTCATGGCCTCGGTCTGGTCATGGGTGACGTAGACGAAGGTGGTCTGGAGGCGCTTGTGCAGGCGGCTGATCTCCGCCCGCATGGCGGTGCGGAGCTTGGCATCCAGGTTGGAGAGGGGTTCGTCCAGCAGGAATACGGCGGGATTGCGGACCATGGCCCGGCCCAGGGCCACCCGCTGGCGCTGGCCGCCGGAGAGGGCCTTGGGCTTGCGGTTGAGCAGGTGCTCCAGGTCCAGGGCCCGGGCGGCCTCGTGGACCCGGCGGTCAATTTCATCCTGGGGAATCTTCTGGAGGGTCAGGCCGAAGGCAATGTTCTTGTAAACCGTCATATGGGGATACAGGGCGTAGTTCTGGAAAACCATGGCGATGTCCCGGTCCTTGGGGGCCACGTCGTTGACCACCCGGTCGCCGATGTACAGCTCGCCGCTGGTGATGTCCTCCAGGCCCGCAATCATGCGCAGGGTGGTGGACTTGCCGCAGCCGGAGGGGCCCACCAGGATGACGAACTCTTTATCCTGAATTTCCAGGTTCAGGTCGGGAACGACGGTGACGTTGCCGGGGTAGGTCTTTTCCACATGCTTGAAGGTGATACTGGCCATGATGAAACTCCTCCTCAGTGATTTTGGCAAAAGCATAGCACCGCTTCCGGGGAAGCGCAAGGGTAAATTCCAGACGGGATCGGTAAATATTCCGCATTTCCCCAACAGGCATAAAAAATACCCGGCAGGTCAGCTTCTTGCCCTTGCGCCGGAAAAGAGAATGTTATATAATTTAAAATTAATCAAAAAACCGCAGAGGCCGGGGAGGAATCGGGTATGTTTTTTCGAAAAGACTATGCGCAGCCAGGTCCGGGCGTGGATCCGGACGAGCCCGAGAAAACCGGCCTGTCCCGCCTGGCGGAAATTTTCTCCATTGAATGCGCCTCCCTGGTGAAGCTGAACCTGCTGTTCCTGGCGAGCTGCCTTCCGGTAGTCACTATTCCGGCGGCGGTCTTCGCCATGAACCACGTGACGCGGATGATGGTTCTGGACCAGCCGGTAACGCTGCTGTACCACTACAAAACCGCATTTAAAAAA
Source organism: uncultured Oscillibacter sp. (assembly GCA_949959305.1). GTDB lineage: Bacteria > Bacillota > Clostridia > Oscillospirales > Oscillospiraceae > Oscillibacter. The sequence continues at coordinate 2,625 of CATLJA010000124.1, forward strand.
GACTGGGCGCGGGGAACCGCCGCCTTTTTCACCGTGGCCGCGCCTCTGGCCTTCTCGAGCTTCGGCGCGTGGTTCTACCTCAGCCGGGCCATGGCCCGGCCGGTGCTGTTCCTGCCCTTTATGCTGTGCTCCACGGTGCTGCTGGCGGCTCTGCTGTCCTCCACATATTTTTACGGCCTGCTGACCACGGACAGGAGCTTCCGGGAGTGCCTGCGGCTGTCCCTGCTCCTGGGGGTGGGACGGCCCCTTCGGGGAGCGCTGGCGGCGCTGGCGGTGTACGGCTCCCTGGCGTTTGCCGTGCTGGAGTTTCCCATCAGCGGAATTTACCTGCTGCTCATCGGCTTTTCCGTGCCCTGCCTCCTGGGGGGCTTCTTCATCCGGACGGAGCTGAAGCGGCTGTAGCCTGAAGTTTCGGCGGCGGCGCTGCCGCCGTCCCGCTTCCCCCGCCGGGGCCCCTTGACAATTATCTTCCCTGGTGCTATAGTAGCCCTGTCAAATCGGCTATGACGGAGAAGAACCGCCCGGCTCCCCCCACAGAGAGGGGCGCGCTTGCTGCAAGCGCCCCGCGGGACACGGCGGCTGTACCACTCCTGAGCCGCCCGGGACGACCGGGCCGGGCCCTCCCGTTACAGGGGACGCGAGCGGCGGCCTCGTCCGGGGGGCGCAAGCAGGGTGGAACCGTGGAATGCGTTTTTCGTATCCCACCCCTGATCTTTCATCAGGGGTGGGATTTTTACCCCCGCCCCTCAATACAAGGAGGATTTTTTATGAGCAAAGAAAACAACCTGTATTCCTTCGAGAACGAGACCTACCGCAAAACCTATTGGCACACCTGCTCCCACATCCTGGCTCAGGCGGTGAAGCGCCTGTATCCGGAGGTGAAGCTGGCCATCGGCCCCTCCATCGACGAGGGTTTCTACTACGACATGGACTCCCCCTTCCCCTTCACCCCCGAAATCATGGAGCAGATTGAGGGCGAGATGCGGAAAATCTGCAAGGAAAAGCTGAAGCTGGAGCGCTTCGAGCTGCCCCGGGCGGAGGCAGTGAAGTTCATGGAGGAAAAGGGCGAGCCCTTCAAGGTGGAGCTGATCAACGACCTGCCCGGGGACGCCGCCATCAGCTTCTACCGGCAGGGCGAGTTCACCGACCTCTGCGCCGGCCCCCACCTGGATTCTACGGGACGTGTAAAGGGGAACGCCATTAAGCTCACCGCCTGCAACGCCGCCTACTGGCGGGGGGATTCCAGCCGGGAGACCCTCCAGCGCATCTACGGCGTCGCCTTCCCCAAGAAGGACGAGCTGGATGAATATCTCAAGCGCATTGAGGAGGCCAAGAAGCGGGACCACCGGAAGCTGGGCCGGGAGCTGGGACTGTTCATGCTCCGGGACGAGGGCCCCGGCTTCCCCTTCTTCCTGCCCAAGGGCATGACGCTGAAAAATACCCTGCTGGACTATTGGCGGCAGGTCCACAAGAAGTACGGCTATGTGGAAATTTCCACCCCCATCATGCTGAACCGCCAGCTTTGGGAGCGCTCCGGCCACTGGGACCACTACAAGAACAACATGTACACCACCGTCATTGATGACGAGGACTTCGCCGTCAAGCCCATGAACTGCCCCGGCGGCATGCTGGTCTACGCCAGCGAGCCCCACTCCTATAAGGAGCTGCCCCTCCGGGTGGGGGAAATCGGCCTGGTCCACCGGCACGAGCTCTCCGGCGCGCTCCACGGCCTGTTCCGGGTCCGTTGCTTCAACCAGGACGACGCCCACGTCTTCATGACCCGGGAGCAGATGCAGGACGTGATTCAGGAAACCGTGCGCCTCTTTGACGAGGTTTATTCCACCTTCGGCCTGAGCTACACCATCGAGCTTTCCACCATGCCGGAGGACCATATCGGCACCGTGGAGGAATGGGAGCGGAACCAGGACATCCTGAAAGCCGCCATCACCGACATGGGCAAGGACTTTGTCATCAATGAGGGCGACGGCGCGTTCTACGGCCCCAAGCTGGACTTCCATCTGTCCGACTCCCTGGGCCGGACCTGGCAGTGCGGCACCATCCAGCTGGACAGCCAGCTGCCCGAACGCTTCGAGCTGGAATACACCGGAGAGGACGGCCAGAAGCACCGTCCCGTCATGATTCACAGGGTGGTTTTAGGCTCTATCGAGCGCTTCATCGGCGTGATTACAGAGCATTTCGCCGGGGCCTTCCCCCTGTGGCTGAGTCCCGTCCAGGTGAAAATCCTCACCGTCACCGACCGGGCGGACGATTACGCCGCCGGGACGGCCGCCCAGCTGGACGGGCTGGGCTTCCGGGTGGAAACCGACGTGCGCAACGAGAAGATTGGCA
>CATLJA010000125.1 GCA_949959305.1 uncultured Oscillibacter sp.
TTGAGCCTCAGCACAATCTGGTGTCAACGTCATTTTGAACTTTAAACTAAACGCCGAAGTATTTTTGTAGTTTTTCGTGGGGGGGTGTGTAACAAAATTAAGCGTGTCCCTGCTCAAATAGCGTGTTCACGATTTGCTGTTTCTGGCGCATAAATTCTTTTCGTTCCTTCAGGCGGTAAGACTCGCCCTTGATATTGATTCTCCCATTGATTTCCTTGTCCAATATGTTTGACAACCCTACATGCCAGCGGCAGAAGCATTACGCCAGGAGCAGCAGCCGTCTTAAAAATTCCACGCCCTGGGGCAGCACCGCTTCGTCGTCAAAGCAGAACTCCGGGGAATGGAGCTCCGGCGTGTCTCCCACGCCCAGCAGGAAGAACAGGCCCGGGACCCGGCGCTGGTAGAAGGAGAAGTCCTCCGCTGTCAGAGTGGGGGCCGCCAGGGGCAGGGGGGCGTGTTTCCCCAGCCCGGCCCGGACGGTCTCATAGAGCCCCTCGTGGTTCCAGACCGCCGGATAGCCCTGGCTTAAACGGACCTCCACGCCGCAGCCGGTCTCCGCTTCGATTTCCCGGCCAATCCGCTCCAGTCCCTGGCGGCAGAGGGCCTGGGTCTCGTCCCGGAAGGTGCGGAGGCTCCCCTCCAGCACCGTTTTCCCGCTGACGGCGTTCCGCACCCGGCCGGAGGCCATCTTACCAAAACGCAGCACAACCGGCTCCTCCTCCGGCAGGGCCTTTGCCATGGCGTAGGCCCGGAGGAGATACTCCGCCCCCGCCGCCAGGGCGTCGATTCCCTCCGACGCTTTACCAATGTGAACGCTTTTGCCGGTGAGGGTTACCGTTACCTCGTTGGACCGGGCCATGATGGGACCGGGACGGCAGTAGACCCTCCCCGGCTCCAGCTTGGGCCACAGGTGCATGGCGAAAACCCGGGAGGCGTGGTACTGCTCCAGAATCCCGGTACCGCAGAGCTTTTCCGCCCCTCCGGTAGTCTCCTCGGAGGGCTGGAACAAAAAGAGGACGTTCCGGGGCAGCTCCTCCCGGTGGGCGGCGGCATACTCCGCCAAGGCCAGGGCCATAGCGGTATTCCCGTCGTGGCCGCAGGCGTGCATGGCCCCGGAGTTGCCGGAGGAGAAAGCCAGGCCGGTAGCTTCCTCAATGGGCAGGGCGTCCATGTCCGCCCGGAAGGCGGCGGTTTCCGGTTTTCCGGCGTCCAGATAGGCGCAGACGCTGGATGGGATGGGAGAAAACGCCTCCAGCTCAAAACTGGCCAGGGCGGAACAAACATAGGCGCAGGTTTCCGGCAGGCGGTCGTCCAGCTCAGGGATACGGTGCAGGGCGCGGCGGTATTCAACAACGGACTGCATGGCGTTGCCTCCTTCTTTGCATTCGTCCTCTCACAATATAGCACGCCCCGGCGGCGGGAGGCAAGAGGCGGCGGCGTTTTCGGCGGTTTCCACAAGAATTTTTTCCGCTTTCCCCCTTGCATCCGGGGTTGGAAGATGTTATGATAACAAAAAATGAGGTAGAGGCGCGGAGACGATGAAGTCGCGGGAGCCGGCAGGCTGGGAACGCGGCGGGGGCAGATCCGCCGAATCCTCCGCCCAGGCGTGGGCGGGAGATGGGCCCGGTGGGAAGACCTCCGGGACTGTCCGCGGCTTTTGGGCCGCGGGGGCGCTATCCGCTTACAGAGCCGTCACGCCGTCCCGGCGTGCACACTGTCGGTAGGAGCGCGGTCTCTGCCGGCTTTTTTTATACGAAACTGCCGATACCCACTCTATAAATATCTGGAGGGCATTCAAATGAAATTCAACAACCCCACCGGCTCCATCGTTGCCATGATTACCCCCTTCCATCAGGACGGAAGCGTTAACTTTGACGTGCTCACCGAACTTTTGGAGCGGCAGATTGCCGCCGGGACCGATGGCATCCTCACCCTGGGCACCACCGGCGAGTACCCCGCCATGAGCCACGAGGAGGATGCCTCCGTGGTGGCCCACACCGTCAAGGTGGTGAACGGACGGGTGCCCGTCATCGTGGGTAGCGGCTCCAACTGCACTGCTACCCAAATCGAAAAAAGCGTCGAATATCAGGACATGGGGGCCGACGCGCTGCTGCTTATCGCCCCCTACTACAACAAAGCCAATCCCGAGGGCATGTTTCGCCATTTCGCCGAGACGGCGGACAAGGTCCATATCCCGTGCCTGCTTTACAACGTGCCGGGCCGCACCGGCTGCTCCATTCCCGTCTCCGTGGTGGAGAAGCTGGCGGAGCACCCCAACATCTCCGGCATCAAGGAGGCCAGCGGCGACATGTCCTATGCCATGAAAATCGCTCGCTGCGTGGGGCCGGACTTCGCCCTCTACTCCGGAAACGACGACATCACCCTCCCCCTGATGAGCGCCGGCGGCAGCGGCGTGATTTCCGTCTTCGCCAACGTCTGCCCGGATGTGTGCCATCAAATTGTGGCGGACTACGCCGGCGGAAACCAGTCCCGGGCTTTGGAAACCCACCTGAAATACCTGGATCTGATGAACGGCCTTTTCATGGAGGTGAACCCCATTCCCGTCAAATCCGCCATGAACATGATGGGACTGAACGTAGGCCCCCTGCGCCTGCCCCTGTGCGAAATGAGCCCGGAGCACCAGGAGGCCCTCCGGGCCATGCTGGAGGAGGCGGGGCTGCTGTGAAGTATATTCTGATAGGACGGGGAAAGATGGGCCGCCTTATCCAGGAGAGCGCCCAGGCCGCCGGGGACGAAATCGAAGCCGCCTTTGGCCGGAGCGATTTGGAGCGGCTGGGGAAGCTGGGCCGCGTGGCCGACGTGGTCATCGACTTCTCCCGGCCGGAGGCCCTGCCGGAAATTGCCTCTTACGTCCGCCGGACGGGCACGCCCCTGCTCTCCGGCACCACCGGCTTCACCCCGGACCAGCTGCGGCAGCTGAAGGGCCTTGGGAGTTCCGCCCCGGTGCTGTGGGCGGCTAACTTCTCCCTGGGCATGGCGGTGCTGTACCGGGCTCTGCGGGAGGTCTGCGGCGTATTGAAGCCGGACTTCGACGTGGAGCTGACAGAGACCCACCACAATCAGAAGGAGGACGCTCCCAGCGGATCCGCCAGGCTGCTGCTGGAGGCCCTGGACCCCCGGGGGGAGGCCCGCCTGGTTTACGGCCGGGAGGGGAATGCCGGACGGCGGCGGAAGGACGAAATCGGCGTTCACGCCCTTCGCGGCGGCTCTGTGGCGGGAACCCACACCGTCCACTTCTTTGGCCCCGGCGAGGAGCTGGAGTTCACCCACCGGGCGGCCAGCCGCCAGATTTTCGCGGGCGGCGCACTGCACATGGCCCGGCTGCTGCCGGGAAAGCCCAACGGGGTTTATGATTTGCAGAAAATTTTGTTTGGAGAGTGACGGCTATGAACGCGCAGGAGATCATTGACTATATCGCAAACTCGGAGAAAAAGACCCCGGTAAAGCTCTATGTCAACACCACCGGGCCCGTGGATTTCGGCTCCGCCAAGGTTTTCGGCTCCGGGAACAGCTTCACCGTTTTCGGGGACTGGGCGGAGCTGGGCCCCATTCTGGAGGCCAGCCGGGACAGCATTGCGGACCTGGTTGTGGAGAACGGCCGCCGCAACTCCGGCGTGCCCCTGCTGGACCTCAAGGACGTTCCGGCCCGGATTGAGCCCGGCGCGGTTATCCGGGAGAAAACGGAGATTGGCGAGGGGGCTGTCATCATGATGGGGGCCGTCATCAACATCGGCGCCGTGGTGGGGCCGGGCACCATGATCGACATGGGGGCCGTGCTGGGCGGCCGGGCCATGGTGGGAGCCCGCTGTCACATCGGCGCGGGAGCCGTGCTGGCCGGCGTGGTGGAGCCCGCCTCGGCCACGCCCGTCATTGTGGAGGACGGGGTGCTGGTGGGAGCCAACGCCGTGGTCATCGAGGGGGTCCATATCGGCAGGAACGCCGTGGTAGCCGCCGGGGCCATCGTCCTTGAGGACGTGCCGGAGAACGCCGTGGTGGCGGGAAACCCCGCCCGAATCATCAAAATGAAGGACGAGAAGACCGAGGGCAAGACCGCCCTGGTGGACGCGCTTCGGAAGATGTGACAGTAAATCTGCCTTTCCGGGTGGTTTGCTGAGCTGCTGAGGGCCGGGGGCCCCGAGGCCGGATAAACGGAGTCCCTGGAGAAATGAAAATCGCGGGCCGAAGGCCCGGCCGTGGCGGAGATTGCCGGAAAAACCGGCGGTCTCCGCCACAATTCATATACGCGGTTTCCAAAGTCCCGCCCACACAGCGGAGGGTTCCAATTGAGAGCGGCAGCTCTGGCGCTTAGGGGGGAGCTGCGGGTGAGTTTGTCTGCGGCGTGAAGGCGGAACTCGCCGCGGCCATGATTGCCGGCGCCGCAGAAAAATCCAGGCGCTGGGCAATAGACCTGCCCGAGTGGACGCTTTTTTGCCCAAATGGACGGCTGGGGCGGTTGACAGCCCCTTGTACGGCGTGATACGCTATGCGCAGAAATATACCGGAAGGAGGGCTGCAGTCAAAATGCGGACACGCTTCTGGTCGGCGCTGGTCACGGCTCTGGCGGAAGCGGCCTGCCGGGCGAACCATGCGGATATCCCAGCAGCCGCTTTTTCAGATCAGGGACCCGGAACCTGCCGGCGGGGAGCGCTCTCCCGCCGGCAGGTTCCGTTTTATGTGGCGCGGATATCTGGCAAAGGCGGGGATGGGCAATTGAGAAGCTGTACCAATAGGCGTTGGCACGCATCCAGACAGAAAATTTCCCGTCTGGACTGCGTCAAAAACGCTTGAAATCCGTCAGGATTCCTGTGCGTTTTTTCCTTGCCAAACAAAAAATTTTCTCGCCAAGCTGCATACCCCGCCTATTGG
>CATLJA010000126.1 GCA_949959305.1 uncultured Oscillibacter sp.
AGCGCCCGGATTTACAGGGGTTTGGGGGCGTTAGCCACCAACAAGCGAGCGCCGGGTATATACCGGCGCATTGCTTGCCGCTACCTTATTTGGGTAGTACGTTTCGCTTCAAACTGGTATAGGCCAGCAAAATATAGATTGCGTAAATCAGGAAGAAAATCCCCAGCGAAATGATCACGATGGCTCCGGGACTATTCATTCCCACCATCACCCCCGGTTCGGGGGCATGAGACAAGTTAAGGATAAAGGGTATGCCGATCAGCACAGGGGGCACGGCGGGCAGAGCATAGTAGATAGCGAACTGATGCCCCAGAGCCTTTGCCATCTCCCGCCGGTCCATGCCCAGCTTTTGCAGGAGCTGGAACTGCTTCTTGTACCGCTCTGTTTCGCTGAGCTGCTGGATGGTGAGAATCGTGGCGGCGGTCATGGTCAAGGCCAGGGCCAGATAGAAGAGGGGAAAGACGAACAGGACCGTCTGGACCGCCTCTTCCGCGTTTTCCGAGGCTTTGGTGTGAATCTCATCATAGCTTGGCTCCAGAAGATTCTGTTCTCCCAGTCTGTAATTGATGTCACACAGGACGTCAAATTGGGCCTCCGTCACTGGCTGAGTAGTCTTGGCCGCATAGGCGTGGTGAAACACCGGAAGGCCCTCCGCCGCCTCGTCCGGCACCACGAGGATATACCGCGCCCCGTTGCCCGTGTCGTAATTTTGCAGCAGGTGTTCCGTATGAACCCCGCCGGGAATCAGTCTGGCACCTCCCAGAGAGATGGGCTGGGTGTAGCCGGTCAAGTGCTTTTCCAGGTAGGCCCTACAGTGGATGAGATACTCCCCCGGCTTCAACTCCACCGGCGGGTATCCTGCAATGGCGCGGAGCGCGGCGTAGTCGCTGTACCGCAGCACCGGGTCCCGGTCAAAGTAGCGGTGATAGTCCTCGCCCATGCCTTCCACATAGTCCATGACCCGGCTGTCCTCCGCTTGGCAGACGCAGTAGTGCAGCTCCTGTTCCGCGGAAATATTGTCTTGAATGTAATCGAAATAATCCTGGCTGACCGGTCCGTCGTCGGCAGCGCCGATATACAGGTCGAAGCAGGCGTTTTCCGCTGCACGGCCCGCGAAAAGCCCCCGGAAAACCAACCCGGTCCCCTCGGAGATCAGGGTGGCTGTAAAAATCATGGAGATGGTGGCCATCAGTACCCCCATGGTGGCTAGCTTGGCCGTCAGGGTACGAAACACCAGCAGGCTTTGTCCCCGGTACTTCCGGGCGGGCCGCCTATCGAAAAAGGCGGGTACACCGGAGGCGAAGCTGAGGAAGAATCCGAACAGGAACGCAATGACGCATCCCGCCCCGATGATGCCAAAGATGGCCCCGCCCGCCATCAGCAGGCAGGTTCCGGCCACACCCAGCACAATGGAGAAAGAGAACATCCAGCGGCGCACATTTCCCGTTTGAATGACCATGCCCTCGTTAGTACGGTCAGCATAGATCAAGTCGTGGATATTCGCCCTGCGGATATATTTGCGGCTGCGGCGAAGGGCAAAGAGATAGATCAAGGCAAAATAGAGGACCGTCAGCCCCAAGGCGGGGAGGGAAAAGCCGAACGAGAAAGCGTAGGGCAGGCCGAACAGCGCTAGCACAATGGCGCGGAAGCTCTGATAGAGCAGCCCGCCCAGGGCGGTCCCCAGCACCAGGGCACAGCCGCCCACAGCCAGATTTTCCAGAAAGAACAGCCGGGCCAATTGCCGGTTCTCCAAGCCAATGAGCAGATAGAGCCCCAGCTCCCGGCCCCGGCGCAGAAGCATGAATCTGGTGGCGTAGGCCACCAGCCAGCCAAAGACGCACACCACCACCACGCTGGCCAGCACAATCATCAGGGGAAGTACGGAGATACCCTTGGACAAGGTGATGATCTCCTGAGAGAATACCAGCCCGTTAAACGAATACAGCAGGGCCGCGGCCATGACCACTGTGACAAAGTAGACCAGATAGTCCCGGGCCTGCCGCTTGGCGTTGCGCAGGGAGAGCTCAGATAACGTCACTGACATCACCCCCCAGCGCGGCAAGAACATCCAGAATTTCATGGTAGAATACGGGCCGTCCCCGTTCTCCCCGCAACAGTTCATTGAACACCCGCCCATCCTTGAGGAACAGCACCCGTTTGGCATAGCTGGCACTGTAGGCATCATGAGTGACCATGAGAATGGTAGCGCCCATATCCTGGTTCATGGTGGTCATGATCTCCAACAGGTTCTTGGATGCCTTGGAGTCCAGCGCCCCGGTGGGTTCATCGGCCAGGAGCAGGGATTGTCCTGCAACCATGGCCCGGGCGCAGGCGGTCCGCTGCTTCTGGCCCCCGGATACCTGATAGGGAAATTTCGCCAGGATGTCGGTGATGCCCAGTTTTCCAGCCACCTCTCGCACCCGGTTCTGTACCGTTCCGGGGTCCTGGTGATTCAGAGAGAGGGCCAGGCCTATGTTTTCCTCAATAGTCAGGGTATCCAGCAGATTGAAGTCCTGGAACACGAAGCCCAGACGTTCCCGGCGGAACTTTGCCAACGCTTCTTCGGACAGATCGGCAATGCTCACGCCGTCCAGCAGGATACTCCCAGCGCTGATGGTGTCGATGGTGGAGATACAGTTGAGCAATGTAGTCTTACCCGAACCGGATGCTCCCATGATTGCCAGAAACTCCCCGGCCTCCACGTTGAAGTTCACCCGATCCAGCGCCTTGGTGACGTTGTTTTTGCTCCCATAATATTTTTCGATATTCTGTACTTGTAACATAGCGGTTTGCCTCCTTTGCTTGTGGCTCTATGGTACACCAAAAGCGAAGGCCGTTGTATCGAAATTATATTGATTTCCCTTACAATTTTGTAAGGTTCTCTTTCGCCGGAAAGGTCAGGGTAACCGTGGTCCCTTTTCCTTCCTCAGAGGCAATCTCCAGCCCAAGCTCCAGGAAACCGGCCAGCTTTTTGCACAGATACAGGCCCATGCCGGTGGAGCCGCCCCGGTTGCGCCCGTTGCTGCCGGTGAAGCCCCGGTCAAACACACGGGGCAGTTCATGGGCGGGGATTCCAATGCCATTATCATGAACAATGAGCTGTGTCTGTTTCCCCAGCGGCTTCGCGGAAAGTGTGATGACCGGTGCTGTCCCCCGGTAACGGGCGGCATTTTGGAGCAGCTGGCCCAGGATGAACACCGCCCACTTTTCATCGGTATAGACGGTACAATCCAATTCCTCCGTTGCCACCTGAACGCCGCTTTGAATCAACAGAGATCGATGATTTTCAATCGCCTGGGCAGCAACTTTTCCCAAATCTATCTGTCTAAGCAGGCAGTCTTGTTCCGGGTTCTCCGCACGGGCGTAGAACAAGGCCCTCTCTATGTGGGCCTCGACTTGTGCCAATTCTGCGATCAGCTTCCGGCGGGTCTCCCCGTCCAAGTCCCGGCAGATGAGCCGGGCGGCGGTGATAGGAGTCTTGATTTCATGCACCCATTGTTCCACATACTCCCGGTACTCCCGCTGTTGAGCCTGTGCGTCGGACACAGCTCCGGTCATAGCCCGTCCCGCCCGGCGGGTCAGGTCAAAGAGCCGCCGTTCATAAAGATTTTTGGGAGGCGGGACGCATTCAACAAACAGATATTTCCGATCCAATCCCTCCAAAATGGTTTCTAATTCCAGCAAGCGGGCACGTTGTTGAAAGAAATCGAACGCATTCACACTCGCGAAAATCATCAGAAGCGTGAGCAGCAAAACTAAAAGGATTCCTGATTGCGTTCCTGTGGCGAGAAGGAACAGTGCCGCCAATCCGGTGCAAATCAGTTGGAGGGCAATCCGGCCCAGCCGGTCAGATAAAAATTCTCGCAGGGTCATAGCTGATACCCCATTCCCCGCCGGGTCTTGATGGCGTCAGGCAAACCGATCTCCGCCAATTTTCCCCGCAGCCGGGTCATGTTGACGCTGAGGGTGTTGTCATCAATGTAAATCTGGTTGTCCCATAGCGCATCAATCAGATCGGCGCGAGAGACGATTTGCCCCATGCGAGCTATCAGGCAGGCTAAAATTTGAATCTCGTTCCGGGTCAGTTCCGCAGTTTTTCCGTTGGCAGACACAACTCCCTTCGTCAGGCTCAGGCGCAGCCCTCCAGCCTCCAGTACGTCAGCCGGTTCCGGCTCACCAATGCTCCGGCGCAGAACCGCTTTAATTCGTGCCAGCAGAACGGGGACACTGTATGGCTTCGTGATGTAATCATCCCCGCCCAAGCTCAACGCCCGTACCTCGTCCACACCGGCATCCCGGCTGGTGACAAAAATCACAGGCGCTGAAACGGCTTTCCGCAACGCGGCACACAAGGAAAAGCCGTCCCGCCCCGGCAGTCCAATATCCAAGAGAATCAAATCCGGGCGCTCCAAGACCGCCTGCCCCGGTATATCTGTAAAATTTGTAACCACCAGAGGCATATATCCTTCGTTTTCCAGAAGCAGAGCCAATTCCTCCTGGATAGCGGTATCGTCCTCTATAACCATTATTTTTTGCATATTACCATTACCGCCCTGTCGTTTTCCCTATACTAACACGAACGGAACGCACTTGTCCAGAAGTATCTGCCCTCATGAAAATCAAAAAATCTCACATTCCCCCTTGACAACAGCTTTAGAAATATCCGTACCCCGAGCAGCTCCTGATTCACGCCCAGCGGCCCAACGCCACCGCCTGCGCGGAATATGATTTCTGGAATCAGCGGATGCGCCGGTATGTGCGTCGGGGAGCCACGGGCATCGCCATCATCGACAACAGCGGCAGCAGGCCCTTTCTGCGCTATGTGTTCGATGTGGCTGACACCGGCGGCGGAGAGGAAACCCGGCCCAAGCTGTGG
>CATLJA010000127.1 GCA_949959305.1 uncultured Oscillibacter sp.
CATAAGGGATGGCGAACCGGGAGAGCTTAGGCTTCATCTCCGCCCTCCTCCGCCGCGTCCAGCTCGTCGTACTCGTCGGAGAAGGAGGAGTAGTCGCCGTACAGGCCGGAGTAGCGGCTCTTTTTCATGACGTGGATGCCGTCGGGGTCAATCTTGATGCCGATGCGGGCCCCCACGGGGGAGTGGTCCGTGGTCTGGATCAGCCATTTGAAGCCCCGGAAGTCCACGATGATGTCGTACTGCATCCCCTTGAAGGTGACGTTGGTGACGACGCCCGTCAGCTGGCCCTGCTCCACGGGGACAATGTCGATGTCCTCGGGGCGGATGACCACGTCCACCGGCTCGTTCTCGGCGAAGCCCCCGTCCAGACAGGGGAACTGGCGGCCGTACATCTGGACCAGCTTGTCCCGGAGCATCACGCCGTCGATGATGTTGGACTCCCCGATGAAATCCGCCACAAAGGCGTTCTTCGGCTCGTTGTAAATATCCTCGGGGGTGCCGATCTGCTGGATGGAGCCCTTGTCCATGACGACGATGGTGTCGGACATGGTCAAAGCCTCCTCCTGGTCATGGGTGACATATATAAACGTGATGCCCACCTGCTGCTGGATGCGCTTGAGCTCAATCTGCATATCCTTGCGCAGCTTCAAGTCCAGGGCTCCCAGGGGCTCGTCCAGCAGCAGCACCTTGGGACGGTTCACCAGCGCCCGGGCGATGGCCACCCGCTGCTGCTGCCCGCCGGAAAGAGCGTCGGTCCGCCGGTTTTCAAAGCCCTTGAGGCTGACGGCCTCCAGCATTTCCAAAACCCGCTCCCGGATTTCCTCCTCGGGGAGCCTGGCCTTCCGTTTCGGGTCCGCCGGATCCGGCCTCCGCTGCATCCGCAGGCCGAACGCGACGTTCTCAAAGACGTTCAGATGAGGAAACAGGGCGTACTTCTGGAACACCGTGTTAATCTGCCGCTTATAGGGCGGGACATCGTTAATCCTCACACCGTCAAAGAAGACGTCTCCCGACCCTGGGGTCGTGAAGCCGCCGATAATCCGCAGCGTGGTGGTTTTGCCGCACCCGCTGGGCCCTAACAGTGTGAGGAACTCCTTGTCATTGATATAAAGATTTAAGTGATCGAGAACCAGCTCGTCGTCGTACGCCATGCAGAGGTCCCGCAGGCGAATCAACTCTTTGGACATGTATCCTCCCCCATTCCTTAGAAGAAATTTTTCAGCCTCTTTTCTCTGTTGGTTTTTCTCGGTTTGAGTTTTGACTTCCCGTCGAAATTCAGCGATACCTGCATGATAACGGAAGCGACCTGAAATGTCAAGGGAATTGTTGAGCTGGAACTATTGATTTTTTTTCAGTAGTTTTCTTGACTTTTTCGGGGCGGGGAAGTATACTGGGAAAAACAGCTACTGATAAATTTGCAGTAGTGTCGAGAGGAGCGGTTTTATGGGTTGGGATTATCTATCCCGGCTGAGCCGGGCGGCGCGGTGGTATCTGCCTCCGGCGGAGGCGGCGGAGGTGCTGGAGGACTACCGGGAGATTGTGGAGGGCAGGTCCGAGGAGGAGCTGCGGCGGGATTTGGGGACGCCCCGGGCGGCGATGCGCCAGCTGGCCCAGCCGAAGGCCTACCGCCGGTGGCTGGCGGTGTTTTTCATTTTGTCGGCTTGCGTGCTTCTGCCGGCGGTTGACCCAATTTTGGAGGGATTATCGTTGACGGCTTGGCTGTCTGGGATATGCGCTCATCCGTTCTGGACGAGCAATGGGGAGCTTGCCCGTCACTCCATGCCGCTGTTCCCTCTGGGGATTGTGCTGCCGCTGTTCTGGTTCCAGTGGAACGGAGGAAAAGGGCGGGCCCTGTCCAAAAGGACCCTTCCGATTTTTGCCCTTGTTCTCTTGGGAATCGCCTGGGTGTGGTTTCTGTTCTGGGTCATTCTGACGGAGCGCTTTGATGTGATCGACTTCCTGTTTCCGAACATGGCCTGGATCGTGCGTCTGATTACCTGCTTGAACATTCTGAGCGCAGGAGCAGCAGGAATGACTGGCCTTATCAAGTCCCGCCTGGAGGACCGCCGCTGGCGGGCCATGTATATATGGGGGCTGACAGGAGTTGTGCTGAGCAGCTTTTTGTGGCAGGTTTTTACCAGCATGAATCTGACTGACGGATACTGGCAGGGCCCCTATTGGATGCGGCTTGTGTTCATCACCCTGGCGGGCCTCATCGGAACGGGGGTATCCCTATGCTGAAAAAGGACCTCCTGGAGCTGTGCCTGCTTTCCCTGATGGCCCGGGGGGACCAGTACGGCTATGAGCTCCTCCGCCGCCTCCACGCCGTCTTCCCGGACGTGCAGGAGAGCGCCATTTACGCCATCCTCCGCCAGCTCTGCCGGGAAAACTGCACGGAGCGCTACCAGGGGGAGACCTCCGGCGGCCCGGCCCGGAAGTATTACCGCCTGACGGAGGCGGGCCGGGCCCGCCTCGCGGCCCTGCTGGAAACCTGGCGGGGGACCCGAGACGCGCTGGCGGCCCTGGGGATTGAGTGAGAAGGCGAAAAACCCGCCCATAGGGCGGGTTTTTCGTCAGTCCCCGGGGAAATACTTCTCCCGAAACGGCACGTCCTCCACCGTGAACTCCCGCCCCCGGAGGTAGTTCAGCAGCCCCGCGCCGGTGGGGAACGCGAATCTCAGCTTATAAGCGTACAGCGCCTGCCGGGTCTCATGGTACTTCCGGTTTACGTCCCCCTTCCCGTACTTCCCGTCCCCCAGCAGGGGACAGCCGATTTCCGCCATGGAAACCCGAATCTGGTGGGTCCGCCCCGTCAGCAGGCGGCACTCCACCAGGGACAGCTCTCCCCGGGTTTCCAGGGTTTTGTACAGCGTGGCGGCGGACTTTCCGCCGGGAACCGGGCGGCGGTGGAAAGCCACCAGCTTTTTTGCCTCGTCTTTTAAAAGGAAGCCCTCGATTTTCCCCTCCGCCGGGCGGGGGCGGCCCACGGCGGCGCAGAGATAGGACTTCTCCAGCTCGTGGGCCCGGATTTTCTCGTTGAGTATCCGCAGGGTTTCGGCGTTTTTCGCGGCGATGACAATGCCCCCGGTGTTCCGGTCGATGCGGTTGCACAGGGCCGGGGCGAAGGCGTTCTCCCGCCGGGGGCTCCACTCCCGCTTTTGGTAGAGGTATGCCTGGATGTGGTTAATCAGGGTGTTGACCTTTTCCGTCTCGTCGGCATGGACCACCAGCCCGGGGCGCTTGTCCGCCAGCAGGAGGTTTTCATCCTCGTAGACGATACTCAGCCGGGGTTGAAAAATGGAGAGGAAGAGATTTTCCTCTTTGGGCTTGTCAAAGAACTCGTCGTTGATATATAATTGTAAAATATCTCCCGCCTGGAGCCGGGCGTCCCGCTTGGAGCCCCTGCCGTTGACCTTCACCCGCTTGAGGCGGATGTACTTTTGCAGCAGAGCGGGGGGGAGGAGAGGTAGGTTCTTGGCGACGAAGCGGTCCAGCCGCTGTCCGGCGTCGTTTTTTCCGATGGTGAGCTCCCGCATGGCGGACCTCCTGAATGGGTTTTGTCCATCATACCCGTTTCGGGGGAAAATGTAAAGAAGGAAGCCCCTGTGGCGCTGAATTTTTTCGGCGCGGTTTTCCCCCGGCCCTGGGGCCGCCGGCGGGGCTTGTCCTTGGGATTCTATTCAGAAGACGGTAAGGCGGCGGGGGAGCGGCTCCGCCGGAGAAGGAGGAAAAACCATGAGCGAAGTGAAGGCCGAGACCCTGCTGGAGGCCATTCAGGACGGGAAGCCCTGGCTGGCCCGGTTTACCGGGAAGGAGTATGACAAGGCGTATCAGGAGTATCGGGAAAAATACGCCCCCCTCTTCCGGGAGGCGGCGCTGGCCGATGGGGAGGAGGGCATAGAGGCCCTGGCGGAGGTGCTGCTGGACGGCCTGGCGGAGGGCTGGGCCCGGCAGAAGCCCTGGAACCGCTCCCTGGCGATGCTGAACGACAAGCAGATGATTGTCTGCTTCCTCAGCCCCGTGCTGATGGAGGACCCGGCCTGCGCCCCGCTGGAGGAACGGCTCCGGGAGGGCTGGGCCGCCCGGTGGCCCAAGGAGGCGTACAAGGCCGCTTCCCTGGAGAAGATTCGCAAAGGGTTCCGGCCCACGTTCCTGGGGATTACCCTGCCCTTTGGGGGCGGAGACGGCGAGGAATAAAAAAGAGGGCGGAAAACGAAAAAATTGTTTGACATTGGCGGGACCATCCTTTATAATACGTAAGGTATCGTTGCGAGGTAGCTTATGTTGATTGATGTAAGACCCATACTCCACACCCCCGGCAAGCGGATGGATTTCGGGTTTGAGCTGGACCTGTCCGAACTGGAATTCGACGGCCGGAATCCTGTCAGCCGCCCGGTGGCGGTGGAGGGAGAGGTCCGCAACACGGCGGACCTGCTGGAGCTGGCCCTGACGGCGGAGACCACGCTGGACGCGGTCTGCGACCGCTGCGGGAAGGAGTTCCCTCTTGCGAAGGAGACGGAGTACCGCTGCATGCTGGCGGAGGAGCTCCAGAACGGGGAGAGCGACGAGATTGTCCTGCTGGAGGATGGGAAGGTGGATGCGGGCGAGCTGGCCCGGACGGCTTTCATCCTCGGGATGGACAGCAAAACACTGTGTTCGGAAGATTGCAAGGGACTGTGCCCCCGGTGCGGCGCCGATTTGAACCTCGGCCCCTGCTCCTGCAGGAGGGAGCCGGACCCCCGGCTGGCGGCCCTGGCAAGCCTTTTGGAGAACAAATAACGAGAAGCGCGCTCCGCGCCTTTTGCAGGATTAAGGAGGTGTCACAATGGCAGTACCCAAGGGTAAAGTATCCAAAGCGAGAAGGGAC
>CATLJA010000128.1 GCA_949959305.1 uncultured Oscillibacter sp.
GCTCACAAAAAGAGCGCCATGACCCTGAAGCTCAATCGGATCGGTTGATCCCAACATATCCCCGCTCCCGGGGGAATGACGCTTCCGTGTGAATGCCCGGAGGCCGTCAGGCCAAAAGGGCATCCGTTCGGATGTCCTTTTTGTTTTTCGTTTGTCCCATTTCCAAAGGAGGTTCCCTCATGCCCATCTTCGATACCCACGCCCACTACGATTCCAACGGCTTCGCCGCCGACAGGGATACGGTCCTCTCCGCCCTCCCCGCCGCGGGGATAGGGCTGGTGGTGGACCCCGGCTGTGAGCTGGAGAGCTCCCGGGCCGCCATAGCCCTGGCGGAGCGGTATCCCTTTGTCTATGCCGCCGCCGGCGTTCACCCCTCCGACTGTGCCGGGACCGGGGAGGCGGAGCTCGCCGCCCTCCGGGATCTGTGCGGCCATGAGAAGGTGGTAGCCGTAGGGGAAATCGGCCTGGATTACTATTGGAAGGACAACCCTTCCAGAGAGTTCCAGCAATCCGTCTTTCGGCGGCAGATCGAGCTTGCCATAGAATCAGACCTTCCCGTCATTGTCCACGACCGGGAGGCCCACGGGGATTCCCTCTCCATTGTGCGGGATTACCCCGAGGCCCGGGGCGTGTTCCACTGCTTTTCCGGCAGTCCCGAAATGGCGGAGGAGCTGTTGAAGCGGGGCTGGTATCTGGGCTTTGACGGCCCCATCACCTACAAGAACGCCCAGAAGGCTCCCGAGGTGGCCGCCGTCACGCCCCTGGACCGGATCGTGGTGGAGACGGACTCCCCCTACCTCTCTCCCGTTCCCCTCCGGGGAAAGCGGAACGACAGCCGGAACCTCCCCTATATCATTGAGACGCTGGCAGAATGGAAGGGGATTCCGCCGGAGGAGATGATCCGGATTACCTGGGAAAACGGCCTGCGGCTGTTCCCGAAAATCGGAAGAAGCTATCAGGAGAGCGGCCTATGAAAAAAATTCTGGTCCTTATACTGGCATTGGCGCTTCTGAGCGGCTGCGGCGGGAATCCAGCTCCGGCGGAGCCGGAGGAGTCCCCGGCAGTGGAGGAATTCATTTCCCTGCCGGAGCCCCACCGCCTGGAGCCCATCTCCGCCCCCGCCGTCGTAGAGGAGGGGCGGGCCCCGGCGGAAGAATACGAGCTCCCGCCCCTTCCCCGGGATACGGATTGGACAACGTACCGAAATAATGCGATGCACTGGGTCGCCGACGGTCCACATATTGCCGTTCTGGCGGAAGACCGGGAGGCGGACGCGGTTCTTTACGGTCTGCCCCTGTATGCAAACACCTCCCAGGAAACCGCCCTCATCCGCTGGGGAGACAGCCTGGCGGAGTTTGACTGGAGCCTCTTCCCCGGCCCCAGCATGGTACTTCCTCAAATAGAGGTCCTCGCCGCCGACAGCAGAACGGAGAAACTCGCCGTCATCTGCCAGGTGGGTACCGGCACCGGGGTCTCCATTGCGGAACTGCATATTTTGGAGAAAGGCCCGGACGGGACCCTGACGGCTTACACCTTCCCCGAGAGCCTCTGGCAGGATGAACTTCCCAAGCTGTTCGACACAGCCGAGATCGGCGGACGGACCTTTGCTATGCTGGGCCATGAGCTGGTGGAGTTCCATCATGAGGGCCCGGACCTGGATTTGGAGAAGACCTCCTCCGGCATGATTGCGGATTTCAGCACGGAGGACTGGGGCGGCCTCCGGTTCCGGGGCGCGTTCTGTCTGAGCCCGCCGGACAGCGCGATGCCCTGCTATGTGGCGGAGAGCTCCGCTGAAATTCTCTATCGGGACGGCGTGTTCACCCTGCAAGATTTTCACCTTTATAGCTATGGACAATAAAGGAATCTGCCCTATGAAAAAAGACTTGCTGTTTCTTTCCCTGCTGGCGCTGCTGCTTCTGACAGCCTGCGGCGGGATTCCTGCTCCCGCAGAACCGGACATCCTGCCAGAGGAGCCCCCGGCAGCCTTCGAGGCGGATTTCCTCCCGGAACTGACCCCGCTGGAGGAGCTCTCCACCCCCGCCGAGGCGACGGAGGGCCGGGTTCCGGCGGAAAACTATGACTTGCCTCAAATCCCGCCCCTGGGTCCCATCGCGGACGACTCCTTCCCGATACTGGCGGCAGAGCTGCCCGAGGCGGACGCCGCCTTCTACGGCCTTGACCCGGAAACCGCCCTCATCCGCTGGGGGGACAGCCTGGCGGAGTTCGACTGGCCCTGGCTGACATCCCGGCAAATCCTCCCCCGGCTTTACTGCTTTGACCTGGATAACGATTGGGACGACGAGCTGATTGTCGTCTGTCACCCAGGCACCGGCACCGGAGTTTCCGTGGACGAGCTGCACGTCCTGGAGAAAAATCCCGACGGGACCTTGACGGACTACGCCCTTCCCTGGGAGTTTTTTTCCGGGACCTTGAGTGAGGCTTTGTCTGTGGTGACCGTGGGCGGGCGAACCTTCTCCATCCTGGGAACGGAGCTGACCGACATCACCGGGCTCCTGCCGGAGGACGGGGACCCGGAGAACATCGAAGGGTTTCGCGCCGGGGACATCGTCCACTTTTCCGTCACGCCGGAGCCCCAATTCAACGACGAGGAAATTCGCTTCCGGGGCGCCGCCTGGCTCATTGGCGACGAATACTTCATGCCCACGGTTGCTTACGCGGCGGAGGTGGACGCGATAGTCCTCTACCGGGACGGCGTGTTCACCCTGTCTCAGATACACCTGAGCTAACAACACAAAAAGGAGCAAACCCCATGGAAAAAGGCTTTACCATCACCTACGAGTACGGGGAAAACCTGTACGTCAACACCACCAACCGCTGCAATTTCAACTGTGAATTCTGCCTCCGGCACAACGGGCACGGCGGCAGCATCTACACCCATAACCTCTGGCTGGAGCGGGAACCCACCCGGGAGGAAATCCTGGCGGACATCGAAAGCCGGAACCTCGCCCGATACAAGCAGCTGGTCTTCTGCGGCTTCGGCGAGCCCAGCTACCGCATCGACGACATCTGCTGGGTCATCGACCAGCTGAAGGTCAAGGGCAAAAAGCCCTTTGTCCGGATGGACACCAACGGCACCGGGAACCTGATTCACGGCCGGAATATCTGCCCGGACTTTGCCGGACGGTTCGACATGGTGTCCATCTCCCTGAACACCGACACGGCGGAGAAGTACGACGCCCTCTGCCACCCGGTCCAAACCGGGGCCTACGAGGCCATGAAAGCCTTCGCCAAGGAGCTGCGGCAGTATGTGCCCACCGTGATGATGACGGTGGTGGACACGATCCCCAAGGAGGAAATTGAGAACTGCCGGAAAATCTGCGAAGAAGAAATCGGCGCGGTTTACCGGGTGCGGGAATATATTGAGGATTGAAGAAAGAAGGTTTTGAGGATGTTTCATTTGCTGGGTTCCCTGATTATGGGCGCGCTGGTGGGCTGGATCGCCGGAAAGCTGATGGATACCGACGGCGGGTTTATCCGCAACATCATCATCGGCGTCGTGGGCTCCGCCGTGGGCAGCACGGTTTTCGGCCTGTTCGGCTTTTACGCGTACGGCTGGTTCGCCAACCTCATTGTGGACGTGGCGGGCGCGTGCCTGTTTATCTGGGTGGCGCGGAAATTGTTCCGCTGAACCGCCTCCACGCAAAAAGGGCTTTCACCAAGAGGTGAAAGCCCTTTTCCCTTTACAGCATTTGCAATAGCTCAATCTGCTCCCCGGAGGGGCCGGTAAGGAACCAGTTCTGCAAGCCCCCGAACAGCCCCGGCAGCACCTTTTTCTCCGGCGTTAAGAAGGTGTCTACCCCTGCCGCCCGGACCGCCGCCGCAGCAGCGTCCAAATCGTCCACCAGCAGGGCGAAATGGGGGATATTTCCTTCTTCCATGGGCATGGACACGGGGCTCTGAATCAATTCCAACGTGACGCCCCCCAAGGATACCAGCGCCAGCTTCTTCTCCCCTTCCGGAGTGGTCACGCTGCCCCGGCCTTTCACCGCGCCGCCCAGCTTCTCATAAAAAGCGACGCTTTCCTCTATATCCCGGGTATAAACGGCCACGTGGCCTAAGCCTTGAATATGTTCCTTCATTCTAACTCTCCCCAATAGCCAAAGAGGGACCCGAAGGCCCCTCCTTGAAATTCACTTTGCAAAGGCTGCCGCTTCGGCCTGATTAAACGCCAGAACAACGGAGCGCACGAGCCTTCTTTCAGCTGCTTTCCCCTTCGCGGACATACGCCGCCAAGAGTTTGCTTCACAAAGCCAACCGCCGTTGCAATCTTTCAGGAAAAGCGGCTCAGCACTTTTCGAAAATAGTGGCAACGCCCATGCCGCCGCCGATGCAGAGGGTGGCCAGGCCCTTCTTGGCCTCGGGACGCTTCTGCATCTCGTGAAGCAGGGTGACGATGATCCGCGCGCCGGAAGCGCCCACGGGGTGGCCCAGGGCGATGGCGCCGCCGTTGACATTCAGCTTGGCGGGATCGAAGCCCAGCTCACGGCCCACGGCGATAGACTGGGCGGCAAACGCCTCGTTGGCCTCAATGAGGTCGATATCGTCGATGGTCACGCCGGCTTTCTTCATAGCCGCGCGGGAAGCGGGCACGGGGCCCACGCCCATGATCTTGGGATCCACGCCGCCCTGGCCCCAGCCAATGAGCTTGGCCTTGGGCTTCAGGCCATACTTCTCCACAGCCTCGCCGGAGGCCAGGATGATGGC
>CATLJA010000129.1 GCA_949959305.1 uncultured Oscillibacter sp.
AAGGACGTGCGCAAGATCGTCTTCGCCTGCGACGCGGGCATGGGCTCCTCCGCCATGGGCGCGACGATGGTCCGCAACAAGCTCAAGGACGCGGGCATCACCGACATTGAGGTCATCCACTATCCCGTCAGCGAGATTCCCGGCGACTGCCAGATCGTCGTCACCCACCACGAGCTGTCCGGCCGGGCGGCGGAGCGCGCTCCCCAGGCCCGGATTATCCCCATCAAGAACTTCATGGGCGCGCCGGAGTACGACGTGCTGGTCAAGGAGCTGCTGGAGGCCCGGAAGGGCGGCTCCGCTCCCGCCCCTGCCGCCGCTCCCGCCGCGGAGGAAAAACCCGCCGCGGATCAGCCCATCCTGCTGGAGAAGAAGAACATCGTCCTGAACTGCAAGCCCGTCAGCCCCGAGGAGGCCATTCGGGCCGTGGGCAGGCTGATGGTGGAGAGCGGCTATGTGGAGGAATCTTATATCCAGGGCATGCTGGACCGGGAGAAGAGCTTCTCCGTGGCCATCGGCAGCCACGTGGCCATCCCCCACGGCACCGAGGAGTCCCGGAAGGCCATCAAGAAGACCGGCCTCATCGTCATGACCTATCCCGAGGGCATCCAGTGGGGCGACGAGCTGGTGCGCCTGGTGGTGGGCATCGCCTCCACCGGGGAGGACCACCTGGGCATCCTGGGCAAAATCGTCGAGGTGGCCGAGACCGAGGAGGACACCGACGCCCTGGTGGACAACGCCGGCGTGGACCAGCTCTACAAGCTGCTGAACGGCCTGGAATAAATCCATGCGGTCAAAGGGTGTGCGTCTTTACGGCGCTTGCGATATCCGCCTGGAGGAGTTCGAGCTTCCGGAGATCCGGGACGGCGAGATTCTGGTCCGGGTCATGAGCGACAGCATCTGCATGTCCACCTACAAGCTGCTGGTCCAGGGAAAGGCGCACAAGCGCTGTCCCCCGGACGTGGATACGCACCCCGTCATTATCGGCCATGAGTTCGCCGGAGACATTGTGAAGGTAGGCAAACGGTGGCTGGGCGAATTTTCTCCCGGCGAGAAGTTCGCCCAGCAGCCCGCCCTGAACTACAAGGGGAGCCTGGCCTCTCCCGGGTACTCCTACCCCTTCTTCGGCGGGGCGTGCACGTACTGCATCGTCCCGCCGGAGGCGGTGGAGCTGGGGTGCCTGCTCCACTACGACGGGGAGAGCTACTTTGAGGCCAGCCTGGGGGAGCCCATGAGCTGCGTGGTGGGGGGCTACCGCGGGAACTACCACACCCGCCGCAGCAGCCATGAGCACGTCATGGGCGTGAAGGAGGGGGGCAGCATCCTCATCCTGGGGGGCTGCGGTCCCATGGGCCTGGAGGCCATCGAGTACCCCCTGGCCCTGGAGCGGAAGCCCGCCATGATTGTGGTGACGGACGTTTCGGCCGAGCGCATCGCCCGGGCCCGGCGGCTGATTCCCGAGTCCCTGGCGGCGTCCCATGGCGTCCGGCTGGTATACGTCAACTCCCGGGAGTGCGCCGACGAGTTCGCGGAGCTGCTGGACCTCAGCGGCGGCAGGGGCTACGACGATATTTTCGTCTACAACGCCATCCGCTCCCTGGCGGAGCTGGGGGATCGTCTGCTGGGGGAGGACGGGTGCATGAACTTCTTCTCCGGTCCCACGGACAAGGCGTTTTCCGCCAATATCAACCTTTACAACTGTCACTATTCCTCCACCCTTATCATCGGCACCACCGGAGGCACCACGGACGACCTAAAGGAGGCCATCCGCCTGGCGGCGGAGGGGAAAATGCGCCCCGCCGTCATGGTCACCCACGTGGGCGGCATGGACTCCATTGTGGAGGCCACGAAAAACCTCCCGAACATCCCGGGCGGGAAAAAGCTGACCTATACCCAGTTCGACATGCCCCTTACCGCCATTGAGGACTTCCGGGAAAAGGGAAGGACGGACCCGCTGTTCGCCCGCCTGGCGGACTGCTGCGCCGCCCACGGCGGCCTTTGGAATTCCGAGGCGGAGAAGATTCTCTTCCGGCATTTCGGCGTGGCTTGAAGCGGATGAAAAAACGCTCCGCCTCCTCCGTCCCCCGCAGGGCGGGGGCTTCCCAAGGGAAAGGAAGTTCCTCTTGGAAAGGCGGAGGAGGCGGAGCGTTCACCCAGGTTCAGCCGGGCCCGGGGAGTTATTCCACCGTCACCGATTTTGCCAGGTTCCTGGGCTTGTCGATGTCGCAGCCTCTTTGCAGGGCCACGTAATAGGCGAAGAGCTGCAAGGGCACGATGGAGAGGGACGGCTGGAGCAGGGGATGGGTCTCCGGCACGGCAATCACCGCGTCGGCGGTTTTCGCCATCCGCTCCCGGAAGCCCTCCGTGGTGACGGCCAGTACCGTGGCCCCCCGGGCCTTCACCTCCACCACGTTGCTCATGGCTTTGTCAAAAAGGGCGGCATAGGTCCCCAGGGCCACCACCAGCGTCCCCGGCTCGATGAGGGAGATGGTCCCGTGCTTCAGCTCCCCGGAGGCGTAGGCCTCGGAATGGATATAGCTGATTTCCTTCAATTTCAGGGAGCCCTCCAGGCCCATGGCGTAGTCCAGGTTCCGGCCGATGAAGAAAATGGAGTCGTGGTTGAAGAACCGGGAGGCGAAGTACTTCGTGTCCTCGAAATCCGCGAGAACCTTCCGCATCTTTTCCGGCAGGGCCTGGAACTCCGCCAGAATTTCACCGTACTCGCGCTGCTCCACCGTGCCCAGCAAATCCGCCAGGTACAGCCCCACCAGGTTCAGCGCCGCCAGCTGGGTGGAATAGCCCTTGCTGGTAGCCACGGCGATTTCCGGTCCGGCCCAGGTGTAGAGCACGTCGTCCGCCTCCCGGGCGATGGAGCTTCCAACCACGTTGCAGACGGCCAGGGTCCGGCCGCCCAGCCGCTTTGCCTCCCGGAGGGCGGCCATGGTGTCCAGGGTCTCCCCGGACTGGCTGATGGCGATGACCAGCGTGTGCTCATCCACCAGGGGCTGGCTGTAGCGGAACTCCGAGGCCAGAGCCACCTCTACCGGGCGGCGGAGAAGCCGCTCCCAGGTGTACTTGCCCACCACCCCGGCGTGGTAGGCGGAGCCGCAGGCAATCATGTAAATGTGGGAGATTTCCCGGGCCTCCTCCGCCGTCAGGCGGATGTCGTCCAGCACCACCCGGCCATCCCGGATGCGGGGGGAGATGGTTTTTTGCAGGGCCTCCGGCTGCTCCAGAATCTCCTTGAACATGAAGTGGGGGCAGCCGCCCTTCTCGGCGGAGGCCGCGTCCCAGTCGATGCGGCAGCGCTCCTTCTCCAGGGGATTCAGCTCGTCGTCAAATACGTCCACGCTCTGGGCGGTCAGCACGGCGATTTCCCCGTCGTTCATATAGGCCACGTCCCGGGTGTGCCGGATAATGGCGGTGGCGTCGGAGGCGATGAAATTTTCCCCGCTGCCAAAGCCGATGATAAGCGGGCTGTCCTTCCGGGCGGCGATGAGGTCGTTCGGGTAGTCGGAGCAGATGATGCCGAAGGCGTAGGAGCCCTCAATCCGCCGCAGGCACCGGCCCACCGCCTCCAGCATGTTTCCGCACTCCCGGTAGTGGAACTCCAGGAGATGGGCCACAACCTCGGAGTCGGTTTCGGAGGCGAACGCCGCTCCCCGGCGGACAAGCATCTCCTTCAGCTCCAGGTAATTTTCAATGATTCCATTATGTACCAGGGCAATTTTGCCATCCCCGCTGACGTGGGGGTGTGCGTTCACGTCGTTGGGCTCGCCGTGGGTGGCCCAGCGGGTGTGCCCGATGCCCAAGGCTCCCTCCAGGTCCGCGCCGCCGCGGGTCAGGTCCGCCAGAACCTGCAAACGGCCCTTGGACTTG
The DNA here is from genome assembly GCA_949959305.1 of uncultured Oscillibacter sp. Classification (GTDB taxonomy): domain Bacteria; phylum Bacillota; class Clostridia; order Oscillospirales; family Oscillospiraceae; genus Oscillibacter. The sequence continues at coordinate 3,877 of CATLJA010000129.1, forward strand.
CGGACCTGGAGGCCCTTTTCCTTCGAGCGGACGGCGATTCCCGCCGAGTCATAGCCCCGGTACTCCATCTGCCGGAGCCCCTCCAGCAGCACGGGGGCCGCCTGCTGTTTTCCTACAAAGCCGACAATTCCACACATGGAATTTCGTTCCTCCTAATTTCAAAAATTAAGAGGACAAATGCGCAGTCACTTGTCTTCCCAAGGGCGGCCGCGGCTCCTTTGTTTTGCGGTTGCCCGCATATTTGCAAGCCGCGTCACGCGCCCGCCCAAGGCGCGGAGGGGCATCCGCCGAATGCTTCGATACTCCCCTCTCCTCGTCGCCGCCGGGGAAAGCTCCGTTCCGCCGCCTTTGGCGGCGGGCGGAATTCTACCGGCGGCCTGGCGCTTTGATGGGTCTCCCCATGGCCTCCTTTCACCTCTGCGATTTCTGAGCGGCCTTCCGGCCTTACTGCATTATACGGAAATGGGGTGCAAATGTCAACTCGGCGGGGAAGCGGCGGCGCGCCCGCAAAATTTTGCCAACTTTTTCCCCGTCCCGTCTTGCCGTCGACTTGCCAAAATGCTATACTGGCTTCAATCCCGCTTTTAGCGGGAAATCACAAAAATTCACGAAACCTCACGGAAAGGAAGCTGTATCATGCTGAACGTCAAATCCTTCCAGATTGAAAACTTTATTCCCGCCGGTTACCGGGACGCCGCCGCTCCCCGGCTGGCGGAAGCCCAGGAGAAGCTCCAGAAGGGCACGGGCCTCGGCCATGAGTTTACCGACTGGGTCCGCCTCCCCGCGGACTATGACAAGGAGGAGTTCGCCCGCATCCAGGCCGCC
>CATLJA010000130.1 GCA_949959305.1 uncultured Oscillibacter sp.
GCCAAGGGCGGCCATGGCGTAACGGACGCCCTTGCCCGTCCCGGCCCAGCTGGCAATAATCCCCTTCATGGAGAGCCTGGTGCGGTAGCCCTCGTCCGTCTCTCCGGCCAGCCTTGGCATATTCCGGTCCTGACCATGGATGGGAAGCATGACAGCGGAGGCGCTGGCGACGTTCGCTTCATCCCGCACACGAAGGACCGCTTCCTTCAGATCGTCGAATTCCCGGCCAACCACCCGGAAAAAGATTGCGAATTGGTTTGCCGCCCGCCTGGTTTTCTTCAGCGGCGCAAACAAAAGGCTGAACATGTACTCCCCAAAGGAGTCAAAACGCTTCACGCTCTCAGCCCCTTTCCACCGTTACAGAGACCGCACCGAGAATGATAACCTTGTCCTTGTCCAGGGAAACATCCTGAGCGGGCGTCGTCACCCTGACATTGAACGCCTCGGAACAGCCGGAGCGGATCGCGTGGTTGATGTCCGAGAGCGTCAACTCATAGAAGCGCCGCCCCCTGCGCACGGCCAGCAGCTCCGTCAGGATCGCCTGAACGCGGTTTTGGATATCCCCGTCTGAGGAGCCGCCCGTGACGGCTACCGCGACGGCGATATCCTGGGCCACGGTGGCAGAGGAGCGGACCAGGACGTCGTCATAGGGCCCGGCGATCTGACTCACCGCCTCCCGCACGAGGGCCAGCAGCCCCTCGGAAGCCTCGCCCGCTGTGCCCGTAACAATAACGTCTACCGTGCCCTGGCCCCTGGGATGCTGGCAGTCCGCCTGGGCGAAGAGGACGCCGGGCACGCTCTCGGCGGTATTGATGAAGCTGTCCTCAACCGCCCGCTGGGCCAGCTCGGACCAGGAGCGGAGGGTCCGGGCCCGGCAGCTCTCGTCATCCTCGGTGTCGCTGCCCTCCCGCACGATCCAGTCCGCGCCGTTTGTTACCTCCACCTCGCCGATATAGGTAAGGGAAACGGTAATCCGGTCCTGGGGGACGTTGTAGCGGCTTCCCTCGGTTTCCGCCTCCACCAGCACGTCCACCGACGCAGCCCCCTTCTGAAGGACGGCGGGCTCCAGGGCGAAGAAGCGGAGCTCATCGCCGTTGATGTCCAGGCCGGTCTTGAAGACCTGGCCCTTGGCGATTTTGACCGCCTCGCCGTCCATGTCCAGGCGGGAGACCGTGACAAGGCCCCGGGCCTTCTGGGCTTTCTTCCGCTTCTTGGAGTAGTCCGCCATCTTCAGGTCCAGCCATATCCCGGTGGCGTGGGAAACAAACATATTGTTCAGCACCAGACGGAGCAGCTCCAGGAACTCAATTTTAATCCGAAGGGCGATCATGAGCATGGTGTGGAAGACGCCGCCGGAGTGGAAGTTGGAAATGACGAAGCCCTCCTCCTCCAGCTCCCGGACCTTTTCCTCCTTCAGCTCCTCCAGGCTGGGAAAGGGGAGGACGGCGTCCAATATGCTTTTGTCGATCATACTCCTGTCACCTCCACGCTGACCGCGCCGATGACGACATTAAGCGTTCTGGCTTCGTCCTCCCCCGCAAAACGGAAGGCGCAGCGGAGCCGGAAGGTATCGTCGGCGCGGGTAATTTTTACGCTGATGGTTTCCGGGAGGATGACCTCCCGCTTCCGGAGCTTGCTTCGGACGCGCTGCGTCATTTCCAGGCGAGTAAGCTCCGTATCTTCCGACTGGATGAAGTCATAGAGTCCCCAGCCGAACTCCTCGTCATAGAACAGATCGCCAGGCTGGGTGAGGGATTCCAGGATAATATTTTGGTAAAGGCAGTCCAGCCCGGAGCACAGCGGCGCTCCGCCGTCCGCCGCCTGTGTGAGCTGCCAGGCGTCATCCAGGCGAATATCCGTATCGTGCAGCCCCGTCATAAGCGCACCTCCCCGATGATGGAGGGCGCAAGCTCCCCGTAGGGCAGCGCCACGGCGACGACCGCGCCCTGCTGGAACTGCTTCTTAGACCTGACCTGGGGGATAGGCGGATAGTCCGCGTCCGGGTTCCCGAAGCGGTCCAGAACCGTGAGCTCGTATTCGTACCAGTAGGCGGTAATGTGCCCCCGGTAATGGCTGCCCCGGTTCTCGTCGTTATAGATAACCAGCTCCTTGACCTCGCAGGCGTCCAGCCGCTTCACCTTGCCGACGCTGGCGTAAACGACGGCGGGGAGCTTTACGTGGGGATAGTCCCCGGCTATTGTTTTCCTGGCCACGTCCTTCATCATGCGTTGAAGTTCCTGCATTGCATCCCCCTCCAGAAGCTCAGAAATAGATATGTGTGCGGATAAAGCCGGAGTCGTTGGTCGAGAAGACCACCTTTGAAACTTCCTGCTCTCCGCTCACCCGTGGGTGGATGATATTGATTTTATGAGAGTGCTTTATAAAGGGAACGGAAACGGTTTCCAAATCCCACACGCCGCCTATCCGCTCCAGGCGCAGAATGTTGACGCCGTACTCAAAGGTATAGACCGTATCCTGCTCCGGCTTTTCTCCCCAATAGAAGACGCCGCCGGAGAAAAAGAAAGGGAGCCTGAGCCCCCATGCGGCGTTGACCGTCTCGATCGCCTGGACGGCGTTCTGCCGCCGGATGGGAAGGATTTTCCGCCTGGGATAGTTTTTAAGGGAAAGCTTCATGCCGGATACACCCGCCTTCGCCAGGAAAAAAGAAATGAGCTCCTGGGGCGTGGCGCTGAGGAAGGTGTCGTTGATGACCGTCTCCTCCAGGAGCAGCATATCGTCCTTCAGGCTGACCTCGTTGGCATAGTCCCCGCCGTTGTAGGGCTTGGCGACATAGCCGGAGAAGATACGGGTGAGGCCCCCGTCATAACCGAGGGAGACGGCGGCGGGGTCCCTTCTGGCCAGAGCGATTTCCGGTTGGAACTGCTCTGTGAAGCGTATCTTCGCCCAGTCGAAATAGGAGGACCGGGAGGAGCACACCTCGACCTCGACGCCCTGGCTGAAGGTGTATTTCCCTGCCTGGGCCTTGATCTCGGGATAGAAAAGCTCTGTCGTTTCCACTGTGCGCCTCCTCAATACGGCATTTTATGAATGCGGTTCAGGGCCGTTTTTGCTTTTGACCGCCCAGCGGCGTCATCCACTGCGGGAGACCTGTTCCGCCCGGCCTCCAGGGACTTGCGTTTCCTGACCTCAGCCGTGGCAGCCGTCCCCCGGTCGGAGCCCAGGTAGTCCTGATAACTGCCGCTGAGGCTGCCGGAGGAGGCCGGAGCCTCCATGCCGCCGGAAGACGCCGCAGCGCTGCCGGAGGTTTTCTCTGCGGTGATAGTCTGCGTGATATACTCCCACAGCTCCAGGTTTGCGATAAGCTGGGATTTCTTATTCTCCCCTTTGTGGGTGAGTTTTTTAAAGATGACCTTCTCCACGCCATGGGCGGCGGCGTCCTCGCAGACGATGGGGATGGGCTGCGGCACGCTCTGCCCCGGCCTTCGGAAGATTTCACGCAAGACGGCGTACCGCTCGTATTTGGTCTGTGACTCCGTATCGTCGATAATGAGCTCAATGTTGATTTTGGCGTCCTCATAGCCGGTGGCCTGTTTGGGCTTGGCCGCGCGGCCCTCGACTTCCTGCTCGTCCACCTTCGCCGTCTCCGTGACCTCGATGCTCCTGACGAGGCCGGGAAGGACGACGCCGTCAAGCTTAATCCGCTCGTCCTCAATAAAAATCACAGCGCCGTCCTCCCTTCCTGTCACATAAGGTCCGGTTCCCCGTCCGGGTCCTCACCGCAGCCGTTGGTGTAATCCTCAATCTCCCGTATCAGGCTGAACACGGTTTGCAGTTCCTTGACCGTCCTCGGGTCCATCCGAATAACAAGGTTTTTGATATTAACCTGTTTCCCACCGCCGCCTGAGCCCGCACCCTCAGCGGAGCCGCCGTCTTCTTCGTTGCTGCCGTAGGAAACGCGGACCTTCTCGACCGGGTCCCACTCCAGGGCGGCCTTCGCTCCCCGGAGCCCCTGCTCTATGGCGGCAGCGGGCGCGTCCTGCGCCAAGGCCAGGCCGTTGGCGTAGGTGGTCATGGTGCGCTGGCCGGAGAGGGTGAGGGTGGAGAGCGGGCCTTCTTTGGCGTCGGAGAAGGGGAGCATATTTCGGATGCGCTGCAAGCCGCCCTTGACCGCATCCACCGCGCCGGAGAAGGCCGAGCGGATACCGCTGGCAAATGTTATGACAACCTTCCTGCCGGAGTCGAAGAACCATGTCACGGCCCCGTCGACCGTGCTGCGTATACCGTTCAGGCCGCCCAGGAACGCCGCCCTGGCCTCCGCCAGCTTTTGGCTTGCGCTTTGGACCATGCCGCTCATCCCGGCGGAGAAGCTGCCGCTGATCTCGGAGAGCTTCCCGCCGGTGAGATTGTCCAGGAACGTGAAGCCCGCCGCATAGCAGCTCTTGACGCCCTCAACCATGGCCGCAGCCTCTCCCCGGATACCGCCGCCATGGGCTTCATAGACAGCCTTCAGGCCGTCCAGCTTCCCGCCGGTGAGGCGGTTCAAGATATTGAACCCGGCCTCATCTATACCGCGGAGGCCCGCCATAGCGGCTGCCGCCGCGCCCAGGACGCCGCCGCCGTGCTCCTCGTAGACGGCCTTCAGT
>CATLJA010000131.1 GCA_949959305.1 uncultured Oscillibacter sp.
TTGGGTAGAAAGAACCACCAGCTCTGCTGGTGGGCCCCCCTCGTATGCTTTAGCAAAAAGCTGCGAGCGAAGCGAGTTGACAAATTACCATGTAGCAGTTACGCAAAAGTCTCAAATAGAAGATGATTTGCCCGTTTACGGGCGGCGGGGCACGAGATGCAGGCGAAAGATATTCGATGCGTCTTGAGACGCCCGCCGGTATCAGGCCCTTCTAGGGCCTACTCAAGCCTCCGGCTTAGCCGGAGGTTTTGACTTCTGCGGCCTCTCCTCCGCCGGTCCCGTCCCGCTTTACAGGGCCCCTTCTTTCCGGGACTGCCTGGCCTCGCTTGTAAACCGGATGGATTCCAGGATGTTCTCTTTCAAAAGCTCCAGGAACCGCTCCGCCTGGGCGGAGAGCCTGCCCCCCTTCCGGGCAATCCAGCCGATGCGGACGCCGCTTTTCTCCGCCAGGGGCAGCGTGATGATTTTGCGGTAGCCGCTGCTTTTGGTAATCAGACCGCTGCCAGTAGTGAAGCCGTCGGTATAGGAAAGCACCCGGAGCATGGCGCTGCGGCTGTTCACCCGAATCTGCCGGGCGGGCTTTTTCAGGGACAGCATCCGGTACTCCTCGGAGAAGTCCACCGCCACGCCCCGCTCCCGCTCGAAGGACACGTAAGGATACCCCGCCAGGTCCGCCTCCGTCACCGCAGGCTGCCCCGCCAGGGGATGGCCCCGGCGGACGTAGACGCAGGGATCCACCACCGCAATCTCATGAAAGGCAAGGGATCTGGACTCCAGGTAGCGGAAGATTATCTTCTCCGTCAGCTCCGTCAGGCAGATGACTCCCACGTCCGCGCGGTGGTCGTACACGTCGTCAATCACCGCATCCATGTCCACCTCCCGGATGGAAAACTGGTAGCGGCTGGCCCCCGGGGCCTGCAGCAGCCCGATGAACGCGTCCTCCGTAAAGGGATAGCGCTGTGAGGACACGGAAAGGTGCGTAGCCGGGGCGGCGTTCCGTGCCTCGCCATAGCGGGCCTCAATCCACCGCTTCTGCTCCAGCAGGGACGCGGCGTAGCCCAAAAACTCCCGCCCGTCCGGCGTGAACTCCACTCCCCGGTTGCTGCGGACAAAGAACTGGATGCCCAACTCCTCCTCCAGCTCCCGGATGGCGGTGGAGATGCCCGACTGGGAGAGGAACAGCTTGTTTGCCGCTTTGTTGATGGAACCGCACTTGAAACCTCCACCACATAGTTCAGCTGCTGAAAGGTCATAACGCCCCTCCTTCCTTTCAACTCAGGAATATTATACGGCGCTTCCCATGGAATGTCAAACCGCTATCACTTAAAGCGCTGGCAAATCCTCAAAAACTCATACTGGCGCCCGGGCTGGCGCCCACCGTGGGCGCAATCACTATTGGATGTCAAGGGTGGAGCGGAGCGGAAAGCAAAAAAAGTTTTCCAGGTTCTTCGGAACCTGGAAAACTTTTTTGCGCCCCTTGACGGCCAATTGTTATTGCGCCACCGCCCCGGCCATGGCCGGGGCTCCTCATTCTCTCGTCCCCAACCTGCGGTCTGTAACGCGTTCCTGCGTCAGCTGCCGGGCATCCTGGCGTCATTCTGTGTTACGCCTCATCCGCATACCCCCTAAGGGGGTATGTCTAAATTCTTCTTGACATTTGCCGCGGGCCCGGTTTTGCCGCCGTCACCGCCGGACTTGCCGCGAAATTTCGGGAATTCTGCCGATAGCGCAATGCACTTCGGTATATACTACCTAAGAAAATACAGGGCGTTTAGCAAAATCTCCCGGAGCGGCATGTTTCCTCCCGCCGCCGCATAGAGTGGAAGAACCCATTCCGCCCGCCACAAAGGAGGAAGTCCCATGAGACAAGAAAGAAGCGGAAGCCAGGTCAACCAGTCCATCGCCGTGTCGGCGCTGCTGCTGGCGGCGCTGTTTCTGCTGCCGCTTCTGGTGGCGGCTCCATTTCGCTCCACCCTGTTCGAGCGGGAGGAGCCGGTGGACGAGACGGAGCGGGAGGCTCCGGCTCCTCCCTTCGCCAGCGGCGCCCTGGACGCGTCCAGGCCCCTGCGGGTGCTGGACGGGGCGGAGGTTTTGGAGATGGACCTGGGGACCTACCTGGTGGGGGTGGTTCGGGCGGAGATGCCCGCCTCCTTTGAGCAGGAGGCCCTGAAGGCCCAGGCGGTAGCCGCCCGGACCTACACGCTGTACAAGCTCCAGTCCGGCGGAAACCACGGGGAGGCCGCCGATATCTGCACGGACCACACCTGCTGCCAGGCGTATGCCGGCGAGGACGCCGCCCGGGCCAACTGGGGGGAACAGGCCGGGGCTTACGAGGCCAAGGTGGAGGCGGCGGTGCGGGAGACCGACGGCGAGACGGTGCTTTACGGCGGCGTGCCCATTCTGGCGGTGTTCCACTCGGCCTCCGCGGGGCTGACCCGAGCGGCGGGAGAGGTCTGGGTCAACGACCTGCCCTATCTCCAGGCGGTGGACTCCCCGGAGCCGGGGGACCGTATCCCCAACTACTACAGCCGGGTGGAGTTTACGGCGGAGGAGCTGAAGGCCAAGCTCCAGACGGCCTTTCCGGGGGCGGATCTCTCCGGCGGCATGGAGGGCTGGCTGAAAGACCCCGCCGCCGACAGCGCCGGAAGCGTGGATACGCTTTCGGTGGGCGGCGTGACGGCGAAGGGAACCCAGGTGCGGTCGGCCCTGGGGCTCCGCTCCGCCTGCTTCACCTGGGAGGCGCAGGAGGGGAAAATGGTCTTTTTCGTCACCGGGTACGGACACGGCGTGGGCTTGAGCCAGTACGGGGCCGGAGCCATGGCGGCGGCGGGGGCGGATTACCGGGAAATTTTGACCCATTACTACACCGGCGTCACCGTGGAGCCCTACCGGGGCTGACGGCGGGCTTTACAAAACCCACCCGGGTGTGATAAAATATACCGGTTTTCAACAGCTTATACGAAGGAGGGACGGCTTATGAAACGGCGGGCGGCGGCTTTGCTCGTGTGCCTTCTGCTGGCTTTTCAGCTCTCCCTCCCCCCGGCCCGGGCGGAGGATAAAGTCTTCTTCACCGCCGCAGGCAGCTACATCCTGCCCCTGTCGGACGGCACCATGCCCTTCTGGAGCGGCGGCTACCTCTACATCGCCAGCTCCATCTTCACCGGCGCGGCCCGGGAGGCCCTGGGCGTGTCCCGGGTGCTGGACAGCGGGCAGGAGTGGGTGGTCCTTTACAGCGGCAACGGCGGAAGGTCTCTGACCTTCAACCTCTCCGACAGCTACGCCCTGGACAATTCCGACAACCCCTACTATCCCGGGGCCATCCGGCGGAACGGGACGGTGTTTGTCCCGGCCAGCACCGTCTCCCGGTATTTCGACCTGTCCTACTCCGTCATCCAGGTGGACAGGGGCAGCATGGTCTGGCTCCGCCAGGCGGGATACGGCCTGTCGGACAAGCTCTTTGCCGACGCGGCGCAGTACTCCATGAACTCCGTGTACTCCGACTACCTGCGGGCCAAAGGGGCGGCTCCCGGCGAGGGCGGCTCTCCCGAAGGGACCGTCAGACCCGCCCTTCCCGCCGGGGAGCAGGAGCCCTCCGCCGGGCTGGAGGGGAAGCGCGTCGCCCTGTGCCTGCGGGGGGGAAGCGACGCGTCTTCCATGGCGGACGTTCTGGCGGCCCAGGGCGCCGGGGCCGCGTTCTTCTTCACGCCGGAGGAGATGGAGCGGCAGGGAGGAACTCTCCGCCGCCTGGCGGCCCAGGGGCAGAGCGTGGGCGTTTTGGCGGACGCCGGGGATTCGGAGCGGAGCGTGGCCGAGCAGCTGGAGGCGGGCAACGCCGCCCTCTGCCGGGCCTCCTGCGGCAAGACGCGGCTGGCCTATATCCAGGGCGGCGGGCCCCAGGACCTTCAAAGCGCCGCAGAGGCGGGCTTCCGCTGCCTCCGGCCGGATATGGACCGGAGCGGAAATCCCCTGCGGAGCGCCTCCGGGGCCCAGGAGCTGGTCCGGCGGCTGGCTGCCCGGGGGGGAAACGCCGCCGTCTGGCTGGGGGACGCCGCCAACCCGGCGGGGCTGCGGGCCTTCCTCGCCGCCGCCGGAGAGGCGGGGGGAATCTGCGCGGCCTACCGGGAAACGGGCCTGGGGTGAGGGAGCCCCCGCAATCTTTACAGAAAATTCAACACCCCCGTGCCCTATGGGGTATAATAAAAAACGAAAGATTTGGAAAACTTGGGAGGGTCCGCCATGGGACGCAACATTCTGGTAGTCGAGGACGACCGCAACATCTCCGATCTCATCCACATGTATTTGGTGAAGGAGGGCTTTGACGTCCGCATCGCCGGGGACGGCGGAAGGGCCATCGAGGAATTTCAAAGAGCCGTGCCGGACCTGATTCTCCTGGATATCATGCTGCCCGTGATGGACGGCTGGGCCGTCTGCGCCAAAATCCGGGAAACCTCCCAGGTGCCCATCATTATGCTCACCGCCAAGAGCGAGGTCTTTGACCGCATCCAGGGCCTGGAGATGGGGGCGGACGACTACATCGTTAAGCCCTTT
>CATLJA010000132.1 GCA_949959305.1 uncultured Oscillibacter sp.
CTACACCGGGGACCGGATCTCTAACGGCATTGACCCCGTGCCCTTCATTACCATTGTGGTGATTCTTCTGCTGATCATCTTCACCGGGTATCTCATCATTTACAATATCTTCCAGATCTCCGTCACCAATGACATCCGGTTTTACGGCCTGCTGAAAACCATCGGCGCCACGGGGCGGCAGATCAAGCGGATGATCCGCCAGCAGGCGCTCCTGCTCAGTCTGGTGGGCATCCCCATCGGCCTACTTCTGGGCTTCGCCGCCGGCAACATATTGGCGCCGGTCATCATGGCCCATCTCAACTATAAGAACTCGTTCGTGTCCTTCAATCCCTGGATTTTCATTGGCGCGGCGGCGTTTTCCCTGCTGACGGTGTTCCTCTCCTGCGCGCGGCCCGGACGGATCGCCGCCAGGGTCTCCCCGGTGGAGGCGGTGCGCTATACCGAAGGCGGACAGCAGTCCGGGAAGAAGAGCGGCAAGCGGAAGGCTGCCGCCGGCGCATCCCTGCCGAAAATGGCCTGGGCCAACCTGGGCCGGAGCAGGAGTAAAACGGTCGTTACCATGATTTCCCTGACCCTGGCGGTGGTGCTGATGAACCTGGTGTATACGTTTACGAACGGCTTCGACATGGAGAAATATCTTTCTGACCTGGTAGCCACCGACTTTGTCCTGGGCCATGCCGGCTACTTCCAGAGCAGCGCCAACTTCCGCTTGGCGGACCAGGCGCTTCCGGAGGAAGTCATCGCCCAGGTCATCTCCCAGGGCGGCATCACCGAAGGGGGCAGGGTCTACGGTCAGGAGAGCACGATCCAGGCCCTTCTGCCGGAGGAGTACTTCCGCCAGGGTATCAGCATCGTTTATTCCGAGGAGGAGCTGGACAGCGTTGTCGCCTCCCGGGAGCATGTGAGCGAGGACACCGTCGCAGGCAGCGCCCAGCTCTACGGCCTGGAGGACTTCATTCTCGGCGAGATAAACGTGTTGGAGGGAGATACCGCCCCCTTGTCCGACCCCAGCCGGAACGCCATCGCCGCCGTCTATGCCGCCGACGACTACGGAGTGATCCATGAAGATGACAACTGCTTCAAGGTGGGGGATACCGTGACGCTCCGCTATGTGAAGGAGTGGGTGAATGTCGACACGGACACCGGGGAGGAAATCACCGCAGAGGAGTCAAACGCCCGCTGGAACCGCGGAGAGACGAATTTCGTTCCCCGGGCCAAGGTCTATGAGGAAAAGGAGTACACCGTCTGCGCCATGATCGAGATCCCCAGAGCCCTCACTTACCGCTATACCACCCTGGGAGGCAGCAAGCTGGCGATGGGAGCGGAGCTGTTCCAGCAGGATACCGGCACCAGCTCCGTCATGATCTACGCTTTCAACACTGACGAGACGGCCAGCACCGCTATGGAGGACTTCCTGCAAGAATACACAGAGTCCGTCCAGCCCACCTATGACTACGAGAGCAAACAGAGCATGGCAGCGGAGTTCGAGGGCTTCCGGAGTATGTTCCTGACCATGGGCGGCACGCTGTCGGGGATCATCGGCCTGGTGGGCGTGCTCAACTTCATCAACGCCGTACTGACGGGCATACTGGCCCGGAAGCGGGAGCTGGCCATGCTCCAATCTGTAGGCATGACTGGTAAGCAGATGAATACCATGCTGGTGTACGAAGGGCTGTACTACACGATGCTGTCCGCCGCCCTCTCCCTGGTCCTGAGCGCCGCGCTGGGACCGCTGGTGGGATCGCTCTGCTCCGCCTTCTGGTTTTTCACCTATCGATTTACCGTCCTGCCGGTTTTGGCGGTCATACCGCTGTTTCTGGTCCTGGGGGTCCTGATCCCTCTGTTGACGTACCGTTCCGTTAACCGCCGCACCATTGTTGAGCGTTTGCGGGAGATAGAAAGCTGACACTCGCAGTTTTGTTATTGCGGCAGAATGGCGTGCTAGGCAGCAAGTACTTGGCCTATGCCGAGGCTCCCTTGTTGGCGGCTGGCCGCCTCTAAGCCCTTAAAAGGACCGGCGCAGCTGCGCCGGTCCTTTCCCTAAAATGCAGGGGGAGAAAAATCATCACCATGCCTCCCGTTGGCGGTCACGATTTTCCTCCCTGTGCTCTGTATACCGCTTTTTGCTCTCGGTTTGCAATATAGCATACTTCTATTTCAGCGATTGCATGGACAGCAGCTTCTTCCGTCTGTTTTCCGCGCGCACCTGTTGACACCCCCCTCAAAACCTGTTATACTGCACTTACAATCCAAGGGGCGCTGGCGCACGCCGGCTGAGATGAGACGCAATGCCGTCCGGTCCCTCAAACCTGATCCGGGTAATGCCGGCGTAGGAATGCGATTACATAGGACGTATTGTCGTATACCCGCGCCTTGCGGATGTACGGCAAATTTTTTATGCCCCTCCGCAGGCACTTCCCGCCGTTAAAAGGAGGAAGTTTTCATGTCCGAAGAAAGAAACGCCAACGAGAAACGTTATGAAAGTGCGGCCAATACCATCATCACCATCCGCTGCCTGACAGAGGCGGCCATGATGGTGGCCTGCGCCCAGATCCTCAGCTACATCAAGCTGCCGGAGCTGCCCAACGGCGGGTCTTTGACGCCCGCCATGTTCCCCATTATCTTTTTCGCCGTCCGCTGGGGCCTCAAGCCCGGCCTGCTGGCAGGCTTCGCGTTCGGACTGCTCCAGCTCATTTTTGACGGGGCTTACGCCTGGGGCTGGCAGTCCATGCTGCTGGACTATCTGGTGGCCTTCACGCCCCTGGGCCTGGCGGGGCTGTTCAGGGGAAGGAAATGGGGCATTTTCGCGGGCACCGTGGTGGGCTGCTTCTGCCGCTTCGTGGTCCACTATATCAGCGGCGTGACCATCTACAAGATCCTGGAGCCCACCGAGCTGATGGGCACCACCTTTTCCAACCCCGGCTTCTACTCTCTGGTGTATAACGGCTCCTATATGCTGCCCAATACCATCCTGGCCCTGGCGATCGCCGCCCTGCTGTACGTCCCTCTGAAAAAATACATGCTGGCGCAGGACCTTCCCCAATAAACACAGCCGGACCGGCACTCCTTCTTCGGAGACGCCGGTCCGGCCCGTTTTATGTCCCTCAGCCCAGGGGCACCGGCATAGAGATGCCGTTGACGCTGGCATAGCAGACGTTGCTGTTGGCGAAGTACTGGATATGATCGCGGAAAGCGTCGTCGCGATGGCGTTTCCGGCAGATACGGCAGCAGCGCGCGGAGGCTTCCCGCAGCTTCTCCATGGTGGTTTGAATGGTCTCGGGCTTTCCGGCGGCGTTTACATTGCGAAGATTCATAACGAAGACCTCCTTGTTATAATTTTTTGAAAAAATGAGCCGACTCTATCTGTAAACCAACCGGAAAAGTACTGTTTTTCTCTCCGGCTGATGGCGTTATTCTACCATACCGCGCCGGAGGAAATATTGCATCCGTCTTCGATTTATAGTATAATTCTTAGGCAACTTATCCGTCAGGGAGGAAAACGTATGGGGCACTACGTCAACGAGAAGGCGCTGCGCTATCAGGAGTATATCACCCGGGAGGAGAACATCCGCCACCACACCTACCGGGAGGAGCGGAATCAATTCGACCTGCTCCGCGCCGGCGATCCCCGGGCCCTGGAGGCCCGGCAGAAGGCGCTTGCCAACAACCAGCCGGGCACGGTCTCCCTGGACCCTCTCCGGAACTGTAAATACCTGATGGTCACGAATATCGCGTCCGCCTGCCGCGCGGCCATCGAGGGCGGCGTAGACGAGCAGCGGGCCTATGGCATCAGCGATCTGTATATCCAGAAGATGGATCTGATGGAGGACCCCGCGGAGATCGAATGTCTGGGGAACGATATGTTTGCGTTCTACCTGCGGGAGGTCCAAGCCGCGGCGAAGAAGCATATCGTCTCCCAGCATGTTTCTCTTTGTCTGGACTATATCTATAACCATCTCCACGAGGCCATCCTGGTCCAGGACCTGGCCGGTCTCACCGGCCTGAGCCCCAGTTATTTGTCCACACTGTTCAAGAGGGAGATGGGGCAGTCGATCTCCGAGTACATCATGGCGAAGAAGATGGAAGCCGCCCGGAATATGCTCCAATATACGGAGTATTCCAGCGCGGAAATCAGCTCTATTCTCAATTTCAGCTCCCAGAGTCATTTTATCAGGGCGTTCAAGAGGTATGTGGGCGAGACACCCAAGCGGTACAGGGAGAAGAATTACCGTCCGGCGGGGAATTGATCTGCGGCCCCTGCGGGGCCGCCTCAGCTTGTTTCTAACAGTTAGATTCGCCCCTGCCGGGGCGGGGACGGGGGCGTACTTTTCCCGCGAGGGAAAAGTACCAAAAGCTCGCTTAGGAAACTACGTTTCCTAGGATGTGTTCACATAAGTGCATCTACAATAAGAGCAAAATAGACAAAAGTCAAAAAGATGACATCAAGTTTGTCATAGCGGGTAAAAATACGACGAAACCGCTTGATACGGCGAAAAAGCCTCTC
>CATLJA010000133.1 GCA_949959305.1 uncultured Oscillibacter sp.
AACAGATGGAGGAAATCTCCCGAATTTTCCGATCCTGGACCTGGGAGAGCAAAACAAAGCTGTTCGGCCTGCCCCTGGTTTCCGTCTGTTTCTGCTCCTATCCCCACATGCTGCGCTGCCGGAAAATCGCCAGGGGCATTATCGCCATTGGCAACGTTGCGGTAGGCGTGGCAGCTCTGGGCCTATTCAGCGCAGGCGTTTTCAGCATCGGCGCGCTGTCTGCCGGAGTTTTTGCGCTGGGCGCCCTGGCCTTCGGCCTGGCGGCGCTGGGTCCGGTGGCAATCGGCCTGCTGGCCTTCGGCCCCGTGGCCCTCGGCCTCTGGTACGCCGGAGGCGTGGCGGCCCTAGGCGGGAAAATTGCCGTAGGCGTGGCCGCCGTGGGGGAAACCGCCGTGGGCTATGACGCGGCGGGCAAGCACATTCTTCTCTGGGGAGACGGCCTTGCCCAGGCGGAGGTGGAGGCGTTCCTTCTGGAGCACCATCCAAAGCTCTGGAAGCCGCTCCTAAAGCTTCTGGCCTTTTTCGGTGCGAACATCAAGTGACAAAAACGCGTGGAGGCGGCCGCCTCCACGCGTTTATTCGCTTCCCCCGCTTCTATTTCTTCCCTAAAACCTCCCGGCGGACATAGTCAAAGGCCGCGTCCTCCCCCTGATCCCGGAGGATAATCAAAATTTTCTCCAGCAGCGCCGCCGTGCCGGGGTGGAGCAGGAGCTGCCGCCCCTTTCCCTTCTCAAAAAAACGGTATGGGTGGCCGGGGTCAAAGTTCTCCCCCTGGTAGACTTTACTGGCGGCCAGCCTGTCGCAGAACATCTCCGCCACGTACTTCGGCGGCATCTCCACGCCGCCGATGCCGATGCCGTCCAGCTGGTAGTCGGTCCAGTACTCAAAGTGGTGGCGGTTCCGGCCCTTGTGGTGGAGCCAGGCGGCGCTGAAGCCCTCCTCCCGCCGCTGCTGGTCGTTGGGACTGTGGTCCCCCTGGAAGTATTTGACTCCCGGCCAGAACTCCACCGGGGAATACTTGGACAGGTCGTGGGTCAGCCCCTGCCAGTAGAGCCCCAGCCGGAAGCAATGCTTCCGCACCAGGGCGCGGTGCCGGTTTACGGTTTTCAAATGTTGCCAAAAGTGCAAGGCGCTTCACCTCAATCAAGTCTTCTCCGCCATTATACCACGCCTGCCGGAAAAAGACGAGAAAATTTTGCATGGAATTCCGCCTGGCGCAAACACTACTTCCCGTGAAATGAAACGGGGGGAATGGGATGGACGCCGCGCTCTACGACTGCCCCATGGAATGGGCTCCCTTTCTGCCGCCCGGAACCCGGCGAATCCGGCGGGCCGGAGAACTGGCGGAGCATATCTGGCCCCTGCTGGCCCTGACGGCGGAGGGATGCCGGGCCCTGGCGGAGGCGGAGGGCGGAAAAATCACCTGCCGCCTCCTGCTGGCCCCG
Source organism: uncultured Oscillibacter sp. (assembly GCA_949959305.1). Taxonomy (GTDB): domain Bacteria; phylum Bacillota; class Clostridia; order Oscillospirales; family Oscillospiraceae; genus Oscillibacter. Next base: position 1,446 of record CATLJA010000133.1, read on the forward strand.
GGGGACCTTCCGGCCCTCCCGGCCCGGGTCCGGGCGGAAACGGTGGCCTCCTACGGCCTTTCCCCTCGGGACAGCCTGACCCTCTCCAGCCTGGCGGAGCCGGTGCTCTGCGTCCAGCGGGCGCTCCCCCGGCCCGACGGCACCGTCGTCGACCCTCAGGAATTTCCCCTGCCGCCCCTTCCCGGCCCGGCAGAGGCCCTGCTGCCGCTGCTGGGGCTGTGGCTGTTGCAGATGCCACTGGCATAATCTCCTTTTCTGTGGTACCTTTAGGAAAAAGAAAAGGGGGGAGCCGCAATGGCGTGGTATGGCTGGCTTTTTTTACTGGCGGTTCTGACGGTACCCGCGGCAATCTGCGCGCTGCTGTACGGCGACAAGAGCGGAAGCACGCCCTGTATCGGCTGCGGGGAGTGCATCCGGACCGGAGAGTGCGTCTTTGCGAAAAACCGGAAGAAGCCCCCGGTCAAAAAGCGGGGAAGCGGGAAAAAGCCGTCTTGACAAACGGCGCAGATACGGTATAATAGCTACGGTTCAAACAGCCAAACGCCATGAAAAAGCCAGCCCTGCGAAACGGTTCCTCAGCGAGAGGGGGATAGTGCAAGCCCCTCGCCCACGCCGCAAGGCCGCCACTTTGGAGCGGTCCGCGAGGAGCGGAACGGCCCATCCCCGTTACCGGATGGCTTAAGATATCCCCTTTTATCCGGGGATAATTAGGGTGGTACCGCGAAGCAAGCCTTCGCCCCTATGCCGGGGCGGGGCATTTTTATTTTTACACAACTGGAGGAAGAAACACATGTCACACCCCTATCACGGCCTGAACGAGCTGCGGGAAATGTTCCTCAGCTACTTTGAGAGCAAGGGCCATCTCCGCCTGCCCAGCTTTTCCCTGATCCCTCCCGCCAACGATGCCAGCCTGCTCCTCATCAACAGCGGCATGGCCCCCATGAAAACCTGGTTCACCCGGGAGGAGGAGCCCCCCCGGAACCGGGTCTGCACCTGCCAGAAGTGCATCCGTACCGGCGACATCGAAAATATCGGCAAAACCGACCGCCACGGCACCTATTTTGAGATGCTGGGCAACTTCTCCTTTGGCGACTATTTTAAAAAGGACGCCATCCCCTACTGCTGGGAGTTTCTGACCAAGGTCGTCGGCCTGGAGGAGGACCGCCTCTATCCCTCCATCTATCTGGACGACGACGAGGCCTTTGAAATCTGGAACAAGGACATCGGCATCCCGGCAGAGCGCATCTTCCGCTTTGGGAAAGAGGACAACTTCTGGGAGCACGGCGCAGGCCCCTGCGGCCCCTGCTCCGAGGTTTATTACGACCGGGGGGCGGAGCACGGCTGCGGCAAGCCCGGCTGCACCGTCGGCTGCGACTGCGACCGCTACATCGAGGTCTGGAACAACGTCTTCTCCCAGTTTGTCAACGACGGCGAGGGCCGCTATGAGGAGATGAAAAACAAAAATATCGACACGGGCATGGGCCTGGAGCGGCTGGCCTGCGTATGCCAGAACGTGGGCTCCCTCTTTGACGTGGACACGGTGATGAACATCACCAACAAGGTCTCCGAAATCACCCATGCCCACTACGGGGAGAGCCACAAAACCGACGTGAGCCTCCGGGTCATCACGGACCACATCCGCTCCTCTGTCATGATGATCTGCGACGGCGTTCTCCCCAGCAACGAGGGCCGGGGCTACGTACTCCGCCGCCTCCTCCGCCGGGCAGCCCGGCACGGGCGGCTCCTGGGCGTAGAGAACCCCTTCCTCTTTGACGTGGTGGACACGGTGGTCCATGAGAATGGGACCGCCTACCCCGACCTCCGGGAAAAGCAGGGCTATATCACCAAGGTCATCCGCACCGAGGAGGAGAATTTCGCCAAGACCATCGACGGCGGCATGCGGATCTACAACGACCTCCTGGCCGCCCACAAGCAGCGGGGAGAAACGGTGTTTTCCGGCGCGGACGCCTTCAAGCTCTATGACACCTTCGGCTTCCCCATTGACCTGACCATCGAGATGGTGGAGGAAGAGGGCATGACCGTGGACCGGGACGGCTTCAACCAGCTCATGGAGGAACAGCGGATCCGGGCGCGGAAGGCCCGGGAGGCTCTGGGCGACCTGGGCTGGGCCGGCATTGAGTTCGGCTCTGACGTGCCCGCCACGGAGTTCGTGGGCTATGAAAACGACCGCATTCTGGACGCCAAGGTGGTGGCCATCGTGGCGGAGGGAGAGCTGGTGGACGAAATCGTCTCCGGCGTCGAGGCCGCCGTCGTTCTGGACAAAACCCCCTTCTACGCCGAAATGGGCGGCCAAGTAGCGGACTGCGGCACCATCTTCGCCGGCAAAGTTGGCTTTGGGGTCACCGATGTGCAAAAGAACAAGGGCGGCAAGTTCCTCCATTCCGGCCAGATGACGGAGGGCGTGCTGAAAGTGGGCGACACCGTCTGCGCCCAGATCGACCCGGAGCGCCGGAAGGCCATCCGCCGTGCCCACAGCGCCACCCACCTGCTGGACGCGGCCCTCAAAAAGGTGCTGGGCGGGCACGTCCACCAGGCGGGCTCCCTGGTGGAGCCGGACCGCCTGCGCTTCGACTTCACCCACTTCGAGGCCATCACCCCGGACCAGCTCAGCGAAATTGACCGGCTGGTAAACGACGCCATTCTGGAGGGCCTGCCCGTGGTGACGGAGGTCCTTCCCATCGAGGAAGCCAAGCGCAAGGGCGCCGTCGCCATGTTCGGCGAAAAATACGGAGACGTGGTCCGGGTAGTGGAGATGGGGGATTTCTCCATGGAGTTCTGCGGCGGCACCCACCTGGACAACACCGCCAAGGCCGGTCCCTTCCGCATCAAGTCCGAGGGCTCCGTGGCCTCCGGCGTACGGCGGATTGAGGCCACCGTGGGCCGGCTGACCCTGGAGACGGTGAACCGGAACCAGCAGATGCTGTTCCACGCCGCCCAGATGCTGAAAACCACCCCCGGCGAGCTGGAGGGCCGCATTGAGCAGCAGCT
>CATLJA010000134.1 GCA_949959305.1 uncultured Oscillibacter sp.
GAAGCTGCTGGACCTCATCGTCCTGGAGCGGCAGGACTTCCCCCTCCGGGCCGTGCCCCTGGACGGGTTTTTAAACCGGGTGGCCGGGGCCATGGAGCCGCCCCTCCGGCAGGCTGGAATCCGCCTTGTCGTCCGGGCCCAGGCGGTGACGGCGCGGATGGAGCCGGATTTGATGGAAACCGTCTGCGTGAACCTGCTGGACAACGCCCGGAAAGCCATGGAAAACGGCGGAGAGGTCCTGCTGGAGGGCTTCGCCGCAGAGGGCGGCTGCCGCATCCAGGTGACGGACCAGGGCAAGGGCATCCCGGCGGAGGAGCTGGAGCGGGTGACGGAGGCGTTCTACATGGTGGACAAGTCCCGGGCCCGGGCCCAGGGGGGCGCGGGGCTGGGGCTGGCCCTGTGCCGCCGGATTGTGGAGCTCCACGGCGGAACGCTGGAAATTGAAAGCGGGCCGGGCCGGGGCACCCGGGTCCGGGTCTGCCTGAAGGGAGGGGAAGAACCGTGGGAAACTGGAAAAACTGGCTGTTCCCCATCCTGACGGCCCTGACCGTGGCGGCCCTGGCCCTGCTGCCCCTCCGCCTCTCCACCCTGGAGGACGGGCGGCTCACCGGGACCGTCCATACCGAGCCCCTGGCGGCGGACAACAACTTCCCCTCCAAGCCCCCGGAGCTGCCGGGGCGGATATGGCTGCTGGCCCAGTCCCGCTCCATTCCCGAAAACCTCACCATCGTGGGCCAGGAGCTGGATCGGGAAAAGCTGGAGGAGCTGTCCGCCCAGGCCCGGGCGGAGCTGGAAGATCTGGCGGAGCTGGGCGTCCTGCCGGAGGGGGCGGAGGCGTGCGGCGCGGGACTTGACGGAAGCCTCCTCTACCTTCGGGACCAGACGGACCTGTCCAGCGCCGCCTTTGCCGAGCTGAGCGCCTATGACAAGCCCTCCTCGCAGCATCTTTATTTATGCCTGGACGGGCAGTCCGGAAAAATTCTTTCCCTTACGCTGGAAAAAGTCGGCGAGTCCCTTTTGGAATTTTCCTCCCCGGCGGAAGCCTCCGGGAAAGCCTTTTTCGACAGGCTGGGACTGAAATATGAGCTGCTGCGCTCCTTCGAAAATACCCTTTGGGAATCCTACGCGGTCTTTCGCCTGACGGACAGCGAAACATTGTATCATGTAGGGCAGATTGGAACCTCGCTTCGAATCACCCCGGAGGTGGACTGGGAAAAGGTGGACGACGGCATCCGCGCCGCCATGGGCTATCCCCCGGTATCCAGCGTTATCTATGATGCCGGTTAGATGCAAAAATGCTAAAACTCCGATGCAGGAATGTTTCGGTTTCGACGGGGACAAGCCTTAAGATAGAAACAGTTCAAACGCAAAGGAGCTGTTTCTATGTCTCACCCTCATTTCTGCACGGTACACGAATTTCCCCTCCCGGAAAGGGAGTATTACGCCGCCGCCCCTGTCCGGTGGGACGCGCCGGCGGTTTCCAGGCCCCGCCGCCCCGCGCCCTCCCGGGCCCGGCGGAGGGCCGGACGGTCTCCCCTGCTCCTCCCGGTCTTTCTGGGACTGGCGCTGTTCGCCGGGGGCTTCCTGCTGGGCCGGGCAGGAGCCGTTGGAGACGGGTCCTCTTTCCCGGCGGACCCGCTCTCCCGGCAGTTCGCCCTTCTTCCGGAGGAGCCGGAGGCCGAAGATTCCGGCGCAGTCCGCATCCTGACGGTCCCGGGGGCGGTGCGCGGCCAGGGGGAGGACAAAACCGCCGTCTCCCAAGAGGCTTGGAATTTGATTCTGGTCAACGGGGACCACCCCCTGCCGGAGAACTTCCAGGTCCCGGAGTTCACCCAATTAGTCAACGGGCACTCCATTGACAAGCGGGCCTACCCCAGCCTCCAGCGGATGATGGACGACTGCCGGGCGGCGGGGCTGGAGCCCACGATCTGCTCCTCCTACCGGAGCCGGGAGAAGCAGGAGGAGCTGTTTGAGCGGAAGGTTCAGTCCTGCCTCCCCCAGGCCGGGTCCCGGGCGGAGGCGGAGGAACGGGCCGCCGAATGGGTCGCCCGCCCAGGCACCAGCGAGCATCAGGCGGGGCTGGCGGTGGATATTGTGGACAAGTCCTACCAGCTTCTGGACGAGGGGCAGGAGAAGACGGCGGTGCAGAGGTGGCTGATGGAGCACTGCGCCGAGTACGGCTTCATCCTCCGCTATCCCACGGAGAAAAGCGCCCTCACCGGCGTGGGCTACGAGCCCTGGCACTACCGCTATGTGGGAGAGGAGGCCGCCGGAGAGATCATGAGCCGGGGAATCTGCCTGGAGGAATACCTGGCCCGCTAAACCGTCAAAATGACGGTTTACACTCCCCGCTTTTGGGACTATAATCAAAAGCCGCTGAAAAGTCCGAGAGCGAGGTGTGTCTCCATGAACAAAGACCTGACCGTGGGGAGGCCGGAAACCGTGCTTTGGCGGTTCTGCCTCCCACTGTTTGGCAGCATCATCTTTCAGCAGCTCTATAACATCGCCGACAGCCTGGTGGCCGGAAAATTCATCGGCGAGGAGGCCCTGGCCGCCGTGGGCAACAGCTACGAGGTGACCTTAATCTTCCTGGCCTTTGCCTTCGGGTGCAACATGGGCTGCTCCGTGGTGGTCTCCCAGCTCTTTGGGGCCGGGGAGTATGGGAAGATGAAGACGGCGGCGTCCACCGCCTGCCTGGCCAGCGCCGTCCTCTGCGCGGCGCTGATGCTGGGGGGAGCCCTGGGCTGCGAGGGGCTGCTCCGCCTTATCAACACCCCGGCGGAGGCTTTTGAAGCCTCCAGGCTCTACCTGGACATCTACATTTGGGGCCTGCCTTTCGTCTTTTTCTACAACATCGCCACCGGCGTTTTCTCCGCCCTGGGGGACTCCCGGACTCCCTTCCTTTTTCTGGCGGCCTCCTCCACCGCCAACATCGCCATGGACGTGCTCTTTGTCACCGCCTTTGACATGGGCGTGGCGGGGGTGGCCTGGGCCACCTTTCTCTGCCAGGGAGTCAGCTGCGTCCTGGCCGTCGGGGCGGTGCGGGTCCGGCTGCGGAAGGCGGGCTCCCCGGAGCCCGCGCCGCTGTTCTCCCTTCTCCTGCTGAAAAAAATAGCCGCCATCGCCGTGCCCAGCATCCTCCAGCAGAGCTTCATCTCCGTGGGCAACATCGTCCTTCAGGGGATTATCAACGGCTTCGGCACCGGCGTTATGGCGGGCTACTCCGCCGGGGTGAAGCTGAACAACCTGGTCGTCACCTCCTTTACCACCCTGGCCAACGGCGTGTCCAACTACACGGCCCAGAACATCGGCGCGCGAAAGCTCCTCCGGGTGAAGGCCGGGTTCCGGGCGGGAGTGAAGCTGGTCTGGCTTTTGAGCCTTCCGCTGTTTTTGCTGTACTTTTTCGCCGGGCGCCGGGCCCTGTCCCTCTTTCTGGAGAATCCCACGAAAGACGCCCTCCAGACCGGCGTGTATTATCTCCGCATTCTCTCCCCCTTCTATTTCATCATCTCCGCCAAGCTGGTGGCCGACGGCGTTCTCCGGGGCTCCGGGCGGATGCTCTGTTTCATGGCCTCCACCTTCACGGACCTGATTCTCCGGGTGGCCCTGGCCGCGCTGCTGGCCCAGACCGCCCTGGGGGCCCTGGGCATCTGGTGCTCCTGGCCCATCGGCTGGACCGCGGCCACCGCCATGTCCATTCTTTTCTACCGGGCCGGGCCCTGGAAAAACGCCGGGGACGCGGCGGAGTAAGCAAACCGTGAGGGGGGACGCTTTTCAGCGTCCCCCCTCACGGTTTCATGGCTTCATGGCTTCATGGCTTTTTCAGATAGTCCGCCAGCCGCTTCAGCATCGTGCAGAGCTGCTGCCGGGTCACCGGGGCGGACAGCTTCAGGCTGCCCTCCCCGTCTCCAGCGAGAATGCCGTTTTCCACGGCCCATTCTACGCCCGCCTTATGAGCGGGACTGGGGGTGTTATCCACAGGCTTCACCTCCTTTTCCTCCACCGGCCGGATATAGGCCGAAACCAGGGCGTTCTTCCGGCTTCTCCGGCAGACCATGCCTCCGTTGGACTGGCTTCCCGCCGTGCCGGGGGAGGTGTTCCCCTCGATGGCGGTGACGGTTCCAGCGCCCACGGCCTCCACCACGCCGGTGTGTCCGAAGCTGTAAATCACAACGTCCCCCGGCCTGGGGTCTTTCACCACCTGCTCCGGCCGTCTGGCCTTGTACCAGTTCAGCAGGCCGGAGCAGGAGGCCGT
>CATLJA010000135.1 GCA_949959305.1 uncultured Oscillibacter sp.
CCTTGGGGTTGTTGAAGTTTTATTCCAGGCCCTTCGGGCCCCCCTGGCGGCGGCCACGGCGGCCTCCGGACGGGTGACCACCGCCACCTTCCAGCAGGTGACCACCGTCTTTCTGGCGGATTTGCTGATGGAGCTGATCGACGGGCTGCTGATTCCCCTGGTCTACCTGTACATCGGGGCGCTGGCCGCCTCCAGCTGCCTGCCGGAGAACCGACTGGGGGCCATCGCCGAGGCGCTGAAAAAAATTGTCACCTGGCTGCTGACCTCGTCCCTGCTGCTGTTCACAGTGTACCTCTCCGCGGTCCGGGTGATTGCCGGGGCGGCGGACGGGGCCTCGGTAAAGGTGGCGAAAGCCGCCATCTCCGGCGCGGTGCCGGTGGTGGGGGGAATCATCGCCGAGGCGGCGGAAACCGTCCTGGCCGGGGCGGGAATGCTGAAAAATACCATCGGCGTGTTCGGGATGCTGGCGATTCTGGCGGCCTGCGCTTACCCGTTTCTGCAATTGGGGGTGCAGTACCTGCTGTACAAGCTGTCCGCCTTTCTGGCGGCGGCGGTGGGAGCCCCGGAGCTGTGCAGGCTCATCGACGGCCTGGGCGGGGCGTTCGGCCTGGTGCTGGGCATGACGGGGAGCTGCGCGCTGCTGCTGCTGGTGTCGGTGCTGAGCTCCGTGGCGGCGGTGACGCCATGATTGGGGCGGTGCGGAGCTGGCTCGCCTCCATCGCGGCGGTGACAATGGCGCTGACGGTGCTCCAGACTCTGGTCCCGGAGGGGACCCTGCGGAAAATCTCCGGCTTCACCGGGGGGCTGCTGCTGCTGGCGGCCCTGCTCCAGCCGGTGCTGAGGACGGACCTGGGACGGCTGCGGCTGGATTTTTCCGTCTATGAGGAGGCCCTTGCCGGACGGGCGGCGGAATTGGACGCCGCCGGAAAAGAAGATATGGCGGCTATCATAGCCGGGCGGACCGCGGCATATATATCGGACAAAGCGGACGCGCTTGGTCTCAGGGTGGCGGCCCGGGTGGAGACGGAGCCGGGGGCGGACGGAATCCCGCTTCCGGCCTCGGCGGACCTGACGGGCCCCTATTCCCGGGAGCTGGCGGACTGGATCGCGGGGGAGCTTGGAATTCCGGCGGAGAGGCAGGTTTGGCATGAAGGAAAAAACTGAAGGAGCGCGAAAGATATGGAACAAGTACAAGTACGCGGCGCTGGTGGCGCTGATTGGGGCGGGGCTGCTGCTGTGGCCGGGGATCGGCGGCGGGACGGAGAGCCGGGAGAAGCCCTCCGCCCCGGCCTCTCAGAGCGGCTGGGACCTGCAGGCCATCCAGACGGAGATGGAGGACATCCTGGCGGCCATGGACGGCGTGGGACAGGTGAAGGTGATGCTGACCGTGGACTCCGACGGGGAGCGGCAGCTGGCCCAGGACACCCAGCTCAGCTACAGCGGGGACACCGCCGCGCCGGAGGACTACTCCCGAAAATCGGAGACGGTCCGCTTGGATGGCTCCGGCGGGGACGAGACGGTGGTGGTGCGGCGGACCTGGCCCACCTACCGGGGGGCCCTGGTGGTGTGCCAGGGCGGCGGCAGCGCAGAGGTCCGGCTGGCGGTGACGGGGGCGGTATCCGCCCTCACCGGACTGCCTACCGACCGGGTCACGGTGGCAAAGTGGCAGTGATTATTTGGAGGAGGAAAGGGTCTATGAGCGCGAGATGGAAGCGGAACGCCGTAGTGGCGGTGATGGCGGTGCTGGTGTGCTCGGCGGTGGCGCTGAACTGGATGTACACCGGGCAGGAGGTGCAGGAGGCCGCCGGGGGAAAGCTGCTGGGGGAGGCCCAGCTGGTCTCCGGTCAGGGCGCGGAGGACGCGAAGTCCGGCGCTGAGCAGAAGAACGGCGGGGAAGCGGCCCCCGGTACGGCGGAGGACGCCGGAGCCCCGCCGGACGAGGGGATGATCTATACCGGATCGGACTACTTCGCCTCCGCCCGGCTGACCCGGCAGCAGGCCCGGGACAACGCCATTTCCCTCCTCCAGGAGGCGGCGGAGCAGGAGAACGCCGACACGGCCGTGGCCAACGAGGCGTCCCAGGGCATTCAGGTCCTTGCGTCCTATACCCTGGCCGAGGCCCAGATTGAAAACCTGGTCACCGCCAAAGGCTACGCGGACTGTGTGGCCTTCATGGGGGACGAGAGCGTCAGCGTGGTGGTGTCCACCAAGAGCGGGGAGCTGACCGCCGAGGACGTGGCGAAAATCACGGACATCACCATGACGGAAACGGGGTTCCCGGCGGGGAATATCAAGATCATGGCGGCAAATTAACAGTTGTAATTTCCGGCGGGATATGGTATAATCACTCAGCATGATTTTAACGGAAAGGCACGCCGGAAACCGGCGGCTGTTTCACGAAGGAAAAAATAAGGAGAGGTACAGCATGGCCGAGAGCAAGGAGTATATGACCCTGCCGGAGGAAAACGGCAGCATCAACATCTCGGAGGAGGTTATCGCCGCCATCGCCGTGGGCGCGGTGCGGGAGGTGGAGGGCGTCTCCGGGATGATGACGAATCTGGGCAGCAGCGTCAGCGACCTGGTGAACAACCGGAAAAACGCCCAGAAGGGCGTCCGGGGCGTGAAGATCGACATGACCGGCGCGGCGCTGGTCCTGGATTTGTATCTGACCGTCCAGTACGGCAACCCCATCCCCGAGGTGGCCGGGAACGCCCAAAGGGCCGTGTCCTCCGCCGTGGAGGCCATGACCGGCTGCGCCGTGGAGGCGGTGAACATCCACGTGGGCGGCGTGACGCTGAACTGAGCGCCGGGCCTGAACGAAAGATAAAGGACGAAACGCTATGGTACGGAATACCGCCCGGGAGATTGCCATCCATCTTTCCTATGAATTGAGCTTTTCCGGCAAGACCGCGGAGGCGCTGATGGACCAGCGGCTGACGGCGGAAGCCTTCGCGGAGCTGGCGGAGGAGGCGGACCTCTACCGGGAGGCCCCCAACGCCAAGCAGGAGGCTTATATCCGCCGCCTGGTGCGGGGCGTCGACGAGCACGGCGCGGAGCTGGACGGCTATATCGAGAAATACGCCAGGGGCTGGAAGTTTTCCCGCATCCCTCTGGTAGCCTCCGCCATTATGCGGGTGGCCATGTACGAGGTGCTGTACATGCCGGATATTCCCAACGCCGCCGCCATCAACGAGGCGGTGGAAATCGCCAAAAAGTACGAGACGCCGGAAACGGTGAAATTCATCAACGGCATTTTGGGCAGCTTCTCCCGGCAGGAGCTCTCCGAATAAAAACAGCAGAGCGGGCATGGGGGAAAAGCCATGTCCGGCTCTGCTGTTTCCCGTGGGGAGGGGAAATCCTCAGCCGGCGGGGTTTTTTTGACACTCCATCAGTCCCGCGCCTGTCCGCAGGCCCAGCGCGAAGGCGCGGACGGCGGTGAACTCCAGGCACTTTTCCATGGAGGGCCGGACGGAGGGCGGCAGATTGTTGCCCACAAGGTCGAAGTGGAAGCTGTAATCGTCCTTGTCCTCCCTGTCGAGCTGGGGCCGGATGTAGTTGGCGTGAAGCCAGAGCATGAAATCAGACATATGAACCACCTTTCTTGAATCATATTTGCGGGGAATGAAATTGATTTCGCGTTAATAATGTAGCATGAAATCCGTTTCGTGTCAAGGAGTTATCATGGAATTTTCGGAAAGACTGCGGAGTTTAAGGGCTGAGCGCAAAGAAACGCAGGTCCAGGTCGCGGCGGCGGTTGGAATTACGACCCGACAGTACCAAGGACTTGAGGGAGCAACTAGTGTTCCTAATTTTTACAATCTCTGCGCCCTGGCGGACCACTTCGGGGTAAGCCTGGACTACCTGGCCGGGCGCACCGACGAGAGGTGAGCCATGGAGCGGCACATTTTCGGCGTCGCCGAGGTGAACCAGCTGGTCAAGCTCCTGCTGGACGGGGAGCCCATGCTCCAGGACGTGTATGTCCGGGGCGAGCTCTCCAATTATAAAATGTATCCCTCCGGGCACCACTACTTCACTTTAAAGGACCCGGAGGGGGCGCTGCGGTGCGTCATGTTCCGGGGGCAGGCGTCCCGCCTCCGGTTCCGCCCGGAAAACGGCATGAAGGTCATCGCCCAGGGGCGGATTACCGTCTTTCCCCGGGACGGGGCCTATCAGCTCTACTGCAATTCCCTGACT
>CATLJA010000136.1 GCA_949959305.1 uncultured Oscillibacter sp.
GAGGACGCTGTACTTTTCAATACTGTCCTCCACCTTGGACTTGCGGCGGATACCGGCGGTGTCGATAAAGACAAAGGTGCCCTGCTGGTTTTCAAACCGGGAGTCGATGGCGTCCCGGGTGGTGCCCGCCATGTCGGAGACAATCACCCGCTCCTCCCCCAGGATTTTATTCACCAGGGAGGATTTCCCGGCGTTTGGCTTGCCGATGACGGCCACCTTAATCGCGTCGCCGTCGTCCTCCTCTTCGTCCTCCGGGGGAAAGTACCGGAGGCACGCGTCCAGCAGGTCCCCGGTGCCGTGGCCGTGGACGGCGGAGACGGCGATGGGGTCCCCCAGGCCCAGATTGTAAAACTCGTAGAAATCCGGGTCCGGCGCGCCGGTGGAGTCCATCTTATTCACCGCCAGGACGATGGGCTTCCCGCTCCGCAGAAGCATGGCGGCCACCTCCTGGTCCGAGGCGGTGAGGCCCGTCCGAATGTCGGTCAAAAAAACGATGACTGTGGCGGTTTCAATGGCGGTCTGGGCCTGGTCCCGCATGAACTCCAGAATCTGGCTGTCCGTCCGGGGCTCGATGCCCCCGGTGTCCACCAGGGTGAAGGACCGGCCGCACCAGTCGGACTCCCCGTAGATGCGGTCCCGGGTAACGCCGGGGGTATCCTCCACGATGGACAGGCGCTTTCCGATGATTTTATTGAACAGCATGGACTTGCCCACATTGGGCCGGCCCACGATGGCGATGATAGGCTTTGGCATAAGGCATCCCTCCCGGCGGCGGCGCGCCGCCTACAGTTTTTTGAACTATAAACCCAGTTTCATTATAACCGGGATGCGCCAAAGGCGCAAGGAAAATCTTTCCGGGAATGGGAAAAGGCGGAGGCATTCAGCCTCCGCCTGGAAAACTCTCATTTCCTCCGGCAGTACCCGGCGGCGCTGAGGGCCAGGGAGAGAAGGAACATCCCCGCCAGGGCCGGCATCCCCATCAGCAGGAGGGAGCCGGGGGCCCCCAGGTCCGCCACGGTCCACCAGCCGTCCTCAAAATTCTTGATGGCGTAAAACAGCAGGAACGCCAGGGGCAGGCTGGTAAACTGGGCAATCCGGTTTCCAAGCCAGTAATAAAAGGGCAGGCTGAACAGCGCGAAGACCGGGGGAACTATGATCGCCGCCGCTACCGACAGTCCCAGCACCTCCGGCCAAAAGGTCCTGTACACGGCGAAGGCCGCCAGATTCGATACCACAGCCCCTACGACGCTGACCGGCGCCGTCAGCAGCACGGCGGCGTACTTCCCCGCCATCACCTTCCCCACGCCCACCGGCATGGTCCGCTGATAGCTCCTCCAGGCCGTCTTCTCCTCCTTCTCCAGGGCCGTGAGGTGCAGAAGGCCCACCATCATATCCAGGGCAAACGAGAACAGCATCCCGGCGTAAGCGCCGCTCTTGTACCAGAGCAGGACCAGCAAGCCCCCCAGCACCGCCAGGACCACCTTGTCGATTCCCTTGAAAAACAGGCACAGGTCCTTATAAATCATTCCTCGCATGACGCTTCCCCCTTGATATAAAACAGCATGATGTCCTCCAGGGACGCGGCGTCCGCCACGGCCTTGGGATACTTTCTCCCGGCGGCGGCCCGATCCCGGACCAGGTACTCCGCGCTGACCCCGGTCTTCCGGCGGGCGATGTAATCCCCGGCCTCCACCTCCGTGCCCCTCCCGCAGCGGAGGATGCCGTATTGGTCCAGAAGCACGTCTTTCTCCTCCTCAAAGACAACTTTTCCCTGGTGGATCAGCACCACGTAGTCCGCGATTTTTTGTATATCCGACGTAATATGGGAGGAGAAGAAGACGGAATGCTCCTCGTCCTGGATGAAGTCCAGGAGCAAACCCAAAATCTCGTCCCGGACCACCGGGTCCAGCCCCGCCGTGGCCTCGTCCAGAATCAGCAGCCTTGGCCGGTGGGCCAGGGCGGCGGAAATCGCCAGCTTCATCTTCATGCCCTTGGAGAAGGCCTTGATCCGCTTCCGCTCCGGCAGGGCAAAGCGCCTCAGATACTCCCGGTAAGCCCCGCCGTCCCAAGCGGGATAGACCCCGGAGAGAACCTTCTCCACGTCCCGGGGCGTGAAAACCTCCGGAAAATTGCAGGCGTCGAAAACCACGCCCACATCGTTTTTCACGGCGGGGTCTGCATGGTCCCGGCCCAGGACCTCCACGGTCCCGCCGTCCTTTTTCAGTTCGTTCAAAATCAGGTTAATTGTGGTGCTCTTCCCCGCGCCGTTCTCGCCGATGAAGCCGACAATACGGCCCTTGGGCACCCGGAAGGACACATGGTCCAGGGTGAAATCCGGGAAGCGCCTGCACAGGTCCCGGACCAGAATGGTGTTTTCCATACTCAGTCTCCTTCTTCGTAAAACAGGGCCAGAATGCCCGTCAGTTTTTCCAGCGGGATACCGTTGGAGCGGCCCAGCTCCGCAGCCCTTTGCAGCAGGTCCTCCGCCTCCCGGAGACGCTCCTCACGGATGAACTCCCGGTTCTGGGCGGCCACAAAGCTGCCCTTGCCGGAAACCGTCTCAATAAAGCCGTCCCGGGTCAGGTCCTCATAGGCCCGCTGGACCGTGATGACGCTGAGGTGCAGCTCCTTGGCAAGGGCCCGCATGGACGGCAGCGCCTCCCCGGCGGACAGGGTCCCGTCCATGATTTGCGCCTTGATTTGCTGGCAAATCTGCTCATAGATGGGCTTGCCGCTGCTGTTGCTGATGAGAATGTCGATGATAACGCCCCCTCTCCGTTTCATTTGTGCTTTGCGTACTGGTTCGTTAAGTACACTATAGACGCTTGCAGGGCGTTTGTCAAGAGGGAAAATAAAAAAGAGGGGAAAATTTTCCCCTCCCGTCATTTCCAATAGTCGTCTTCTGCTTCCCTCACAATAAGGTACAGGACGTCCCGCTCCCGCTCCAGGTCATATATTGAGACTTCCCCCTTTTCCGAAAGCTCCACCGGGGCCATGCCCTCCGCCAGCTCCGGGAGCTCCCGGTCCGGCGTTCCGCTTCCCAGGACCCGGAACTCCCAGCGGGCCGTCCCGTCCTCCATAACGGGCGCTTCCAGTATAGTCACCTTCGAGCCGGGATAGACATGGTGCGTGTCAATGGGAATAAAGGTTTTCTGCTCCGGGTCAAATCTGTATATAAAGTCTCCCTCATGGTGGACACCTGTAATTTCCAGCCGGAGGCCGTCCTGTTCAAAGCGCACTGTCTCCCCCTTTTCCGCAGGGGCGAAAGCGGCCCAGAAGGCGAACACCGCCAGCAGGGCAATGCCGGGGAACAGCAGGGACTTATAGCGGTGCACCGGCCGCCGGGGGCGCTTCGTCGAACGCATGGAACGCTCCTTTCCTCCTACGAAAAAAGAGAGGGGAGCCCGGCTCCTCTCTCTTCATTCAACAGAACCTTACTTCGAAACGACGGACTTCACGACCTTGATCTCCCGGCCGTTGTAAGTACCGCACTCCTGGCACATTCTGTGGGGCAGGTGCATCGCACCGCATTTGGGGCACACCACCAGATTGGGGGCCGCCAGCTTCCAGGTGGAGCTGCGCCGCTTGTCCCTTCTCGCTTTGGATACTTTACCCTTGGGTACTGCCATTGTGACACCTCCTACTCATACAAAAGGCGCGGAGCGCTTCTCGTTATTTCTTATCCAAAAGGCTTGCCAGGGCCGCCAGCCGGGGGTCCGGCTCCCTCTTACAGGAGCAGGGGCCGAGGTTCAAATCGGCGCCGCACCGGGGACACAGTCCTTTGCAATCTTCCGAACACAAGGTTTTGCTGTCCATACCGAGGATGAAGGCCGTCCGGGCCAGGTCGCCCGCGTCCGCCTTCCCGTCCTCCAGCAGGACGATCTCGTCGCTCTCCTCGTTCTTGAGCTCCTCCGCCAGCATACAGCCATAGGAGATCTCCTTTTCCAGGGAAAACTCCTTCCCGCAGCGGTCGCAGACCGCGTCCAGCGTGGTCCGGGCCGTCAGCTCCAGCTCCAGCAGGTCCGCCGTGTTGCGGACCTCCCCCTCCACCGCCACCGGGCGGGAAACGGGCCTTCGTCCGTCGAACTCCAGGCCGGACAGATCCAGCTCAAACCGGAA
>CATLJA010000137.1 GCA_949959305.1 uncultured Oscillibacter sp.
GCATTTGTGACAGCAGGCCCTTGGCTTTCAGGGACAGGTCTTTGTTACGCAGGTGGTGGTTCGACATCACCGTGTAACCCTTGTTCTTTTCCACGCGGAATACTGGCATGGTTTTCCGCTCCTTTCGGTGTCTGGACATGAAAAAACGCCGCAGACTTTTTTCAAAATCTGCGGCGTTCGCCGGGGCGCAGAAAGCGGGCGATGCCTTGCTGACCTCGCCCGCTTTCTGTGCTGTTGTTCACTTGTTTGCGCCGCCCCGTTTTCCGCTGCCCTTAAAAAACATTGATTTTACTGGGTTTTCTCATGTTTTCTTATGGCAACGCCCTTGACGGCGGGGCTTTTTTTACCGTTTTTTCCTCAGGCCAAAAAGCCCTTGAGGATGCAGTCCTCGGCCTCCTCCTCGGTGAGGCCCAGGGTTTCCAGCTTCAAAAGCTGGTCCCCGGCAATCTTGCCGATGGCCGCCTCGTGGACCAGCTGGGCCTCGGTGCAGTTGGCGGTAATGGCGGGAATGGACTTGATTTTCGCCTCTCCCATAATGATGGAGTCGCACTGGACATGGCCGAAGCACCGGGCGCTGCCCACCATGCGGGGGTAGAACACCTGCTCCGACCTGTCCTGGGCCACGGAGCGGGAAATCACCCGGCCCCTGGAATCCTCGCCGTCCAGAATAATCTCCATGTCGCTCTCCGCCGTCTGCTCCCCGTGGGTCAGCAGCCGCTCGGTAACGACGGCCTCCGCCCCCCTGCCGCAGACGATTTTGGTGGAGCGCCTGGTGGAGTCGATGCCCCGAATCTGGACGGTCTCCATCTGGATGGAGGCCCCCTCCTCCAGATAGACCACCGTCTGGGGGTTCATGACCCGGCCACCGGCCCCGTCCCCCTCGCCGTAGTGCTTTTCGGTATAGCGGACCTTGGAGCCCCTGCCTACGTAAAAGGTGTGAACGCCGTCGTGGCGGGACTCCTCCCCGCCGCAGTTATGGATGCCGCACCCAGCCACGATGTCCACGTCGCAGCCCTCGCCGATGAAAAAGTCGTTATAGACCATCTCCCGGAGGCCGGACTTCGTGATAATGACAGGGATATAGCAGGTCTCCCCCACGGTGCCGGGCTTGACGCGGATGTCGATGCCGGGCTTGTCCTCCTTGGAGCTGATTTCAATATGCTCTGTGGACTGGCGGCCGCCGCAGCCGGAGTCCTTGCGGATGTTAAACGCGCCCACGGGCTTACCCACAAGGTCCGCAATCTTTTCCAGCAGGCCGCGGTCAATCTCGGTCTCCATCATTTCGCCATCGCCTCCTTCCTCAAAACCGGGCAGACGCCCAGGGTGTCCGTCAAAATCCGGGGCAGTATCTCCTCCGGGGTCCCCCGGTGGCGGACCCGCCCCTCCCCCACCACAATGACCTCGTCCGCCAGGGAGATAATGCGCTCCTGGTGGGAAATGATAATCATGGTGGCTCCTCCGGCGGCATGGAGCTGCTCGAAGGTCTCCGTCAGCCGGGCGAAGGACCACAGGTCGATACCCGCCTCCGGCTCGTCGAAAATCATCAGCGCGGCGTTCCGGGCCAGGATGCTGGCAATCTCAATCCGCTTCACCTCGCCGCCGGAGAGGGACGCGTCCACCTCCCGGTCCAGATAATCGTTGGCGCAGAGGCCCACCCGGGTCAGGTACTGGCAGCAGCGGTCCTTGGAAAGCGTTTCGTTCCCGCTGGCCAGGGTCAGCAGGTCCCGGACCGTCAGCCCCTTGAACCGGGGGGGCTGCTGGAAGCCGTAGCTGATGCCCAGCCGCGCCCGCTCCGTGATGCCCATGGACGTAATGTCCTGCCCGTTCCAGAAAATCCGCCCTCCGGTGGGCCGCACCAATCCCATGATGCTCTTGGCCAGGGTCGTCTTTCCGCCGCCGTTAGGGCCGGTGAAGACCACCAGCCGCCCGTCGCCGACGGTAAGGGAGATATCGTTCAAAATGCCCAGCTCCCCGCCGTCCTCCTGAACGGCGTAGCTGAGGTGTTTCAGTTCCAGCATAAGGGTTCCTCCTTTGCGTGCTGTATCAGACAGCATTCTACCAGATATAACGGGAGAATGCAACGAATGCCTTGGGATTTCCTTTATATTTTACCCAAAACCGCCTCTCCTATCTGTTGCAGGCGCAACAGGAACGGTTTTTTTGCCCTTTGCATACACTGGGGAGAAAAGGAGGGACCCCTCATGGAACATACGACCCAAACCCCGGAAGTTTACGATTTCCGGCAGTACGACCGCATCTGGCAGCGGGTAGCCCCGAACCTGGAGCCTTATCCCGGCATGGCGGCGGCTTCCGCCCGCTCCGAGGCCGCCAGCCTGCCCACAGCCCCGGTTCCCGCCGTTCCCACCGTTCCCGCACCCGCCGTCCCGGCAGTCCCCGCCCTTCCCGCCGCGCCGGAGACCCCCGCGGCCCCCGTCCCCGCCGCCGGGCAGGAGGGCCTGCTCCCCGGAGCGGAGCGGAACCCCTGCTGCATGGGCACCGAGGCGGCGGAGATGCTGGACGTTGTCTCCGGCTACATTGAGGCGGCCCTGTCGGACCGGCGCTATCTCCTGGCCCTGGCCCGCCAGGCCCCCTCCTGGGCCCGGAAGCCCCTGCGGGACATGGCGGCGGATCTCCAGGAGCAGGCCCGGCGGCTGATGACGGCCTATTACCTCATTACAGGACGGCGCTACCGCCCCAGCGTCAGCACCGAGCGCATCTACACAGGCCGCTGGTGTCCCGCCCTCCGGGAGCGCTATCACGCGGCGGCATGCGGCGGCTTCAACTATGCCCGCTCCGCCGAGGACGCCATAGACCCCTGCCTCTCCAGGCTCTTTGAGGAAATGAGCGCGGAGTCCTACCGCCACGCGGAGGAGCTGATGGGACTGCTGCAGCGGAGCCTGCAAAGCACATAAACGAAAAGTGAACTGCTCCAGATTGAGCGGACAGCACAAAAAGGGACCACAGGTAGGAAAAAGTTAAGTTTTAGGCGGAGCGGCGCCGCTTTCGCGGCGCCGCTCAAGTCTTTGACTGAATATGCTCATGATTATAAAAATAGATAAGACCATCAATTAATACTCTGGATTGCCGGAACGCTACGATTTTCTGCCGATAGCTGACTTGATGCTTGTCTAATGTAATATCTTTAACTATGATTTACTTCCGTCACATAGCCGTCAAGCTCACCGCCGATGAGCATGGCGCCCACCAGATCTTCCGGCTTGGCCACGCCCCAGCTGTCCTGGAGCTCAGCGCTGTTGAGGTCCGGGAACACGGCGCACATATTTATGACGCCGCCTCACTCCGCGCCCTGCTGGCCGCCCGCCGCCCGCAGAGCGGCCAGCTCGTCCATCACGCCGCCGGCGCTGAAGCTGAAAGCCAGCGCCCGGTACTGCCCGTAAAGGACCCGGTAGACGTCCGCGTTCTCCGGCTGCGGGACATACAGCGTCCCTCCCCGGGGAGCAATTGCCGAAACCGCCTGAGACGGCGAGGGGAACAGCCCTGCCGCCGCTGCGGCCAGCGCCGCCGCTCCCAGGGCCGGACACTGCTCCGATGCGGCGACCCGGATGGGGCGGTTCAGCACGTCGGCGTAAATCTGCATCATCAGCGGGTTTTTCCGGGCGATTCCCCCGCAGGCCACGATTTCCGACGCCTCCAGCCCGGCCTTTTCAAAAACCTCCCCAATCATTCTCCCGCCATAGGCCGCCGCCTCCAGAAGCGCCCGGTACTGATCGGCCGCCGTGGTGTGGAGGGTCATGCCCACCATGACGCCGGTGAGCCGGTCGTTGACAAAGGGCGTGCGCTGTCCGTTCCACCAGTCCAGGGCCAGCAGACCGCTCTCTCCCGGGCGCAGAAGCCCGGCCTGCCGGGTCAGCTCCCGATGAACCGCCTGGCTCCCCTCCCCGGCGGCGTATGCCGCCGGGACGCTGGTCCGGACAAACCAGTCCAGCATATCCCCCACACAGGACTGCCCCGCCTCATAGGCGTAAAATCCGGGCAGGATTCCGTCCCGGCAGGAGCCGCAGATTCCGGGGACCATCCGCTCCTCGGGGGAAAGCAGCAGATGGCAGCCGGAGGTGCCCAG
>CATLJA010000138.1 GCA_949959305.1 uncultured Oscillibacter sp.
ACCTGTATTCACAACCGTTGCACGCCGTCTGGCCGGTCTTTTTCCCGCCATACTGCGTCGATTTCCCTTGCAATCCGTCAGGATTGCTGCGGAAAATCTCCTTGTCTGACGAGAAAAATCCTCGTCCGTCCGGCATCCCCCGGTTATGAATACAGGTTCTTATACGCTCCGGCAGTCTGCCAGCCCCACGGGCCGGAAACCGCCCTTCGCCAGCACCCACGTTTCGCGGAAGCCTGCGGCTTCCGCCAACGCCGCCGCCTGGGGGAAGGCGTGGACGATGGTGTCCGCGCTGTGGCTGTCGCTGGTGATGCACACCCGTCCGCCCTTTTGCCGGATGGCCTCCAGCAGGAAGGGGGCGGGGTAAGGGGCGGCACGATAGCCCCGGGAGATGGCGCCGGTGTTGATCTCGAAGATCACGTCCCGCTCCATCAGGGCCTCCAGCGCCTCCAGGGCGGCGGCGCGGTATTGGGGGCCGCTCTCGTCGAAGCGGCAGCCGTTCTCGTTGAACTTGGTGATGAGGTCGAAGTGGCCTATGATGTCACAATTGGTTTTCCGGGCGGCCTCCGCCGCAAGGCGGTAATATGCGCGGATGAAGCCCAGGCAGTCCCCGCCGAAATGCTCCCGCACCGAGCGGTCGAAGGAATCCGCGCTCTCGTCCGCCGGGAGATAGCAGCCATCGGCCCATACGCCGTGGACGGAGCCGATCAGGTAGTCCCAGTCCCCCTGGAGCGGCGGAGATTCAATATCCTGCTCCAGGCCCAGAAAGATGTCCAGCTTTCCGGCGTAAGCTTCCCGGAGGCGGAGGATTTCGCTCCGATAGGCGTGGACCTTTTCCGGCTTCATGGACCAGCCGTCCGGGTCGGCGGAGAGGGGCATGGGGCTGTGGTCGGAGAAGCCCAGGGAAGCACAGCCTGACCGGAGGGCGCCCAGGGCCATCTCCTCCGGGGTGCTTTTGCCATCGCTGAAGACGGTATGGGTGTGGAGGTTTTGCGGGAAGCTCATTTGATCTTCCGCCCCTCCACATAGTAGCGCTTGTCCTCCGCGTGACCCATGGAGAAGGTCTTCCGGGGCAGGACGCCGTCGGCGATCACGGTCTTGAAGAGCTGGTCCTTGCCCATGGCGGGGAGCTTGAAGCCGATGTTTCCCGGCTTCCGCCCCAGCTCGTCGGTGACGGCCTCGCCGTGGATATAGTCCACTTCGCCGCCGTGCTCCTTGAGGTAGGCGTCCAGGAAGTTTTGCAGCGTCCCCACAGGCAGCTGCACCCGGGGATTGGGGACGGTGAGGCAGCCCGTACCTCCGGCGTGTGTGTAGGCGATGGTGTGTCCCACGCCGGGGCCCTCGTGGGCGTTGGGGTAGAACTCCAGGAAGGCCGCGATCAGCTTCTCCGGCTCCACGCCGAACACCACGCGGTGGATGGCCTCGAATTTCAGGGCATCGTCGTGAAGGTTCTCGATTTCCACCAGGGCGTACCGGGCGGGGAGGGAGGCCCACTGATCCTCGGGGGTGACCTTTTTCAGGTCCTCGTAGCAGGTCTTGGCGGTGGCCAGGCTGTGGTTGCCATCGCCTACGGCGAACAGCAGGGGAGCCACGCCGCCCAGGCCATACTTGATCTCCATAGCCTCGCTGCTGGCCAGGCGGCTCAGGGCCGACGCCAGGGCGTCCACCTGTTCCGCGGACAGCTTCCAGCCCCGGAGGTGTCCGCCGCCCAGCATCAGCTCGAAGTCGTAGAGCTTCTCCATGGAATCCTTGGCGGCAGTGACGGGCTCCACGCAGATCTTTTTGGGGTCGTCGATGAGCAGCATCACGTGGGGTAGCTCAATGGGCGCGTCCCGGCGCACCCGGACCCGGGGCGGGATGCGCTCCAGGACGGTGCCCTCCGTGGCCCGGATGAGGGAACCGGAGCCGGGGGTGTAGTCGTACTTTTCAAGGTCCACTGCCGCCACCAGTCCCGGGCGCACCGTGCCGTCGGACTGGGTGCGCTCGATGTAAATGATGGACTCGGGGTGGGTGGTGAAAATGTCCCGGGCCAGGTAGTCCGCCATAGCGCGGTTGATGGCCTGAATGTGCTCGTCCACGTTATCGTCGTTCAGCTTGCTCTCCGGAAGGATCAGCCGCAGGGCGGAGGGGGCGTCCCCCGCGATCCGGTCCGCGTCCTCCCAGTACTCCGGCTGGCTGGTGAACTGATCGCAGGCCACCACCGCCCACCGGGTCATATCCGTGCTGGCTCTGGGCAGCAGGATGTCCGCCGGGCGAACGCCCAGCTCCTCAAAACGCTTGTCCATAGTTGGTCCTCCTTCAAGTAATTGTTACTTCAATGTACTGCCAGGGAGTAGGGTTCTACTGTGCTTTTTCCAGCTTTGACAGGCGGTCAGCCAGAGAACTGACAACGGTTTTCATAAAGACCATGTCGTTTTCCAAATTGTCTACCCGGTCTTTTGGAGCCAGAGTTTCCGCAAGATGGGCATGTCCTTCGGCGGCAAGGGCGCTCAAACGCGGGAGGACGATGTTCTCCTGGGTAACTGCCACTCGTGTCAGCGTTTCCCTCATGCTTGCGGAGTCTTCCTTCAACTGATCGACGTCTGTCCGTAGTTCAGAAACCTCCTTTTTCAGTCCGGAGACATCTTCTTTCAGTCCGGAAACGTCTTCTTTTAGCCCGGAGACATCTTCTTTCAGTCCAGAAACGTCTTCTTTCAGTCCAGAAACGTCTTCTTTCAGCCCAGAAACGTCTTCTTTCAGCCCGGAGACATCTTTGGTGAGCTGATTTAAAAGTTCTCCATGCTTTTCAAGTATTTGCAGGATTTTTTCTTCGTTGTTCATAAAAGCTCCTTTCACATCGATTTATTTTGAAATGATCACAGCATTTTCTTCTCAAACAGTATATCCAGAAGGCCGCAGCCCTCCTTCACGAAGGGGCCCCGCTCTCCGGCGGGTTCGTCGTAGACGCCGCCCCGGCCCGTATCCCGGCGGCTGTCGTAGAGCAGGAAGGGGACCGGGTCCGCGCCGTGGCCGCGAGTGGCTGTCAAAGTCTTATGGTCGCTGAGGAGCAGGACACGATGGTCCAGCCCCGCCGCCTCCAGGCGGGAGACCAGCGGCCCCGTCAGGCGGCTGTCCAGCCATTCGATGGCTTGCAGCTTACCCGGCAGGTCTCCGTCGTGGGTGCATTCGTCGGGAGCTTCCAGGTGGAGGCAGACGAAGTCGTACTGCTGGAGCTTGGTCCAGGCCGCTTCCAGCTTGCCCTCGAAGTTGGTGTCCAGTTCGCCGGTAGCGCCCTCCACCTCCACCATTTCCAGGCCCCGGAGGGCCCCGATGCCGTGGCACAGGGGCACGGCGCTCACCACCGCGCCCTCCAGGCCGTACTGTTCCCGGAAGGAGGGCAGCGCCGCCGCCGTGCCCTCCGCCCAGAACCAGATGCCGTTAGCGGGGAGCAGGCCCGCCGCGCGGCGCTTCTCCGTCACTGGATGGCGGTCCAGTATCTCGTGGGCCAGAGCCATGAGGTTTGCAAAGACCTCCGCCCGGCCGTTCCCGGCGGGGAACAGGGGGCCGCAGGGCTCGCCCAGGTGATCGTGGGGCGGGGTGAAGCGAATACCGGAGATGTCGCTGTTATGCTGAACTGCCAGTTGCCGGAAAGCGGGGAAGGGGTGAATCTCCACCCGGGCCTCTTTCAGCGCCCGGGCGAAGCGGGGATCGTTCAGCAGGACGCCTACGGTCTCCAGGGCCGAGGGGCCGTCGATGGAACCGGCGGAGTGGGAGAGGACGCGCTTTTCAGCCAGAGGCATGTCCCCGTCCTCCAGCGCGACCAGGTTGCACCGGAAGGCGGCGTCTCCGGGGGCCATGGCGATGCCCGCTGCGGCGGCCTCCATGGGGGAACGTCCGGTGAAGTAGCGCAGGGGATCGCATCCAAAAATGGACAGGATAGCGGTCTCGCTGCCCGCGGGCAGGGGAGGGGGGCAGTTGATCACGCTGCCTACCACGCCGCGTGCGGCCATGCGGTCGATAGCGGGGGTGGGCGCGGTCTGCAGAGGCGTTTTATTGCCCAGGCTGGGCACGGGGTCGTCGGCCATGCCGTCCCCGATGATCAGC
>CATLJA010000139.1 GCA_949959305.1 uncultured Oscillibacter sp.
CGTAATCCACGGCCCCCTCCCGGTTCCGTGGGGCGGTATCCGGGTCGAAGGTCTTGAAATAGTTGTCCATAGAGACGGTGTGGGTCTCAATCCCCATCTCCTCCAGCTTTTCCTCAATCTTCAGCGCGGTGGTGGTCTTCCCGGAGCCGGAAGGACCAGACAGAAGAATGATATGGGATTCCGCCCGGTGGTCCGCAATCTTCCGGGCAGCGGCCTCCACCTTTTTCGCAAAAGCCTCGTCGCACTCCCGGGCGAAGGCGGCGGGGTCCCTGCGGACAGCCTCGTTAATCTGCTTCAGGAAATACATAGGTTCGGCTCCTTTCCGTTCATCCGGCATAAAAGGCGGCGAAATCCGCCTGGTTGGACAGGGCCTTTTCGGGGCGCTCCGTGTACTCCTTGGGGAACTTTGGGTTGAAGCGCCGCTGAATCAGCCGCCGGGACGGGTCCACCATCTTCGTGGAGCCCCCCGCGCCAAAGGAGAGGATGGAGCAGAGCTCCGACATGATATAGATGTTATAAAGGCACTCCCCGCCGGGGCGGGTCCAGCCGATGTTCTCGAAGCTGCCGGACATGTACTTCTGCCGGTAGAGGTAATAGGGGGCGTACCCCGCCCGCCGCAGGGCGGGCTCCGCGCAGTCCAGCATCTCCCCCACCGCCTCCGGGCCGGGGATGGACAGCCCCTCCAGCAGGATGCGGCTGCCCTTTTTCAGCGCCAGGGTGTGGACGGTGACGTTGTCCGTGCCGAACTGGAGGCAGCGCTCCAGGGAGCGGCGGAAGCCCTCCGGCGTATCCTCCGGCAGGCCCGCAATCAGGTCCATGTTCACGTGGGGAAAGCCGAGCTTCTCCGCCAGCTCCATGGCGCGCCCGATGTCCCCGGGGCTGTGGCGGCGGCCGATGGCCCGGAGAACGTTCTCCTCCATGGTCTGCGGATTCACGGAGACGCGCCGGACGCCGCGGGCCTTCAGAACCGCCAGCTTCTCCGCCGTGATGGTGTCGGGCCGCCCCGCCTCCACGGTGATTTCCCCGCAGCCGTCCAGGGCTGGGCCGAAAGCGGCCTCAAACGCCGCCAGCACACGGTCCAGCTGGGCGGCGCTCAGGGTGGTGGGCGTGCCGCCGCCCATATACATTGCCCGGACCCGCAGGCCCGCCTCCCGGGCCATCCGCCCGCCGGCGGCAATCTCCGCCGTCAGCGCCTCCACGTAGGGCTCCACCAGGGAAAAGCTCTTTTCCACCGACTGGCTGACAAAGGAGCAGTAAGCGCAGCGGGTGGGGCAGAAGGGAATTCCGATATAGACGGCGACGTCCCGGGGGCCCAGGCTTTTCGCGGCCTCAAAGGCCGCCGTCCCCGTCTCCAGGGCCAGGGCCGCCCGGCGGGGGGTGACGAAATACCGCTCCTCCAGAAGCTCCCGGGCCGCCTCCGGCGGTTTGCCCGCCGCCAGGGCCTCCGTCACCAGCTTGTCGGGCCGGACCCCGGTGAGCATCCCCCAGGGGGGCGTGTTCCCGGTAATATCCTGATAGGCCCGGAAGAAGGCCGCGCCGACGGCGTAGCGCCG
This sequence comes from uncultured Oscillibacter sp., assembly GCA_949959305.1. GTDB lineage: Bacteria > Bacillota > Clostridia > Oscillospirales > Oscillospiraceae > Oscillibacter. The sequence goes on from CATLJA010000139.1 coordinate 1,554, forward strand.
GCAGCCCTCCCGCTCGTAGGGCGTTCCGCTCAACGGCACTTCATAGCCGGAGGAAACCGCTTCCCCCCGCCAGCACAGCTCCACCAGGGCATGGCCGCGCTCTTCATCTTCCCGCCAGGTGACAACGGCCCAGTTTTCATCCTCGGGCAGAATGGGCCCGTAAACGGGCAGCTCGCCGGGGAACAGGTTCAAAAGGCTCTGCTCCACGGTGTAGCGCTCATCATGGCCGTGAAATTCCAGCTTCATGGCGTCTCCCGCATGGCCTGGCGGAGATAGGGATTGTGCTGCCGCTCGGCCTCCAGGGTGGAGGGCTCCATGTGCCCGGGAAGAACCTGGAGGTCCCCCTCCAGTCCGCCCAGGCGGCGGAGGGAGGCCAGCATCTTGGGCACGCTGCCGCCGGGGAAGTCCGTCCGGCCGCAGGACCCGGCAAAGAGGGTATCCCCGCAGAACAGCAAATCCCCGCACCGGAGGGTGACGCTGCCCTCGGAATGACCGGGGGTGTGGAGAACCTCAATCCTTACCCGGTCTTCCCCGAAGGAAATCCGGTCCCCCTCTCCGTAAAGGTTCGCACCCTTGACCTGGGTCCGCAGGGGGAACAGGGAAGGGTCTACATTCTCCAGATCCTTCTCATGGATATAGACCGCCGCCTGGGGAAAGGCCCGCTCCAGCTCCGCTACAGCGCCCACGTGGTCATAGTGGCCGTGAGTCAGGAGAATATAGCGCAGCTCCGCGCCCTCCAGGGCCTTGATGATTTCCGGCGCGTCCCCGCCGGGGTCAATCACCGCCGCCTGGCGGGCGGCTTCGTCCTCCAGGATATAGCAGTTGGTGCCCAGGGGGCCCACCTGCAAAAGCTTCACATTCATCGGGGCATCCTCCCTTCTCAGCGCCGTCAGGAATTGCCGGGAAGCAGACCGGACTGGTCCTCAAAGCCAGCCGTGTCCACCCGGTACTGGTGATACGCCTCGTCAAAATAGCGGATTACCTGTTCCACATCGGAAACGCTGGTCTCCCACATCTGATTGCGCTCCGGCGCGGACCAGCCGATTCCCACTATATACTGCCCCTGAGCGGGGCCCATCCGGGCCAGGGCGCTTTGTATATACCAGTATTCCCCTTTCGGGTCCTTCTGCTCCAGAATCAGGAAGCTGTCCACGTCCTCCAGGTTCAGCTCCCGCAGCTCCGAGGCGATAACCTCCCAGCTGACCTGGCTGCTGGGATAGCCGGACAGGTTCAGCGTCCAGGGCCAGTCCGGGTGGGGCTGGCTTCCGGAAATCACCGCGTGAGTCCTGCCTTTGGGTGCGCCTTTATGAAAGAGGCCGGAAAAAAATCCCACAGAAGCTTCCTCCTTACTTCTCCGTGTCAAACAGGATGGTCACCGGCCCATGGTTCAGGGAGTCCACCTCCATCTTCGCGCCGAACTCCCCGTGCTCCACGGTGAAGCCCCGCTCCCGGCAGTGGGCCATGAACTTCTCATACAGCGGAATGGCCGTATCCGGCTTCGCCGCCCCGGAAAAGCCCGGGCGGCGGGAGGAGGTATCCGCGAACAGGGTGAATTGGGAGATCACCAGCAGGCTTCCCCCCACCTGCTCCAGGCTGAGGTTCATCTTCTCGTTTTCGTCCTCGAAGACCCGGAGGTTGCAGATTTTGTCCGCCAGCTTCACGGCGGTCTCCCCGGTATCATTCGGGGCCACCCCCAGAAGGACCAGATAGCCCTCCCCGATTTTGCCGCGCACCTCTCCTTCAATGGTGACCGACGCGTGTTTCACACGGGTAACAACCGCGCGCATAGGCGGTCCCTCCTTTTTTCTTTATGTGTGTCTGCCAAGTATAAAAGCCATCCCCCGCACGCGCTCCAGCCCCCGTCTTTCGTTCCCCTCGGGAGCGGAGGCTGCTCAAGAGGGGAGCCCGCCCCCCTTGAAGAAGACGGAGAAAATGGAACGGAATGGACGTCCGGCGGCAGGCCGGACAGAATGGAGCGCAATTTCCTCCGCCGTTATCCGGCGGGGCGCGTGACCTGCAGCACCCCGGAAATCTGATGGAGCTTGTTCATAATGGCCTTCATCTGCGCCCCGTCCCGGACGCGGATTTCCAGACGGATGACGGCGAAGCCGTCCTCCGTGCTCCGGGAATTCAGGCCGGAAACAAACGTGCTGGTGCTGGAGAGGGCCGTGGAGATATCCAGAATCAGGTTCATCCGGTCCTTACACACCACGTCGATGGTGGTGGGGTAGCTCTCGTTGGTGTCGCTGCCCCAGGTGACCCGCAGCCAGCGGCCCTCCTGGCCCGACCGGCGCTCCGGCGCGGCATTGGGGCAGTCCGCCCGGTGGACGGACACGCCGTAGCCCCGGGTGATGAAGCCCACGATTTCGTCCCCCGGAACGGGGGTGCAGCAGCGGGAGAACTTTACCAGGCAGTTGTCCAGGCCCTCCACAATGATGCCCTGCTCGCTCTTGCCCACGGGCTTGGGCGGCACCAGGATGGGGGCCT
>CATLJA010000140.1 GCA_949959305.1 uncultured Oscillibacter sp.
GACCAAGCCCTCGCCCATTCCCTCCCGCCGCCAGGGGGAATGGACCAGCAGCTGCTGCTCCAGAAACCGGGGCACCGGCAGGGCTCTTTGCAGCTCCGGGCTCAGGAAGAACGCCTCGGACTCCGCCGCCTCCGCCTCCGGATTCCGCTTGATCCGCTTTAGATAGGCGTCCAGGTTCCGTGTCAGCTGGAGGAAGTTTACCGGCGGCGCCTCCCCGTCAATCCCCGGCACCCGCCGGAGCGCCAGCTCCCGGATGGGGCCGTAGAGGACCTTGGCCCGGCCCATCACGGCACTCTTGAGGTCCAGTCTCTGCCATGCGGAGCGGTAGACCTCCTCCGGCAGATCCTCCCGTTTCAAAAAGTGGATAAACACCCGCAGCCCCGCCGGGTGGCGCTCACAGTCCGGCGTCACCCGCTGCTCGCAGCGTTCCCGAATGTAGGCGGGGGCATAGCGGTTCAGCACCTGCCGGAAGGCCTCGACGGCCTCCCGGTCCCAGCGCCCCGCGTCCGCCAAGGCGCTCAGATGCCGGTAGTCCAGAAAGCTCTGGAGGACGGCAAACTCATTGCCCTTGGGCGTTTTGGGCCTGGGCCCCAGGGCGGCGATCTGGAGGATGTCCTTCATGCCCTCAAAGCTCCGGGCCTCTTCTCCGGAGAACTGGTAGGCCACGTTCAGCCAGGTCAGGCACTCCCTGTTGGGCTGGAAATCCGGCTGGAGTTCCCGGACCTTCCTCAGAAGCAGAGAGGTGAACCGGGGATCCCAGGCGGCGTCCAGGAAGGGGCCGGAGGTGACATAATCCATCCACATGGCCGGGTTCTTCCGCTGTTTTCCGGTATAGAGCTCCAGGAACTTTGTGATGGCCTCGCCGCCCTCAAAGGGGTTGGGGCCCTCGTCCTCCACTTCCAGGAGGGCCCAGCCCGGGTCCTCTGCCACGCTTCCGCTCTCCGGGAGTGGAATTTCATTCGGCTCGGACAGAGAGAAGCCCGATTCCTCCGGTTCCCCTTCGGCGCAGGCCAGCGCCGCCTCATAGGCCCGCCGCAGCCGGAGAAAGCCCTCCGGGTCCTCCTCCGGGTGGCAGGTTTTCGCCTTCTCTGCGTAGGCCCGTTTAATGGCGGAGACATCTTTTGTGGGCTCGATTCCCAGCGCCGTCCAAATACTGTCCATCCCTTACTCCTCCGAATCCTCGTCAAACTCCCCATCAAAGTTCTCGCCGAAGTCCCCGTCCTCCGATTCTCCGAACCAGAGGCCGTCCGCCAGCGGGTCCTCCTCCGCAGCGGCCTCCAGCAGGTCCAGCCGCTCCTTTACCCGGTCATAGTCCCGCCGCCGCTGAATCCGGTCGCCCGTCTCCATCAGGTATCTCCAATAGTCGATGATGCCCGCGGCCTCCTCCCGCTGCCGTCCGATGGTCTGGACATAGAGCCGCAGGGCCCGCTCCAGCAGCAGCTGGTCCCGCTGGTCCCCCTGGGCCGCCAGCTGGATTTGGCGGATGCGCTCCATGGCCTGTTCCTTCCCCTCCTCCGTCAGGTGCAGGTTAGGGTTCAGAATCAGCCGCTCCCGGAAATCCCCGCCGCTGCTCTGGGCGCTGACGTGGAGGATACCGTCGATGTCGTAAGTAAAGGTCACCACGGCGGACTGTTCCCCCGCCGGTCCTGGGGGCACCTGGACCTCCACCTCTCCCAGCTTCAGATTCTCCGAGGCGAAGTAGCCCTCTCCCTGGTAGATTTCAAACCGCAATCCTGTCTGATTGTCGTGGAGGGTGCGGAAGCGCTCCTGGTGGCTGGCGGGGAGCATACTGCTTCTGGGGATCAGCACCGCCATGTGGGGCGTTTTATCGTCCCGGCGGCTGTAGGTGGCCACCCCCAGGGAGAAGGGGCACACGTCCGTCATCACCAGGTCCTGCAGGTCCTCCGCCCGCTCTTTGATGCCCGCGCACAGGCCCACGCCCAGAGCCACGGTTTCGTCTGGCGACGGGGCCGCATGGGGCCTCCGGCCAAAGAGCTCTTCGAGAAAGTCCACAAACACTGTCAGCTGGGCGGAGCCGCCCACCAGAATCACATCGTTCAGCCGGCTGCTGCGGCTCCGGTCCTTCATGGCGCGGCTGATGACGGTCCGGACCCTCTGGAACACCGGGCCGCAGAGCTGGCGCAGCAGGTCATTGGTCAAAACGAGGCTGTACCGCGTCTGCCCCTGCTGGAGGGAGATAGACGCCGCCGAAGCGCCGGAGAGCGCGATCTTCGCCGTCTCCGCCTGGCGGTACAGGGAGGCCCGGAGAGACGGGTTCAGTGCCTCCTCCGTCAGGCCGTTCTCCCGGCAGAAGTGGGCGGCAATGGCCCGGTCGATATCGTCCCCGCCCAGGCGGTTGTCCCCGGCGATGGCGGTAATTTCGATGATGTTCTCAAAGCAGTCCACGATGCTCACGTCCAGCGTTCCGCCGCCAAAGTCCACGATCATCAGCTGGCAGTCCCCGGCTTGGGCGGAATAGCGGTGGTACAGAGCGGCGGCGGAGGGCTCATTGATGAGGCGCTTGACGTTCAGCCCCGCCAGCTGGGCGGCCAGCTTCGTGGCGCAGCGCTGGTCGTCGTTGAAGTAGGCCGGGACGCTGATGACGGCCTCCTCCACCTCCTCGCCCAGATACCGCTTCGCGTCCTCCAGCAGCTGGCGGAGGACTAGGGCGGACAGCTCCTCCGGCTTGAACTTCCGCCCCGCCAGGGTCAATGTCTTCTCCGTGCCCATCCAGATTTTGAAGGAGGCGGCGGTGGCCTCCGGATGGCTGACCAGCCGTTCCTTTGCCGCCGCGCCTACCAGGACGGTCCCGTCCTCCAGAACGCTGACGGCGCTGGGCGTTTTGCAGTCCCCCAGCTCATTGGGGATCATCTCCGCTCTGCCGTTTCGGTATACGCAGGAAAGAGAGTTGGTGGTGCCTAAATCAATGCCGATGATAGCCATGATGATCTCTCCTTGTTTTGGAAAAGATAGCGTGACCATATTGTAGCATACACAGGTGGAGATTTCCACCATCCATGAAAAACGCTCCCGCCGGTTTTGGCAGGAGGAAGCGGTTGCATCAATTTGCAAGTCGATTCTCATGCGCATACAAAATACAATACCATTTCTATTGACAATCACAATATATTGTGGTAGAGTAGCTTTGTAATTAATTGTTTGTGCGATCTCCGCTGAAAGCGCGGAGCTAGGCCTTCGGGGCCTGGAACCGGGAGGCACCCGCATTGCATACGTTGTTAAGGTTGTATGTTATGCCGGCAGAACTGCCACGCGGATATGCGGGCGGTTGCCGGCAGGTTTATAGGGGGTAGTCTGTCTACCCAACGCTGATAGCGGGAATGACGAATGCGCTCCAGGAGGGCGCGGGAAACGGCTTTGGCCGTTTTTTCGTTATTCCCGCTTCTTTTTTTGCCCAAATGCCGGAAGACTTTGAGGATATTTTAAATAGGAAGGAGCAGTTATATGAAACGCAGATGGAGGAAGAAAACGTATGTCGTCATATTTCTTTGTAAGAAATCGCAATTTTGGCGCATAAGAATTATATTGCAATGGCAAAGACCAAGGCCGAGAAAATCGCAAGCATCGAGGAAGAAATCAAGCAGCTTGAAAACAAGAAAAAGCGGCTCATCCAAGAGCAGAAAGAGCAGGAGCGCAAGGACAGGACAAACCGGCTCTGCAAGCGCATGGGGCTTTTTGAGAAGCTGCTGCCCGACACCTTTGGAGCAGACCGTACTGACCGAACACAGCCGCCGAATACTGGACGGATTGACCGCCCAGAACGCTGCCACAGCCCCCGTACAGGGCGTGGAACCGGCGGGGAGGGGTACCCAGCCCACCGCCAAAACCGCCCACACAGCGCAGGAGGGCGGCGCAGACGGGGGCGCGGCGCAGGGGTAATGGGATTGCGGATGGGCCATCACTGATGGCGGATAATAATTTGGTTGAATTTTGGCATTCGATATACTAAAATAGTTGTAAATAATCTGGCATAGCAGAGGGAGGGCAAGTAATGGACTGGAACCC
>CATLJA010000141.1 GCA_949959305.1 uncultured Oscillibacter sp.
ATACCGGAGAGTGTCGGAGGAAAGGCCGTACCGCTCGCTTACTTCCCGAATCGTCATCGCGCTGCCTCCTTTATGTAAGAACCCGTATTCCCAGCCGTCGAGCGCCGTCCGGCGCTCTCCTCCAGCATAGCACTTAGAGTCCGCTCCAAGTCAAGAGGTTTTTTAAGGTCGGTTCACAAAATGCGCGGATTTTTGAGCAGATTTCAGCCGGATGCAAGGTAAAAATTTGCAGGCGTGCTGATGTACGTCAAAAATTTATAACGCAGCAGTCGGCAAAATTTGCCGAAAAGCTGGGCGTTTCGTCTTATGGGAACAGGCCCCAGCCTCCGCCGGGCGTTTTGGCAGCTTAGAACCTGTATTCACAACCGTTGAACGCCGTCTGTGAATACAGGTTCTTGGATTTGACGGGCGGGGAAAAATCTGCTAAAATAGGAGAATCATTTCAACGACAAGGAGCTGAGATACATGAAACGACTGCGCAAGGCGCTTGCCTGCTTGCTGCTGTGCGCCCTGCTGGCAGGGGCGTCCGCCGCTCCCGCCGCGGCCCTCTCCGACGTGCCGGAGGATTTCTGGGCCAAGGAGGATATCGAGCGCTGCGTATCCCTGAAGTACTTTTACCCGGAGGCTGACGGCAGCTTCGGCGTGGGGAAGGAGATGTCCCGGGCCGAGTTTGTGGTGGTGCTGTGCCGGGTGCTGGGCTGGAAGCCCACGTCTCCCGCCCGGGCGGTTTACGAGGACGTGCCGGAGACGGCGTGGTACGCCGGGGTGGTGGAGGCCGCCTATCACCAGGGAGCCATTGCCGGCCAGGACGGAAGCTTCCGCCCCCAGGACCCCGTCACCCGCAGCGAGGCCGCTTCCATGCTGGTGCGCGCCCTGGGCTACGGCAGCATTGCCGGGCTGATTCAGGACATGTCCCTGCCCTTCCAGGACGTGAAGGCGAACAACGGCTGCATCGTGATGGCCTACGGCCTGGGCCTGATGGACGGGACCGCCGTTTCCGACTTTTCCCCCGACAGCCATGTCGCCCGGGAGCAGGCCGCCGCCATGGTCATGCGCCTTCACGACAAGCTTAGCGGTTCCACCCTCAGCCGCGCTGGCGTGGCCGTCTCCGAAAAGAACCTGCCGGAGCTGAAGGGCTATGAGGCCGTGGGCGTAGCCGCCGCCAAGCTGGCCTATAACGGCGCGCCCCAGATCGTCTCCACCATGGACGGGGAGGAGGCCCGGGCCATTCGCGCCGCCGCCGGGGCAGCGGGGGCCAAGCCGCTGCTTTACGTTTCCGGCACCGCCTACCACGTCCGGGAGAACGAGGCGGAACTGCTGGCGGAGGCTCTGTTCCAGGCAGTGGAGGCGGAGGGCTACGGCGGGCTTTTCCTGGATATCACCGGCCTTACCACCGAACCCCAGCGGGACACGCTTACCTCCACAGTCCGCCTTCTGCGGGAGAAGCTGGGGGAGCGGCTGCTGTATGTCGGGGCGGAGGCCCCCACCTGGAAGGGAGCCATCTTCGGCTATGACTACGCGGGCCTGGGCGAGGCCGCGGACCGGCTGGTCCTGCGCTTTGAGCGGAAGGCGGAATCCACCGCCGGGCAGACCGTCATCCCGCTGGAGCCCCTGGAACAGGTCTATTACGCGCTGAACCGCCTCCGGGGCGTGGTGGACGCCGGAAAGCTGACGCTGTTCCTCACCTCCACCGGGACAGCCCAAAAGGGCCGGGAGCTGGCTTCCCTCACCGGGGAGGAGCTTGCCGCCCGCGTGGCGGAGCGGAGCGGCAGGAGCCACTACTCCGGGCGCTATGCCTGCGCCTACCTGGAGGGAGAGGGGGAGAACGACGTCTGGTATCTCAACGGGCAGGCCATTGAGGAGCGGGCCCGGCTGACCCGGCTCTTTGGCGGCGGCTGCCTCTGCCTCTCGGACCTGAACAACACGCTCCCGGAGGTTCTGGAGGCGATGCCGTAAGGAACCCCCTCCGGCTGAAAGTGCCTTTCTCCCAGGGAAGGACGGCACCCGGCCTCATTCCGCCTCTTTTTTCAGCAGGCTCTTTCCCTGGGACAGCAGCAGCCCCGCCAGAGTCAGCGCCGCTCCCAGAGCCGCCAGGGGCGTGATGGGCTCGTGGAGAATCAGCACCGAGGCCGCCACAGTGATGACGGGGGCCAGGTATGTATAGACGCTGGTCTTCACAGGCCCCAGCAGCTTCACCGCCAGGTTCCAGGTCACGAAGCACACCGCCGACGCGCCGAAGCCCAGGAACAGCAGGTTCCCCAGGTACACCGGATTGGCGAACCGCTCCGGTCCCAGGCGGCAGTCGAAAAGCAGCAGCGCCGGGAGCATCCACAAAATCCCCCAGAAGAAGGTCCGCCGGGTGGTGAGGATGGTATTCCAGCCCCAGGCGCTGATCTTTCGGGTCAAAATCACATAGCAGGCCCAGACCGCCGCCGCCAGCAGGGACAGCAAATCCCCTATGGGATTCAGCTCCAGCCGGGAGCCGCTGAAGCTGATGAGGGAAATCCCGGCCATCGCCACCACAAACCCGAGATAGAACCCGCCGCCGGGCCGCTCCTCCTTTAAAAGCAGGTGGGACAGCACCGCCGTGAAAAAGGGAATGACGGAGAGAATGACCCCCACGTTGGAGGCCAGGGTGTAGGTCAGGGCGATGTTCTCCAGCAGGTAGTACAGGCACACGCCGCAAAGGCCCGCCCCGGCGAAGATCAGCTCCTGCCGCCTTGTGACGCCCCGCATCCGCCGGGGACAGGCGGCGCACAGGGCCAGCAGGCCCAGAACAAAGCGGATGAACAGGATTTCCACCGGCTGGAAGCCCCTCAGCAGGACCTTGGTGGAGATAAACGTAGTCCCCCATACAACGATGGTGAACAGGGCCGCGGCGTGGCCCCTTGCAGTTTCATTTTTCATGGAAAGCTTTCCCCCTGTCTGAAAAAATCTCCCGGTACGCGCCCGGGGACAAGCCGATAAAGCGACTGAAATAGTTGGTAAAGTGGCTCTGGTCGGAAAAGCCGGTGCGCAGGGCCGCCTCAGCGGGCGGAACGCCCCGCTCCAGCAGCCTCTTCGCCTTGCCAATCCGCAGATTTTCCAGATAGCTGTACGGCGTGAGCCCCTTCTCCTTGGCAAAGGCCCGGAGCAGCGCCGATTTGCTCAGCCCCGCCTCGGCGCAGAGGAGGTCCAGGGTAATCCGCTCCCCATAGCGCCGCTCCATAAGCGCGCAGGCCCGCTCCACCGCCTCCCGCCCGGCCGGGACCCGCTCCTCGAAGGGCTGGCCGCAGAGCCGCAGCAGCCGGGACAGCAGAAGCAGCAGCCGCTCCTCCCGGTCAAACTCCCGGGAGCCGCTCATAATCTGCTCATGAAGGGCCCGGAAATCACAGGCCGCCGCCGCGTCGGAGAGGACGTTCCTGGAAAACGCCGGCAGCGCCCGCCGCCCGGTCAGCTCCCCGCTAAAATCCAGCATGGTTTCCCTTGGGATATGCAGCCCCCGGTAATCCAGGGCCGCGCCGCTGTCCGCGCAGGAGTGGGTGTCCCCGGGGTTGTAGACGACAATATCCCCCTCCTTCAAAAAGTACTCCACATCCCTGCAAATCAGGGTTCCCTGCCCGCTCTCTATGCAGCCCACAACGTAATGATCGTGGAAATGCTTCGGAAAGGAGCGGCGGAAGCGGTACGCTTCCAGGCGCAGCTCATCGTCGCGGACCGCCGTCCCGGGCTTGTTTCGCACAGGGCCTCCCTCCTTTTCTGCCACCATTATACCAGCTTTTCCGACGAAAGGCTTGTAAAATATCAGCGCGGAGAAAAATTTCTCCGCGCTGTTCGCTCATATTTTAAGCAGTCCCCTTCAGCCGTTTGTAAATTTTGTGCGCCGGCGGCGGTAAGCGTCGTTGTCCTTTTGCGCCAGCTCGTTTTCCGCCTGGGCCAGCTTCCGCTCCAGGGCCCGGGCCTTCTCCCCGTCCGTCTCGGAGGAAAGACGCCGCGCCAGCTCCTCCCGCTTCTCCCGCAGGCGCTTGAGCTCCC
>CATLJA010000142.1 GCA_949959305.1 uncultured Oscillibacter sp.
GTTGATGATCACGGTGTCCACCTTCCCGATGCCGCCGGAAATCTTCACGTGGGTGGGGAAGGTCGCGCCGCCCATGCCGACGATGCCGGCATTCTTCACGATTTCCACCATCTCGTCAACGCTCAGGGCGTCGGGGCTGGCGGGGGCCTGAACCTCCTCGCTGACCTCGTCCTGCATGTCGTTGTCGATGACAACGGACATGATGTTCCCGCCCATGGAATAGGGCCGGGGCTCCACCGCCTTGACGGTGCCGGAGACGCTGGCGTGGATGGGGGCGCCCAGCCCGCGGAACTCGCCGATTTTCTGGCCCACCTTCACGTGGTCGCCGGCTTTCACCAGGGGGGTGCATGGCGCGCCGAAATGCTGGGACATGGGGATGACCACCTGAGCCGGGGCGGGCAGCTGTTCGATGGCCTTTTCATTGGTCGCGGCTTTCATATCGTGGGGATGAACGCCGCCAAAGAACGCTTGTGCCATTATTTCACCTCATTTTTTACTCCTGACAGCGGCCCGGGCGCGGACGGTAAGACGGCCCCACCTCGGGACGGCTGACGTGCCTGGACATACTATCACATAGTGCTTCACATTGTACACCCTTCTTGTAAAAATGTCCAGTCTGTGAACGGCAATTTTTCTGGAAATTTTGCCTTTTCCTGCGAAACCCTTGCGCCGCCGGGGAGCTCCGCCTCCCGGCGGCCGTCCTTTTCAGGCGGACAGCACCAATTCCGCCAGCCGCTCCGCCGGGTCCAGGACCGGCAGGGCCGTCCGCCTTTCCAGGGCCTCTTTCACGTAGGGGAAGTGGGTGCAGCCCAGCACCACGGCCTCCGCCCCGTTGCGCTCGAAAAAGCGGAGGGCCTCCGCCAGGGCGCAGTCCTCCGCCAGCTCCTCCGGCGGCCTTCCCGCCTCCACGCCCCGGACCAGCGCCAGGTTGGCCGCTCCCAGGACCAGTATCCCCGGGCTGGCGTTCACCATGGCCCGCTCCACCCCGGCGGCTCCCTGGCAGTTGGCGGCCAGCACCCCCGCCCGGCGGTACCGGCCGGCAATCTCGCCGTACACGTCCATGGGGGTCCAGATGCGGAGTCCCCGGGCCTCCGCCAGGGCGTGGGCGTCGACGGTGGCGCTGAGGGAATTGCAGTAGAGGAGGACGCGCTCCACGCCCCGGGAGCGAATCCCGTCCAGGATGGCCCCCACGGCGGCCTCCCGGGCGGAGAGAGAGCCCACCTGAAAGGCGGTCTGCTCCTCCGGACTCTGGCAGACGGGGAAGCCCAGGGCCTCCGCCCCCCTGCGCTTCATGAGGTCCACGCCCATTTGGGTGTCCACCGGGGTCCCGGCGATAACGGCGACAATCATATGTGCTTTCTCCTTTTCATACGTTCGCATTTCTGGATTCCTTCCGGCCTAGGCCGCGTTTGAAAAATGGCTAAGCCCTGAAAGGGCCGGGGCGCCCTTACAAATCAAAGGGAATCTCCCCCTCCATAAACAGCCGGGCCCTTCCGCCCAGGAAGACCCGCTCCCCCTCCAGCCGGACGGACACCACGCCGCCCCGCCGGGAAATCTGCCGGGCTGTCATAACGGTTTTCCCCAGCTTCTCCGCCCAGATGGGGGCCAGGAACGTGTGGGCCCGCCCGGTCACGGGGTCCTCCATCACATGCGCCCGGGGATAGGAGCAGGGGTAAAAGTATCTGGACACGAAATCATATTCTGCGGAAGGCGCGGTCAGGACCAGCCCCAGCCCGTCCCGCAGGTCCTCCAGCTTTAAAATCCGGTCGTCGCTGGGGATGAACCGCTCCAGCTCCGCCTCGCTCTCAACGGCGATCACCAGGTCCCCGCCGTCAAAATACGCTTCCCGGGCCATGCCGTCCGCCGCCGCCAGCATCGCCTCCGTCACCGGGACGGGCCTTGTCCTCCCCACGGGAAAATCCAGGAAGACCCGCTCCCCGTCCCGCGCAGCCCGCAGCTCCCCGCTCAGGGTGCGGAATCGCATCTCCCGGACGCCGGGCTCCACAAACCTGCCGATGACATAGGCCGCCGCCAGCGTGGCGTGGCCGCAGAGGTCGATTTCCCCGCCGGGTGTGAACCACTTCAGGTCGTAGGTCCCGCCGCCGGTTTTGACGGCAAAGGCGGTCTCCGAATAATTGTTCTCAATGGCGATCTTCCACATGAGCTCCGGGTCCGGCATGCGTTTGCATGGAAGGACCGCCGCCGGATTCCCTGTAAACAGCTCCTCCGCGAAGGCGTCCACGATGTACTGCTTCATAGTCCCCTCCCCGCCGCCAACCGAGGCCGGCGCGTTTTTCACTGATTGTACCACACCCCCGCCGCCGGTTCAAGCCGCCCTTTTTGTCCTACCCGCCCCGCCCCGTCCATATAGTGTAGGACGGGGGTGTTGTTTTGAAAAAGGGAAGCACCATGTTTTACGGCGCGCTGCTGCTCACCGGGGCAAACCTGGTTCTCCGGCTGGCGGCCATGAGCTTTCAGGTCTATCTCTCCGGCCGGATGGGAGCCGCCGGGGTGGGCCTTTTGCAGCTGGTCCTCTCCGTGCGGGCGCTGGCCTTCACCCTGGGCTCCGCCGGGGCCCGGACCTGCGCCCTGTATCTCTCCGCCGAGGCTCTGGGGCGGCGGCGGAGCGTCCGCCCGGCCCTGCGGGGCTGCATCTGGTACTGCCTCCTCTTCGCCCTGCCCGCGGCGGCGGGGCTCTGGCTTCTCGCTCCCCGCGCCGCCGCCGGGTGGATCGGGGACGGAGCGGCGGAATCCGCCCTCCGGGCCTTCGCCCTGTTCCTGCCGGCGGCCTGCCTGAACGGGGTGATGACCGGGCTGTTCACCGCCGCCGGGCGGCTGCGGACCCTGGTGGCGGTGGAATTCCTGGAGCAGGGCTGCGCCATGGCCGTCACCTTCGCCCTCCTGCTCCGCTGGGCGGGCGGGGATGCGGAGCGGGCCTGCCTGTCGGTGGCCCTGGGGTCCTCCGCCGCCGGGGCGCTGTCCCTGGGAATCCTGTGGCTCCTCCGGCGGGAGGGGAACCCCCAGGGCCGGGGGGACCGCCCTCCCTGGCGGCGGGTCTTCCGGATGGGCCTGCCGGTGGGGCTGGCGGACGACCTCCGGGCGGGGCTGAGCACGGTGGAAAACCTCATTATCCCCCGCCGCCTGGCCCTGTTCGCCGGAACGGTCAACGCCATGGCGGATTACGGCGTGCTCCACGGCATGGTCTTCCCGGTGCTGATGTTCCCCACCGCCATCCTGGCCTCCCTGGCGGATTTGCTGGTGGCGGAGTTCTCCCGCTGCGCCCGGCGCCCGGGGCGGGTCCGGGTCCGCTACCTGGCACGGCAGGGCCTCCGGGTCTCCTGGCTGTTCGGCGTCTGCGCCGGGGGGGCCGTCTTCGCCGCCGCCCGGCCCCTGGGGCGCCTGCTCTACCGAAGCGAGGCCGCCGGGGCCTGCCTCCGGCTGTACGCGCCCCTGGTCCCCGTCCTCTACCTGGACATCGTGGTGGACGCCATGTGCAAGGGCCTGGGCCAGCAGAGCGCCAACGCCCGGTACAACCTGCTGACGAACCTGCTGGACGTGGTCCTCCTCTGGCTGCTGCTGCCCCGGTTCGGCATGGGAGGGTACTATTTCAGCTTCGCGGCCTCCCACCTGGTGAACTTCGCCCTGAGCCTCCGGCGGCTGGGGCGGTCGGCGGGC
>CATLJA010000143.1 GCA_949959305.1 uncultured Oscillibacter sp.
AACGACGCTGGGCACCTGATTGACAAGTTCGCCCGGTCCATCTACGCCCGCTGCATGCAGCTCACCTACGGGGAGAAGGAGCACCCCTTCCCGGAGGACGGCTACCAGGGCGACGACATCCGGGAGCTGGCCCGGGGCTTCCTGGCCCAGGCGGGGGATTTCCCCGGCGCAACCCGGGAGGAGGTCTGGATGGCCGCCATGGCGGAATACGGCCTGTCCGTGAACCTTCCGAAGATGGAGGCGGACCTCCGCCGCTATAAGATTGCGTATGACACCTGGTTTTATGAGTCCAGCCTCCATAACAGCGGCGCGGTGGCGGAGACGGCGGAGCTTCTGACCAAAGCCGGGCGGACCTATGAGAAGGACGGGGCCCTGTGGCTGAAAACCGCTGAGATTATGCGGGAAAACCTGCTGAAGGCGGGAAAGAAGGAAAAGGATATAGAGAAGCTGGACCTGAAGGACGACGTGCTGCGCCGGGCCAACGGCTTTTACACCTACTTCGCCGCGGACATCGCCTACCACCGCAACAAGTTCGAGACCCGGGGCTTTGACCGGGTAATCAACATCTGGGGCGCGGACCACCACGGTCACGTGGCCCGGCTGAAGGGCGCCCTGGACGCCCTCGGCCTGGACGGCAGCGGGAAGCTGGACATCGTGCTGATGCAGCTGGTGAAGCTGCTGCGGGACGGGGAGCTGGTGAAAATGAGCAAGCGCACCGGAAAGGCCATCTCCCTTTCGGACCTGCTGGACGAGGTGCCGGTGGACGCCGCCCGGTGGTTTTTCAACGCCAAGCCGGACACGCAGATGGACTTCGACCTGGGCCTTGCCGTCCGGGAGGACTCCGAAAATCCCATCTACTACGTGGAGTACGCCCACGCCCGCATCTGCTCCCTGGTTGAGAAGCTGGCGGGGGAGGGTCTGCCGGTTCCCGCCCCGGGGACGGCGGACTTGAGCCTTCTGACGGCGGAGGCGGAGGAGGTCCTTATCAAGCAGCTGGCCGCGTGGCCGGACGTCATCCGGGCTGCGGCGAAGAACTACGACCCCTCCCATGTGAACCGCTACCTGATGGAGCTGGCGGGCTGCTTCCACCGCTTCTACACCGCCTGCCATATCCGGGAGGAGGCTCCCGCCCTGGCGTCCGCCCGTCTGCGGCTGGCGGACGATACCCGGATTGTGCTGAAAAACGGCCTGGCCCTCATCGGCGTGGACGCGCCCGGGCACATGTAAACCGCGCATATTTTTTCCAGCCTCCGCACAGAATGGAGAGGCGGCATTGCCGCAACTTCATCCGGGCGGAGGCTGGTTCTATGAGACGGAAGCTGTTTTTCTGGGAGCTGGGGGGCTTTTTGTTCACCGGGGCGCTGGGGACGCTGCTGCACTTTGTCTATGAGTGGAGCGGCGGAAGCGTTCTGGCGGCCTGCGCCTCCTCCGTCAACGAGTCCACCTGGGAGCACATGAAGCTTCTCTTTGTGCCCCTGTTCCTGTTCTCCGTGGTCCAGGCCGGGCTGCTGGGGCGGAACTACCCGAACCTTCTGGCGGTCCGGGCCGTCAGCGTCCTGACGGGGCTGGTCCTGATTCCCGTGCTGTTCTATACCTACACCGGCGTCTTGGGCCGGAATATCACCTGGGTGGATATTGCCATTTTCTTTCTGGCGGACCTGGCGGCCTTTGTCCTGGATTTCGCCCTGCTCCGCCGGGGAAGGCTCTCCTCCGGCTGGATGCAGATTTTGGGCCTGGCGGCGCTGTGGGGGCTGGCCTTCTGCTTTGTCTGGTGCACCTTCCGCCCGCCGTGCCTGCCCCTGTGGCGGGACCCGGTAAGCGGGATTTACGGAATTCCCTGAAAACGCCCGGCCGGGCGTTTTCGCCTTTTTTGGAATTTACTGTGAATTTGCGGCCCCCCGGCTTGACCAACGGGCCGTCGGGGGAGTATAATATACAAACTTACGGAATATGTGACGAATGGAGGTTCTTCTATGACGGCCAAACGAAAGCCTGTCGCCCCCTTTTATGCCGTGGGGCTGCTGTGGCTGCTGGGCGGGCTGTTCCTGCCCCTGTACACCACCGCCGCGTACCTCCTGCTGGCGGCGGTGTCGGCGGCGGCGTTCCTGCTGGTGAACGGAATCTGCCAGGGGGCGGGAGCCCGGGCCGGGTCCGCCGGGACGGAGAAGAAGGAGGAGGCCACCAAAAAGCCCCAGCCTGCCCCCTCCACCGGAAATGCGGAGCTGGACAAGGTCATCAGGGACGGGAAGCTGGCCCTTGGCGAGATGAAGCGGCTGGACGACAATATCGCCGACCCCGGCGTGTCCGCCGACATCGTGCGGCTGAGCCAGGTGTCGGAGAAGATTTTCCAGGCCGTGAAGGACGACCCGGACAAGCTTCCCCAAATCCGGAAGTTCATGGATTTCTACCTGCCAACCACCTTGAAGCTGCTGAACACCTACGACCGCATGAGCGGCGCGGGGGTCTCCGGGGAGAACATCGACGGAACCAAGGTGAAGGTGGAGGACATGCTGAAAACCATCGTCAAAGCCTTTGAAAAGCAGCTGGACGGCCTCTATGGGGCCGACGCGCTGGACGTGTCCGCCGACATCCAGGTAATGGAGACGCTGCTGGCCCGGGAAGGGCTGACGGAGCCGGAGATGAAGGCCGATGCGGTTCAGGCGGACGGGACGGACATCAGGCTGGAGCTGTAAGGAAAAGAAGGGCATGCGCCCGCCGGCCCCGGCCGTCTGGGCGGGCTGGACGCGGGTCCGGACCCTCCGGGCGGCGGGAACAAAAAAGGAGGAAAACAACTATGAATGACAACATGATTCCAGAGCTGACCCTGGACCCCGCCGCCGCGGCGGCCCAGGAGCTGGCTTCCATCCCCGCGCCGGAGCTGACCCTGGACCCGGCCTCCACTCCCGCCGCCCCCGAGCCGGAAAAGCCCCAGGTGAAGCCGGTGGAGCTGGATGACTCCATGCTCTCCGAGGCGGAGAAGAAGGCCGTGGAGGAGTTCTCCAAGAAAATCGACGTGATGGACTCCAACCTCATCCTCCAGTACGGCGCGGCGGCACAGAAGAACGTGGCGGGCTTTTCCGAAAGCGCCCTGGCCTCCGTCCGCACCAAGGACCTGGGAGAGGTGGGCAAGTCCCTCTCCGAGCTGGTGGTGGAGCTGAAGGGCTTCGGCGGGGAGGAGGAGAAAAAGGGCCTCTTCGGCAAGTTCAAAAAGGCCGGGAACAAGCTGGAGGTCATGAAGGCCCAGTACTCCAAGGTCGAAAGCAACGTGGACAAAATCGTCCGGGAGCTGGAGCAGCATCAGGTCACGCTGATGAAGGACGTGGCCATGTTCGACCAGATGTACGAGCTGAACCTCAAGTACTACAAAGAGCTGACCATGTATATCCTGGCGGGGAAGAAGAAGCTGGCGGAGGTCCGGGAGAACGAGCTCCCCGCCCTCCGGGCCAGGGCGGAGCAGACCGGCGCCCAGGAGGACGCCCAGCGGTACAACGATTTAATGCAGATGTGCGAGCGGTTCGAGAAGAAGCTCCACGACCTGGAGCTGACCCGGATGATCTCCATTCAGATGGGCCCCCAGACCCGCCTGCTCCAGAACAACGACACGCTGATGGTGGAGAAAATCCAGTCCTCCCTGGTGAACACCATCCCCCTGTGGAAGAGCCAGATGGTCCTGG
>CATLJA010000144.1 GCA_949959305.1 uncultured Oscillibacter sp.
CAGGCTGTTTTTGCCGTTCATGGCGTAGCTTTTTACCACGCTGCCCTCCAGCAGATTGCCGTAATAGTCCAGCGTGGCGTAGTACGCCTCGTCATAGGTGGGAGTCACGCCGTCGCCAACGCTTCCCGCCGCCGAGGCGGGCAGGGACAGCGTCACAGTTAAAACCACCGCCAGGGCCAGGGCGGACACGCGTTTCCTTATGGTGTGCCAGGTCATAACGATTCCTCCATTTAATCGACATTCGCTAATTAAAATATTTTTGTTGACTTATTGACTTTAGTCGATTATAGTAAAAGCAGGAAATACAGTCAATAGACAAAACCAGGCAAATGCCTAACTCGTCCAAAGGAGAACCGTTATGCTGAAAAATCCTGAAGACCGCCGGGCCCGGCGGTCCCGCAAGCTTTTAAAGGAGAGCCTCCTGGAGCTGATGAAGCGAAAGACCTTCTCCGACATCTCCGTCCGCGACGTGACCGACGCGGCGGATATGAACCGGGCCACCTTTTACCTCCACTACACCGGAACTGCGGAGCTGCTGCGCAGCGTGGAGGAGGATCTTCTGGAAGAGCTCCAGTCCCTGGTAGACGCCCACATGCAGGAGACCGTGGCCGTGGGCAGCGTGGCCCCGGTATTTGAGCCGGTGCTGGACTTTGCCGTGGAGAACCGGGAGACCTGCACGATTCTTTTCTCCAGCAGCGAGGCCAGCGGCTTTTTCCAGGCCATTCAGCGGCTGGTCCACGAAAACGGCGCACCGCTGGTCCGCTCCTGGTTCCGTCCCGCAGACGCCCGGCTGACGGACTACCTGCTGAACTTCCTGGCCTGGGGGTTTATCGGCCTTTTGTCGGAGTGGTTTGAAAAGGACATGGCCCTGCCCAAGGCGGAGCTGCTGGCCGCCGCCCAGCGCTTGGCGGACAGCGCCGCCGCCGGGCTGTTTCCCCGTGAGGAAAGGAGGCTCTCATGACTTCCCCTGCCAGGGAGGCGCTCAAGTCCTCCTTCCTCCGCCTTCTGGAGGAGCGGCCCCTCCGGGAAATTTCCGTAAAGGACCTTGTTCAGGACTGCGGAGTAAACCGGAATACCTTTTACTATCATTTCAAGGACATTCCCGCCCTGCTGGAGGAGCTGGTCATGGACCAGGCGGACGCCATCATCGCCGCCCAGGGACCCAGCCTGTCCCTGGCGGACTGCCTGGAAACCGCCGCCCGCTTTGCCCAGGAGCACCGGCAGGCGGTGCTGCACATCAACCAGTCCGCCCACCGCAGCCTCTTTGAGCTGTGCTTGATGGACATATGCCGCCGGGTGGTGGAGGATTACGCCGCCGCGGCCGCCGGCGGCCTCCCCATCCCGGCAGAGGACCGGGAGGTCATCATCCGGTTCTACCAGTGCGAGTGCTTCGGGCAGGTCATGGCCTGGCTGAACGGCGGAATGCGCTACGACATCGGAAAGCAGTTCCGCCGCCTCTGCCAGCTGGGCGAGGGCATGACGGAGCGGATGCTGCGGCGGGCCATGGAAACAACGGCGTAAAAAACGGAGAGAGGACATTTGTCCCCTCTCCGCTTTTATCGCTTCTACTATTCGCCCTCACTTTTTCTCGGGCAAAAACACCATAACGGCTCCGGCAATGCCAAGCACCGCAAACACGTGCTGCCAGCTGAAATCCAAATCGAAAAAGTATCTCCACCCATCTCCCAAAGCGCCGAGCATCAGCGTAATACTGAGCAGAATCAGGGCGATTCCTCTCCATTGGTTTTTCGCTTGTTCCTCCTATTCCGGTCTTGGCAGAATCAGAACAGCGTAATCTGGCTGGTCTCCGCCATGCCTGCGAAGGCCCCCAGGGCCTTCAGCTGCTCAATGTGGGTCTTGGAAAGCTTATTGCAGCACAGGGCGAACTCCTCGATGGAAATGAACTCCTTCCCCTTCCGCTTTTCCACCGTGTCCTGGGCCGCCGCCTCCCCCAGGCCGTGAACCGTGGTGAAGGGCGGCAGCAGCCCGCCGTCCGTGATGACAAACCTGGTGGCGTCGGAGCGGTAGATGTCGATGGTCTCGAAGTGGAAGCCCCGTAGGTAAAACTCATAGCAGACCTCCAGCGTGGTCAGCAGGTTCTGCTCCACGGCGGTGGCGTCCTTGTTGTTCTCAATCTCCCGGATTTTCTTCTTCACCGCCTCCTTCCCGGCACAGCAGAACTCCGCGTCAAAGGCCTTCGCCCGGACGGAAAAGAAGGTGGCGTAAAAGGCCAGGGGCTCGTGAACCTTGTACCAGGCGATGCGGAAGGCCATCATGACGTAGGCCACGGCGTGGGCCTTGGGAAAGAGATAACCGATTTTGGCCAGAGAGCCGATATACCACTCGGGCACGCCGTGCTCCCGCATGGCCTCCTCCCAGCCGGGCTCGAAGCCTCCCTTTTTCACCTTTCCCTTTCGGACGGACTCCATGATTTTAAAGCTCATTTTCGGGTCCAGCCCCTTGGAAATGAGATAAAGCATAATATCGTCCCGGCAGCCCACCGTCTCCAGAACCGTGGCTGTCTTACTGACAATCAGCTCCTTGGCATTGCCCAGCCACACGTCGGTGCCGTGTGAAAATCCGGAGAGCCGCACCAGTGTGCTGAAATCCTTTGGCTGGGTGTCCACCAGCATCTGCCGGGTAAAGCGGGTGTTGAACTCCGGGATGGCCACCGCCCCGGTAGGGCCCAGAATCTCGTCGTTCTCATAGCCCAGCACCTTGCTGGAGGTGAAAATGGACATGGTGTCCGGGTCGTCCAGGGGGATTTTCTGGGGGTCCACCCCGGTGAGATCCTGCATCATGCGGACCATGGTGGGGTCATCGTGGCCCAGCATGTCCAGCTTTAAGAGGTTCGCCTCCATGGAGTGGTATTCAAAATGGGTGGTGATGGTGTCGGAATCGTCCGCGTCCGCCGGGTGCTGGACGGGGCAGAAGTCCTCCATGCTCTTGTCCGCCGGAACCACCACCAGTCCCCCCGGGTGCTGCCCGGTGGTCCGCCGGACCCCCACGCAGCCCAAGGTCAGCCGGTTCTCCTCCGCCCGGCCCACGGTCATCTGGTTTTCCTCCAGGTATTTTTTCACGAAGCCGTAAGCCGTCTTCTCCGCCAGGGTACCGATGGTTCCCGCCCGGAACACCTGGGTCTCGCCGAACATCTCAATGGCGTGGCGGTGGGCCCGGGCCTGGTACTCGCCGGAGAAATTCAGGTCGATGTCCGGCACCTTGCCGCCGCCGAAGCCCAGGAAGGTCTCAAAGGGAATGTCAAAGCCGTCTTTCTCGTATTTCGTGCCGCAGAGCGGGCAGACCTTGTCCGGCATGTCCGCGCCGCAGCCGTAGGACCCGTCCTGGACGAACTCGCTGTTTTTGCACTTCGGGCAGCGGTAGTGGGGCGGCAGGGAGTTGACCTCCGTGATGCCGGACATGTAGGCCGCCAGGGACGAGCCCACGGAACCCCGGGAGCCCACCAGATAGCCGTTTTCCAGGGACCGCTGCACCAGCTTTTGGGCGGACATGTACACCACGTCGTACTTGCCCAGAATGCCCCCCAGCTCCACGTTCAGCCGGTCCACGATGAGCTTTGGCGGGTCCTCCCCGTAGAGCTCGTGGACCTTGTCCCACACCAGCCGGTTCAGATCCTCCTCCGAATTTTCCAGCCGGGGCGGGAACA
>CATLJA010000145.1 GCA_949959305.1 uncultured Oscillibacter sp.
TCCACTAGCTTCTTGTCGCCCATGCGGGCGCCCCAGCGGGCGTCCATGGAGGCGAAGGGAGCGGCGCTCATGTTCTCGGTGCCGCCGCAGACCACCACGTCGGCGTCCCCCGCCAGAATGGAGCGGGCGCCCTCGATAAGAGACTTCATGCCGGAGCCGCAGACCATGCCCACGGTATAAGCGGGAACGGAATAGGGGATGCCGGCCTTGATGGAGACCTGGCGGGCCACGTTCTGGCCCTGAGCGGCGGTGAGGATGCAGCCGAACATGACCTCATCCACGTTCTCCGGCGCCACGCCGGCGCGGTTCAGGGCCTCCTTGACCACAATCGCGCCCAGCTCCGCAGCGGGAGTGTTCTTCAGACTGCCGCCAAAGGAGCCGATGGCGGTACGGCAGCAGTTGACAACATAAAGATCTTTCATGATGTTCCTCCGTTTTGTAATATTTTGGCGGCTCGGCGGGCCGCCGGAGTCTCAACGGGCAGGACGGAGCACCCTTGCCAATTTTTTGACAAGCTGGTGGCCGCCCTTCTCTGCGTATCATTATAGAGATTCTTTCCCATTTCGTCAATGGGCTTTCGTCAGGTTTTACAATTTCGTTAAATCTTTGACAAAATCAGGGCCGTTTTCGTCAAGGTGACGAAATTTTCCAGAGGGCGGCCTCCTCTATTCCCCCTTCTCCCGCAGCTCCGCCAGGGCCTTGTCGAAGGCGGCGGCGTCCAGCGCGTCATAGGCCGGAGCCGTCCGGACCAGGGCTCCCTCCGCCGCGTCCTGGAGCAGGCGGTCAAACGCCTCCCCCGCCAGCGCCTCCCCTTCGGACGCCAGGCGGCGGAGAATGGAAAAGCCCTCCTCCGACTCCAGAATGCCGGAGTACTGTCCCTCCTCCAGGGCCTTTGCCGCCTCCTCCAGCGCCTGGGGAAGGGTCCCGTCCCCAGGCAGCAGGGACCGGGGGCCCGCCGTGTCGTCCCCCTCCGCCGCCAGGGCCGGAAACGCCGCCTCCGGGTCCTCCGCCCCGTTGAGGCGGGAAAACACCTCCGCCGCCTTTTCCCGGGCCGCCTCCCGATCCTCTCCGGCGGAAATCAGGATGCGGTCCACCGTCAGACTGTCCGCCGTCCCCAGGAGGCCGGAAAGCTCGCTGCCCTCCGTAAGGCAGAGGTCGTAGAGCTTGGCATAGAGCATCCCCACCTCCGCCAGCTCCTCCGCCCGCAGACGGTCCAGCCCCAGGTCCGACAGCTCCTTTAAGTACGCCTCCTCCCCGCCATGGGCCGCAGCCTGCTCCTCCCAGGTTTTCGCCAGGGCGGCCCGCTCCGTCTCGCTGAGAGCGCAGCCGTACCGCTCCGCCCAGTTCTCCACCGTGGCGTAAAGGGCCGTGTTGGCCAGGGCCTGGTCCTTGGCATATTCCGCCAGAGTGCCGCCGGGAACAGGGGCCTCCCAGTCCAGGGCCAATCCGGAATCCTTGTATTTCTCCCGAACCTGGTCGCAGGTGAAAGCCAGCCAGTAGAGGTAGCGCCAGGCCGGAACCTCCCGTCCGTCCACTGTCACCAGCGCCAGCTCCTCTCCCAGCTTTGCCGCCCGGCCCAGCAAGGAGGCGTTTTTCTCCTCCTTTTCCAAGGCGCAGCCACTGAGCGTCAGGCACAGGGCCAGGACCAGCGCCCCCATCCGTTTTTGCATCGCTCCCACTCCTCCCGTATGGTTGTCCGAACCATTATATGGGACGCGGGCGGGAGATATGACAAAGCGCGGAGGCCCGCTCAGCTAAGGCTTCATAAAGAAGTCAAGGGCAAAGCAGACCGCAATGGTTTGCCCTGCCCTTTTTATATTGCATAACCCCATCATCCCGCTTTCATGAAAAGCGTTTTGGATGCAGGGCGGTAAGCCGAAAGCCGCCTGTAATTGTTTTCAGCTGTCAAACATCCCCAAGAACTTAAAATAGCCGAAGGTTTCATTTTGTACTTCTTTGATTGGGCCGTCATAAATTACCCTGTCTAAAATGATAATCGCATTATAGGGCCTGTCCAATCCATCCGGATACATTCTTTTTAACGCATCAATGTCAAAAATTTCTGCGTCCTTGACAAGCTCGTCTATTTTGGCGGTCAAATTCTTCTGCATCACCATAACCGCAAAATCTTCATCATAGGTATTGATACCAAAATCAACACCCATTTCAAAGCCTATACAGTCATCCTCCAAAAGGTCATAATCCTTTTCCCAATATTGCTCAAACAGCTCCCGCGACTTGCAAACGCCGGCAAAAACCGAGCAGCGGTTTTCGTTCGTGCTGTAACTGACGTCTAATTGTTCGACTTGTCTCATGCTGTCCGCCTCCTCAAAGAATCCGGCTTTGCCGGTAAGGTCATTATACAGCAGCACCCGCTGAAAAGCAACGGCTTCCCAGCGGGTGTCAGCTTTCTTGTATCAGGCCGCACAAGGGCTTTCGCGTTTTTCGCCTATCCCCCTGTCTGAAGCTTCAAATCCTCCACCAGCTCCATGGCGCTCTCCAAGGACCCGGCCCCGGGCTTCAGCTTCAGGGTCAGGACCGGAGGGTCCTCCCCGGCGGCCAGCTTCAGCCGCTGGCGGTACTTGTTCAGGCCGCAGACCCGCACCACCGCCTCCGGGCGGAAAACGGCCATCTGGAACCGGAGGACATCCCGCTTCTGGGTGATGTCCGAAACGCCCGCTTTCCCCGCCGCCGCCCGGAGCAGGGCCACGTCCAGAAGGGCCAGCACCGGCTTGGGCGCTTCGCCATAGCGGTCCAGCAGCTCGTCCAGCAGGTCCGACGCGTCGCTGTCGGAGCGGATGGCGGCAATGCGGCGGTAGAGGTCCATCCGCTGCTCCGGGGAGGTGACGTAACGCTCCGGGATATTTGCGTTGACGGTCAGATCGGCGGAGCACTCCGTCTCGACCGGCCTCTCCTCGCCCCGCTCCTCCAGCACCGCCTCCTCCAGCAGCTTCAAATAAAGGTCGTAGCCCACGCTGAGAAGGTATCCGGACTGCTCGGGTCCCAGGAGGTTCCCGGCCCCCCGGATTTCCAAATCCCGCATGGCGATACGGAAGCCGGAGCCGAATTCCACGTACTCCCGGATGGCGGACAGGCGCTTGGCCGCGATTTCCTGGAGGACCTTTCCCTTCCGGTAGGTCAGGTAGGCGTAGGCCCGCCGGGCGCTGCGGCCGATACGGCCCCGAATCTGGTGGAGCTGGGCCAGGCCCATTTTATCCGCGTCCTCGATGATCAGGGTGTTGACGTTGGAGATGTCGATGCCGGTTTCGATGATGGTGGTGCAGACCATCACCTGGGCGGTGCCCTCCACCATCTGCTCCATGACGGAGCTCAAATCCCGCTCGGTCATCTTCCCGTGGCCCACCACTACGGTCACGTCCTCGCCCACCAGCTTTTTCACCCGGGAGGCGGTCAAATCGATCGTCTCTACCCGGTTGTGGAGGTAGTAGACCTGTCCGCCCCGGTCGATCTCCCGGCGCATGGCGTCGGAGAGCATCCCCCAGTCGTGCTCCACCACGTAGGTCTGCACCGGCTGGCGGTTCTGGGGGGGCTCCTCCAGGGTGGAC
>CATLJA010000146.1 GCA_949959305.1 uncultured Oscillibacter sp.
ATCAGCTAAACGGTGTAACCAGATTTGTCGGGTTGCGTTAAGGGCCAGATACACCGTATCTGACCCTTAAATCGCTTAATTTAATGACATTGCGCCCCCGGCGGAGGGATTTTCTATGTACGCCGCCTACAGCACCCACTGCACCAGCAGCAGCAGCACAAAGCCCGGAAGCCCCAGGACCCCGATCACCAGGGCGTTCCAGAGGTTTACCCCCAGGGCGATTCCCGTCGCTGCGGCGGTTGCGTTCACCGCCCAGAGAGCCAGGAAGCCCAGGAGGGTATTCGCCAGCAGCTTGACCGCCAGCTTCAGCGGCGCGCTGAACACCCGCAGCAGGGCGATGAGGAAAAACCCCGCCAGTAGGGCGGCGATAATCTTCTGGTTCAAGTCCATACCGCGTCGCCCTCCAGCCGGGGCAGGGCGGGGAAGCCCTCCGGGCTCCGCTCCTTGATGGCCCGGATGAGGTAGTTGCACCGGGCCCGCTCCGCCTTGATCTGATAGATGCAGGACTCCACCAGCTCCGGGTCCACCGCCTGGTCAAACCTGCGGTAGGCCAGGGACAGGTCCCCCTGGGCGCTCTGGAGCTCCGCCCGCAGCGCCAGCAGCTCCGGGTCCGGCCGGGTCCTTTTGAAAAAAGTGGTTTTCATAGCGTTGTTCCTCCTGTATAATACTTTATATGATATGGAAAGTCTGGACAAATATGCCAGCTTTCATACGGGAGGGAACCCTTATGCAGGAAATTTTTATGAGACAGGCCCTGGCCCTGGCCCGGGAGGCCGCCGCCGCCGGGGAGGTCCCCGTGGGCTGCGTCGTCGTCCGCGAGGGCGTGGTGGTGGGCCGGGGGCGGAACCGCCGGGAGGAGAAGCGCTCCGCCGCCTCCCACGCCGAGATGGAGGCTATCGCCCAGGCCAACGGGGCCCTGGGCTCCTGGCGGCTGGAGGAGTGCGAGCTCTACGTCACCCTGGAGCCCTGCCCCATGTGCGCCGGGGCCATTCTCAACGCCCGCATACGCCGGGTCTGGTTCGGGGCCCGGGACCGCTGCTTCGGGGCCTGCGGCGGGGTAACCAACCTGTTCATGGAAAACTTCCCCCACTCCCCCGCCCTGGTGGGCGGCGTGCTGGAGGAGGAGTGCCGTCAGGTCCTGTCCGGTTTCTTCTCCGGCCTCCGGGAAAATGGTTGACATAAGATTTAAGACTTTTGTAACAATTGACGCTGGTTTCCTTAACAACTCTCCTGTATCTTAATACTTGCAAGAGACAAAACTTCTTTTCATCCAATCTTCCAAACAATAAGGTTCAGGGCCGGCCGCGAGGCTGGCCCTGTTCCGTTTTTCCAGAGCTTTCCGCCAAAAACCAAAATCCTGGGCAGATTTCATAAACTGTTCACCATTTATCCAGCCCCTTCCTGTATATTATAGATATGCAGAAGACCCCCACCACGACCCAGGCGGGCCGGCCCGCCTGCCCATCAGAAATGAGGCATCACTGTGAACATTGCTTACCTTTTAACGCCGAAGCACCGCGTCGCCTACCTGTATGACGACAACACCATCCGCCAGGGCCTGGAGAAGCTCCGGCACCACGGCCGCAGCGCCGTCCCCGTCATCAACCGCAAGGGCCGGTATGTGGGCACCGTCAGCGAGGGAGATTTCCTCTGGCGGCTCCTCCCCGGCGAGGGAACCCCCTGCCCCTGCTCCCTGAAGGAGCTGGAGCGGCTCCACGTCCGGGATATCCTCCGGGAAAACCCCTCCGTCCGCATCACCGCCTCCGTGGACGAGCTGCTGGACACCATCGTCCGGCAGAACTTCGTCCCTGTGGTGGATGACCTGAACAGCTTCATCGGCATCGTCACCCGTCAGGACATCATCCGCTGCCTGGCCGGGGAAAAAGCGGCCGCGCCGGCCCTCCGAAAAATTGTATAAACGCTTCGCGGCGGGCCGTCCTCTCCGGGCGGCCTGTTTTTTTGCACAAAATTTCTTCCGGCGGGGCCGCCCGCCTTATGCAAATCTCCCCTCCCTTTCGGGGGCGCCCTCAAACATTTTCACAAATACGCCCCCAAATGCAAGTGGATTCATGGTAACTTGCAAAAATTATTTACTATGTGAAAATGGACCCTTGTAACAGCGGGCATTTTATGGTATGATAGACGCATACTTGCAGGAGTTGTATTCAACCCTCGCAAAATCCAATCCTGAAAAGAGGAAGAACGATGAAAAAGAAATTCTCTCTGCTGATGGCCGTTCTCATGCTGGCCATGCTCCTCTCCGCCTGCGGCGGCGATAAGGCCGGCGGCTCCGCTCCCGCGGACAGCGGAAACTCCGGCTCCTCCGCCCCTGCGGACAGCGGAAACTCCGCCTCCTCCATTGCCCAGGACACCAGCACCGTGGCCGTGGGCGCGGTGGTCATCGTCCGGGACGACGTGCCCGAGGACGACGTTTACGCCCTCACTTCCGCCATCTTTGAAAACATCCCCACCATCACCGAGCAGCACGCCAAGGGCGGCGAGCTGGACCTGGCCTTCGCCTCCTCTGTCACCTCCGTGCCCTATCACCCCGGCGCGGCCAAATATTTTGCCGAAAAGGGCATTGAGGTCGCTTCCGTGAAGGACGGCGCGGGCTCCGGCAGCTCCAAGGCCCTGACCTTCGGCACCGGCGGCGAGTCCGGCACCTACTACGCCTTCGGCGGCGTTCTGGCCAGCTATGTCTCCAACAACACCGGCGTCTCCGTCACCGCTATCACCTCCGGGGGCTCCAAGGAAAACATCGAGAACCTGGCCGCCGGCGACGTGCAGATGGGCTTCGTCCAGTCCGACGTTATGAGCTACGCCTACAACGGCGAGCGGCTGTTTGATTCCAAGGTGGAGAACTTCTCCGTGGTGGCCTCCCTGTATATGGAGCAGGTCCAGATCGTCACCACCAACCCCGACATCAAGTCCGTAGCGGACCTCGCCGGCAAGTCCGTCTCCATCGGCGACCGGGGCTCCGGCGTGTGGTTCAACGCCGTGGACGTGCTGAGCGCCTATGGCATCGACCCCGACACCGGCATCAACCCCGTGTACCTGGGCTTTGGCGACAGCACCGAGAACCTGAAGGACAAGAAGATCGACGCGGCCTTCGTGGTGGCCGGCGCGCCCACCACCTCCATCGTGGACCTGGCCACCAGCGGCCCCGTGTACCTGGTCAGCCTGGACGAGGAGCACACCA
>CATLJA010000147.1 GCA_949959305.1 uncultured Oscillibacter sp.
CAGGAGGGGGTATTTCGTCTTGCAGACCTCGCTCTCCGCCCTGGTCTCATCCAGCTCCCATTTCTGGGTCTCAAACTCCACCTCGTCACTGCAAATGCGGAGGACCTTTGCCAGATACCATAGGTTCACCAGGGGAATCCACCCGCACAGCGCCGCCAGAATCCGGTGCTTGATCCCCAACTGCACCGAGGTGAAGTAGACCCGGAACATCCCGTTCCAGAAGACCACAGCCTCCAGAATCACCGCCAACAGCAGGCCCATCGCGCCCCCAACGTACCCCCACCAGTCAAGGAAGCTGTCCTTTGCAATATCGGCACGCAGTACGTTCAGCCAGAGAAGCTGGAGCAGGATGGTGGCCGTGGCGGTCACGCAGAACAGCCACAGCAGCTCACAGCCCTCCGCCAGCCGCTGGATGCGCTTGGTGGGGCCGTTCTTCGGAATGGGCCGGAGATTCACCCAGAGGAACGCCGCCGCCAGAGGCAGAAACAGCCATTTCGCACGAAAGACCGCCACCGTGCAGCCAGAAGCAAACCACCCCAGCGGCAGGGCGTTCACCGCCGCCGTCAGCAGCAGGCAGTAGACGATCCGCCTGACATACTTCATAAAACCGCCTCCCGTTCAACAGCGCCCGCCGGCGCTTTTCTGCGTTTATAGTAGACTTTCCCGCTGGCCTTGTCAAGCGGGGAGGCTGGGCGGCATTCGCCAGAAGGCAGATTGAATTGGAACTGAAAAGATGCTATAATCAAGACGATAAACTGGAATTTGTAGGGAGGAAAATATGTCAAGAATACTTGCTGACGAGTGTGAATATATGGACGTGGAATGGTATGGTGTTGATAAAAAGGGCAATATTGCTGTATTTTGTAGTGGTGGAGTGGGATATTTGCCGGAGTTTGTCTGTGAAAGCAGAGAGAGCGTTGATGAACTGCTTGACTTTTTTGAAGTTCTCAAAAAAACAACAAGCAGTTTTCTGATGTTCCCTCAAAGCAAAGGTGCAGAACAGTGCGCGAGGGGCTTTTCCGATAAAGGATTGTATTACTTTGACGCAGATGATGGAACAAGACCGGGAATATGCACCTTTCACGAATATTACACAAAGCAGTCTTGCCCTAAATTTCCACTGAAATATGAGCAGCTACCAGAGCAAATCAGAGAAATCCTGAAGCATAATTTCATGGAAGTTGAGGATTTTTCCTTCATACAGACTATATATGTAGATCACGCTTACAAATAACGATTCCAGTTTATTGGGAAATTGTCGTATAAGGACTGAAACTACCATGGAAATTGTCAAACGCGGCTATGTGCCGAAAGATACAACCGAATTTGGCCCCAAGGCTGCGGCCAAGCTAAACGCCGCCGCCCAGGAGCTGCTATTCCTGATGGACCGGGGCTACGACACCAAATCCGCCTCCACTTTCGTAGGCAACCACCACCTGCTCTCAGAGCGCCAGCGGCTAGCCCTGGCCCGGATGACCTCGCCCCACGCCGCCCTGGAGGAACGGGAGCGCAAGCGTCTGCGGGAGGCGCCGCAAGCCCTGGTGCTGGACGGCTTCAACACCATCATCACCCTGGAGGTGGCCCTGTCTGGCTCCCTGCTCCTGGAGGGGATGGACGGCACGATCCGGGACCTGGCCGGTCTGCGGGGAAGCTATCGCATCGTGGACAAGACGGTGCGGGCTGTGGAGCTTCTGCTGAACCGGCTAGAGGCGCTGGGGGTACAGAATGCCCTGTTCTATCTGGATCAGCAGGTATCCAACTCAGGCCGCCTCCGGGCGCTGCTGCTGGACAAGGCGGCGGGCCGCTCGGTTCAGGTGCAAGTGGAGCTGCACCCCAGTGTGGATGGTGTCCTCTCCCGTCTGGAGAACGCGGTCACCACAGACGCCATCATTTTGGACAAATGCGGAAGCTGGTACAATCTGAACCGGGAGCTGATCGAGGAGGCCATCCCGGAGGCGTGGGTGTTTCGGCTGGACGATTTATCCCTTTATAGGAGAGAATAAATGTACTGTTTCTGTATTTTCTTTAATCTGCCCCCAAAAGGCAAATTTACTATGGAGAAAAAGTATTCTTGCGAATATACCGAAAAAGGAATATTGCTGTATGATGACAATATGCAGCCTATGCTGGCCTTTATGATCCTCCAATAGATCCCACTGACGAAACACAAGATCAAAGCCTCTACATGGTTTTAGAAGGTGGACGCCCCAGTATTCGAGAAATAAGGGCATATTCGGACATACATAAAGTTAATTATATCGCCGCGAAAAAGGCTCTTACACATAAAGAAAACTTTGTGGCAAGAGGGAACTACTACTATCTTGAAGAGATTTGTCAGATATTGGAGCAGTATGGAGTTAAATATCTCTTCAAATTTGATTGAGGAACCAGCAATACTGCATCAATACTAAACAGAAGTAACCCGCCGGTAAGCCTGTTGAGGGCCTGCCGGCGGGTTTATTTATGTTTGACACTCAAACCAGGGAAATCGGAACAATCAGGTTATCCTGGTCAAAGGCTCCTAATTGATCGGCCATGCACAGCACCGCCCCGGTCCCCTGCTTCAAAGGAGACTGGTCGATCAGCTCAAATACCTTTGTCAGCTTTTTGGGCGGAGCGGCCATCTTTTTGATCTCAATGGGGAACAGCTTTCCGTCCTGCTCCAGCAGCAGGTCGATCTCCCGGGCATCCTTGTCCCGGTAGTAGTACAGGAACGGCTCCTGTCCAGCGTTCTGGTAGGTCTTGACGATCTCCGCCACCGTATAGTTTTCCAGCAGCGCCCCGTTCATCGCTCCGTTCATGGCCGTCTCTGGGCTGCTCCAACGGGTGAGATAGCAGACGAGGCCCGTATCATAGAAATACAGCTTGGGCGTGGATACCGTCCGCTTCAGTACATTGTTGGAGTAGGGACGAAGCAGAAACACAATACCAAGAGCCTCCAGGATGTGGAGCCAGCTTTTGGCCGTAGCCTGGTCGATCTCCGCATCGTCCGCGATGCCCTTGTAGTTGACCTGTTGGCCGACCCGAGCGGCGGCGGCCCGGAGGAAGCCCAGGAACTTCAAATCGTCAATGCCAGCGGAAAGCCGCCGCACGTCCCGATCCAAATAGGTGCTGATGTAGCTGGAGTAGAAGATGTTGGGATTGGCATACTGCCCGCTGACCAGCGCCGGCATCC
>CATLJA010000148.1 GCA_949959305.1 uncultured Oscillibacter sp.
GTTCAGAGGTGTGCTCTTCCGAGCTCCCGTCCGCCGCCCACACCGCCCCCGCCCCCCCCTCCCGCCGGGGGCGCCCGCGGGGGGGGTGGGGTGGTCGTGGGCGTTGTGGGCGGCGGACTGGACGTGTGCTATCCGCCGGAGAACAAGGAGCTGTACGCCGACGTAGCCGCCGCCGGGGTCCTGCTCTCCGAGTACCCGCCGGGCTCCCCGGCGGAAGGGGCCCATTTCCCCGTGCGGAACCGGATTATGTCCGGCCTCAGCGTGGCCGCCCTGGTGGTGGAGGCCCCGGAGCGCAGCGGCGCGCTGATTACCGCCCGGCTGGCCCTGGAGCAGGGCCGGGAGGTGTACGCCGTCCCCGGCCCCGTGGGCGCGCCCGACAGCGTGGGCTGCAACCGCCTGATTCAGGACGGCGCGGGCCTGGTGGAGAAGGGCTGGGACCTTCTGCGGGATTTTCAGGAGCGTTTTCCGGAGAAGCTCCGCCCCGCCGGGAAGCTCCCGGCCTGGGGGCCCCTGCCCGGGCGGCGGCCCGCGCCGGAGCCCCGGCGGAAGCCGAAGGCCGCCCCGGAGCCGGAGGAGGCCAGGCCGGCCCTGCGGACCGTGAGCCGGTCGGAGCTGACCGACGACCAGGCGGCCCTTCTGCGTGTCCTGGAGCCGGAGAGCCCCCTTCAGGTGGACGACCTGATTCAAACCACCGGCATTCCCGCCCGGCGGGTCTTGTCGGCCCTGACGGTGCTGGAAATTGACGGCTTCGTCCAGCAGCACAGCGGCAAGCGCTACACCCGGACTGCGGCGCTGGAAAATTAGAAGTCCGGAATGCGGAACCCCGGCGGAGGCAGGCCCCGGCTCCGCGCTCCAGACCTTTGATTATAAAGTGTTCCCCGACAATTTGGAGGTAATCGTAACTATGGCAAAGCAGTATTTGGTCATCGTGGAGTCCCCGGCGAAGGCCAAGACCATCGGAAAGTATCTGGGGAAGGAGTACACCGTCAAGGCCTGCATGGGCCACCTGCGGGACCTGCCCAAGAGCAAGCTGGGCGTGGACCCGGAGCAGGATTTCGAGCCGGTCTATCAGCCCATCAAGGGCAAGGAAGATATCATCAAGGATTTGAAAAAATCCGCCAAGGCGGCGGACACCGTGTTCCTGGCCACCGACCCGGACCGGGAGGGAGAGGCCATTTCCTGGCACCTGAAGCACCTTTTGGAGCTGCCGGACGAGAAGACCAGGCGGGTGACCTTCAACGAAATCACCAAGAAGGTGGTCCGGGAGAGCATCCAGTCCCCCCGGGCCATCGACCAGAACCTGGTGGACGCGCAGCAGGCCCGGCGCATCCTGGACCGGCTGGTGGGCTATGAATTGAGCCCCCTGCTGTGGAAAAAGGTCCGCCGGGGCCTCTCCGCCGGGCGGGTGCAGTCCGTGGCCACCCGGATGGTGGACGACCGGGAGCGGGAAATCGAGGCGTTCCAGCCGGAGGAGTACTGGACCCTGGACGCAAGCCTCCTGGGCGGTCACAAGCCCTTCTCCGCCCGCTACCACGGGAAGGACGGGAAAAAGGCGGACCTCAGAAGCCGGGCCGAGGTGGACGCGGTAATCCGGGAGACGGAGAGCGCCGCCTTCTCGGTAAAAACCGTGAAGCGCACCGACAAGCACCGCAGCCCCTCCCCTCCCTTCACCACCTCCACCATGCAGCAGGAGGCCTCCCGAAAGCTCAGCATGACTCCCCGGCGGACCATGGCCATCGCCCAGCAGCTCTATGAGGGCGTGGACGTGGCCGGGGAGGGCGCGGTGGGCCTTATCACCTATATGCGTACCGACTCCCTGCGCCTCAGCGAGGAGGCCCTGGCGGAGGCCAGGAGCTTCATCCTGGACCGCTACGGGGACGCTTACGCCAAGACCAACCGCTACAAGGCCAAGGCGGGCGCCCAGGACGCCCACGAGGCCATCCGCCCCAGCAACGTCCGCTGGACCCCGGAGGATTTGAAGGCGGATCTCACCGGGGAGCAGTACCGGCTTTACAAGCTGATTTGGAGCCGGTTCGTGGCCTGCCAGATGTCCAACGCCGTGTACGACAGCGTGTCCGTGGAAATCGGGGCCGGAGGCCACGATTTCCGGGCCAGCTCCTCCAGCCTGAAATTCGCCGGCTATACCGCCGTCTACGAGGAGGGGAAGGACGAGGAGAAGGAGGAGAAGGAATCCCCCCTGCCGGAGCTTCAGGAGGGGGACGCGCTGGACCTGAAAGGCTTTGCCCCCAGCCAGCACTTCACCCAGCCCCCCGCCCGGTATACCGACGCGTCCTTAATCCGGGCCATGGAGGAGCAGGGCATTGGACGGCCCTCTACTTACGCCCCCACCGTGTCCACCATCCTGGACCGGGCGTATGTGGAAAAAGAGGGCAAATATTTGAAAATCACCAACCTGGGCCGGGTGGTGACGGATTTGATGAAGGATAAATTCACCGACATCGCCGATTTGAAGTTCACCGCCCATATGGAGGAGAAGCTGGACTCCGTGGAGGGGGGCGCTATCCCCTGGAAGGGGGTCCTGCGGGACTTCTACGGGGACTTTGACAAGAGCCTCAAGCAGGCGGAGCAGGACCTGGAGGGCGTGCGCATCAAGGTCCCCGACGAGGTTTCCGCCGAGGTCTGCCCGGAGTGCGGGCGGAACCTGGTGGTGAAGTCCGGCCGCTTCGGCCGCTTCCTGGCCTGCCCCGGCTTTCCGGAGTGCAGCTTCACCATGCCTCTGGTGGTGGAGATGCCGGGCCGCTGTCCCAAGTGCGGCGGGCGGCTGATGAAGCGCACCGGAAAGAGCAAGAAAAACGGCAAGCAGTACACCTACTACTGCTGCGAGCACTCCACCAGCAAGAACGAGGCGGAGAAGTGCGATTTCATGACCTGGGACGTGCCGGTGAAGGACGACTGCCCCGCCTGCGGCCAGACCATGTTCAAGAAGGCGGGCAAGGGGGCCCGGAAGCCCTTCTGCATTAATCCCGCCTGCTCCAACTTCCTGCCGGAGGATAAGCGGGGCTATCCCCGCTTCGCCGCCCGGAAGGAGGGGGAGGAGCCCCCCGCAGCGGAGGAAGCCGGAAAGAAGCCCGCCGCCAAGGCGGCCGGGACCGCGAAAGAGGCTCCCGCCAAAAAGGCGGC
>CATLJA010000149.1 GCA_949959305.1 uncultured Oscillibacter sp.
AGAGCCGGGTGTTCACTGATACCTACTCCCAGGACACGATCACCGTCACCAACGCTGGCGAGGTGGTCTGCGGCGGCACAGGCTACGGCCCCGGCCCCAACCTCCCGGACGAGGTGGAGCATACCTATCCCGATTACAGCATTTATCCGCAGTTTTCTGGCATTGCCTACGGCTTTCTCAGCCGGGGCTGTCCGCGAAACTGCGGATTTTGTTTGGTGTCAGACAAGGAGGGACGGCGGAGCATCCAGGTGGCCGACCTCGCTGAGTTTTGGAACGGCCAGAAGGAGGTCAAGCTGCTGGACGCCAACCTTCTGGCCTGTCCCGACCATGAAAAGCTGATTTTGCAGCTTGCGGAGAGCCGCGCCTATGTGGACTTCTCACAGGGGTTGGATATTCGGCTCATCACCCCGGACAACGTGGCCCTGCTGAACCGGGTGAGAACCAAGGCGATACATTTTGCTTGGGATAACCCGGATATTGACCTGACCCCCGACTTCCGCCGTTTTTTGGAGCTGACCGCGATCAAGAATGTCCGCAAACGGAAGGTCTATGTGCTGACCAACTACGGCAGCACCCATGAGCAGGACCTCTACCGGGTGGAAATCCTGCGGGGCATGGGCTACGACCCCTATGTGATGGTCTATGACCGGCCCAGCGCCCCGGCCATTACCCGCCAGCTCCAACGCTGGGTGAATAACAAGCGGATTTTCCATACGGTCCCGAACTTTGCCGACTACATCCCCGGCAGGATAGGGGGTGGGAACCGTGCGTGAGCCGAGGGAGGCAAAACTTGACAAGCTGAAAGCCGAGCTTGTCCGGGCAAAGGAGAAGGCCAGCGAGTGGCAGGCCCGTGTCCGGGACATTGAGCGGCAGATCACCGAGCAGGAGAATCTTGAAATCATCCAGGCGGTGCGCGGCATGATCTCCGCGCCGGAGGACCTGCGGGCCGTGCTGGATATGATTCGGGCGGTAAATGCGCCGTCCACAACGAATTCTGGAAAGGAGAATTGAGCCTATGACAAGAAGAAAACCCCTGCACCGCATGGCGGCTCTGCTGCTGTGCGTATTTCTGTGCCTGGGGGCGGCATTTTCCATGATGGGCGCGGCCTATGCCGCCAATGTGGAGCCGTCCGGCATTACGATTGAAATCATGCTGCCCGCTGATTGGGCCAGCACCAGCGCCGCCGCCAAGGTCTGCGTCACGGACGAGACGGGCGGCGGCTTTGCTTCGGCGGAGGTCCGTATTGACCGGAGCGGCGGTTGGAGGGACATCACGGCCAACATGGAGCGGCGGGACAGCCGCTACTATGGCACGGTGGACATTACCGCCAACTGCACCATCTATGTCCGCGTCACCGGCCACGATGGGGAGGTCTACGAAAACTCCCGCTACATGGAGTGCTTTGACACCACCCCGCCCACCCTGCGGGCCAGTGTCAGCGGAGATGTGCTGCGGGTGGAGGCTGCGGATGATCTCTCCGGCGTGGCGCATATCACCGTAAATGGAACGTGCTATCCCAACCTGACCGGCAATGCGGTGGATGTGCCCCTGAAAGACCTGGGGACTTCTGAGCAGATCACTGTCCAGGCGGCGGACAAGGCTGGGAACTATTCGCGGACATATCAGGTGAAGAACCCCAACTACAAAGCCCCGGCCACCAGCCAGCCCAACCAGGACCAGAAGCCCACGGTTACACCTCCGGCAGCTACTACGCCGGTGAAGCCCCCGGCCACCAATACCACCACGCCGTCCAAGACGAAACCCTCCACGACTACGCCGCCCTCTGGATCGGCCAGCGTGACCACGGACACGGAGCAGACGGTCAAGCCCCTGACCCCGGACGGCCAGGGCACGGTGGTGGACAATGTGACAGACCAGGACAGCAAGGAGTTTTTCACTTTCACCACCCCCAGCGATAACACCTTTTATCTGGTGATCGACAAGCAGCGGGAGAGTGAGAACGTCTACTTCCTCAACGCCGTCACGGAATCCGACCTTCTGGCTCTGGCGGAGAAGGACAAGGAACCGGAGGACAGCAACGTGTCCGCTGTTCCTGACCCTGAGCCGGTCTGCGTCTGCAAGGACAAGTGCGCCCCAGGCGAGGTCAACACCGATTGCCCCGTCTGCGTCCTCTCGCTGAAAGACTGCACCGGCAAGGCCCCCGCCGTTGACCCGGATACCGAACCGGAGCGGGAAAAACCGGAAAAGGGCGGCAGCAGTACCATGATTTTAGTGGTGATTTCAGTCCTGGCCGTTGGCGGCGCGGGGTACTACCTGAAAATCTGGAAGCCCAAGCACGACCTGGACGATGCGGAGGACTTTGACGAGCTGACAGGCGGGGACGAGGAAACCGTCAACGAGGATGATCTGGAACCCGCCCCCCGGCGTGTCCCCCGTGACGAACCGGAGGAACCGGAGTACCCGGAGGGCTACGGCTACGAGGAACCGGAGGATGAATGATGCGTTTTACCGACAGCCCCTATGAGCGCATGATGACCCAGGTTCCCACGGAGCGGCGAGAGGTCCACGGACCTCCCGCCCTTCCGCCCAATCATCCCTGTCACGGCTGTCCCTATGGCCGGACCGCGCCCTGCCTGGGAATTTGCTACCGGAAATTGATGAAAGGAAGTGGTAAAAACGCAACATAACCTTGTAATCGCCGAAAAGCCCTCAGTCGCGATGAGCATCGCCAAGGTGCTGGGGGCCAGGAGCCGGAATGACGGCTATGTGGAGGGAAACGGCTGGCTGGTGAGCTGGTGTGTCGGCCATCTGGTGGAGCTGGCCCCGGCTGACGCATACGACCCCCGCTATTCCAAATGGGCCTATGACGATCTGCCCATCGTTCCCAACCCGTGGCAGTTCCAAGTGCTGCCGGATACCAGGAAGCAGTTCAACATCCTGCGCCAGCTTATGGGGCGGGAGGATGTGGACACGGTGGTCTGCGCCACCGACGCGGGACGGGAGGGCGAGTTGATCTTCCGGCTGACTTACAACCTCTGTAAATGTACGAAGCCTATCAAGCGGCTTTGGATTTCCTCTATGGAGGAATCCGCTATCCGCAAGGGCTTTAATGATCTGGCT
>CATLJA010000150.1 GCA_949959305.1 uncultured Oscillibacter sp.
CGGGAAGTCCGGGTCATGGTAAAGCCCGAGCAGGTCAGCGAGGACCAGATGGTCATTCTGGCCCGGGACCTGGCCAAGAAAATCGAGGAAGAAATGGAGTACCCCGGCCAGATCAAGGTACATGTTCTCCGGGAGACCAAGGTAGTCGAGTACGCGAAATAATTCCCCTTCGCAACGGACTGCGGAGGGCAAAGACGCAGGGAACAGAAAGCGGCCGTGATACGATCACAGCCGCTTTCTGCCTTTTCCATTCTTTAAAAGAAAGGTTGTTGCTTCCATGAGTATTCAAGGTCCTCTCAGCGCCCAAACCCCGGCGGAACGCCGCCGCTCTTCCCTCAAGCCCGGCGGGGCGTCCCGCGCCTCCTTCCAGGCCCAGCTGGAGCAGACCGCCTCCGGCGTTTCCGCGAACCGGAACGTTTCCACCTGCAAGGGCGAAAACGCAGCGGACACCGGGGCGTCCCCCCTCTCCGCCCAAAGCGCCGCCGCCCTCGATCGCAGCGGCCTTATGAAAAATGATCTTCTCTCCGCCGTGGCCGATTTCCAGTCCTCCGCGCTGGAGCGAATGAAGAAGGCCAAGGAGAACACGGAGGAGCAGGAGGCGTGGGAAAAGCTCATGAAGTATCTGGACGCCTGGATTGAATCCCTGCGGGAGGAGGCCGACATTGAGAAAATTGCCCGGGCCCACGCCGCTCTGGCGGCCCTCCAGTCAGACGCCGAAACAGGCCGGCAGGACGACGGCGACTATCTTCTGGCGCGCCTGAGCGCGATTCTTGCCAATTGACGAAAGCCCCCCGGCGCACCTGCGCCGGGGGGCTTTTATGGATTCACGCCGGAAAACCAGGGCAGCGCGCCCCAATAGGCGCTGGCCAGCAGCGCGGGCAGCAGCCACAGGCTTCCCCCCGTCCGCCACATCACATATCCCAGAGCCGCCGCCAGAGCCGCCGCAGCCGCGCCCCCGGCCCAGCGTACCGCCGCCTCCCCCGCTTCCGGCCCCCCCGTCCAGGAGGCCAGCAGATACAGGGCCCGGCCTCCGTCCAGGGGCCGGATGGGCAGGAGATTGAAGACGCACAGCACCAGATTCGCCCCCACGGCTGCGGGCCAGCGGCTCCCTCCCAAAGCTGTCAGGGCCAGGGCCGCCAGAAGGTTCGCGGCGGGGCCCGCCAGCACCGCCGCCAGCTCCCCGCCGTAGGACAGCCGCCCGCTGTCCGTTTCCATTGCCGCTCCTAGAACGCCAAGGCGGAAGCTCCTTACTCCCGCCCCCAGCAGACGGAGCAGCAGCCAGTGTCCCAGCTCATGAACAGCGGCGGCGCCCAGCACTGTGACCAGGGGCTCCCAGCCGTTGACCAGGGCAAACCAGGCGGCAAGAAGGACAAAGCCGCCGCTTACGCGGATTCTACAGGGCGGAGACATAATAGATTGGGTTCAGGTACATCCCTTCCCGCTGAAGCTCAAAGTGGAGGTGGGGCCCCGTCGCCATGCCCGTCTGCCCTACTTCGGCGATTTTCTGACCCCGGTTTACCACCGTGCCGGAGGAGGCTGTAATCCGGCTGCAATGCGCGTAGAGGGTGGAATATCCCCCCTCGTGGGCCACGACGCAGTAACGGCCGTAGCTGCTGCTGTCCCCTACGGCGGTGACGGTTCCGTCGGCAAAGCAGCGCACCTCCGCTCCCTCGTCCGCCGCAAGGTCCACGCCGTAGTGAAACCGCTCCTCCCCCTCCATAGGGTGCTCCCGGTAACCAAAATCGGAGCTGACGCTCCCGGCCACCGGCGCGCAGTAGTCAAAGCCCAGAAGGGCCTGCTCCATGCTGACCCCCTCGGGAAGATTTTCCTGGGAATAAAGGACATAGGCCAGATTGGAGGCCGACTGGGCCGCTTCCGGCGTCTCAGTCTCCTTTGGGGCGGAAGCCCCGTCCGCCCGGTAGCTGCGCAGGGTCTCCAGCGCCGCGCCGTCCCGGAGCTTTGCCGTCCGGGCAGTCCCGTTTTCCAGGGAGCCGCCCTGCTCAAAGGCGGAAGACGCTCCGGTCTGGACGGCCTCCTCCTGGGGATGGAAAACCGCCTGGTAGACCTCTGCCATGCCCTCCTCCCCGGAAAAGGCCCGGCCCACGGCGGAAAACACCGCCTGCACGTCCATATTCCTCTCCATGGCGGCGGAGAGCTTTTCGTTGAATCCCGCCATCTTCACCGGGAGCAGCAGCTTTGCCGCCACCAGCGCCACAAAAATACCGCCGCAGGCCACCAGCCGCAGCATCAGCCGCAAATCCTTTGCAGCCAGGGGTTCGCTTTTCCAGCTCCTGCCGCGGACGCTCTGAGCGCTCCGCCGCCGTGTCCGCGCGTTCATCAGCCGCCGTCCCGCCTGCCTTGAGGTCATGTCCTTCCCCTCCTTCTGGAGTTTCAAACAGCTTGTTTCCCTGTATTTTATGAGACTGCCCCTGGAAAAATGCCGGAAAATCCAGAGGAGGGCCCCAGGCGGGAGGGTTTCCTCTCCCTGCTTTTGAGAATCTTATGAAAATATGAAAAAAAAACCTTGCTTTTTGATGCTTTCCCTGCTAGAATATAGGTCTGTACGGTAGGACTTGTCCTGCCCGCATGAAATCAACGGCCAAAGGAGGTGTTTGGTTTGCCGAATATCAAGTCTGCCAAAAAGCGCGTCCTCATCGGGAAGGCGAGGAACGCCCGCAACAAGGCCACGAAGTCCGATCTCAAGACCGCGATCAAAAAGTTCGAGGCCGCCGCGGCGGAGGGCAATCGCACCGATGCCGATG
Source organism: uncultured Oscillibacter sp. (assembly GCA_949959305.1). Taxonomy (GTDB): domain Bacteria; phylum Bacillota; class Clostridia; order Oscillospirales; family Oscillospiraceae; genus Oscillibacter. Next base: position 2,763 of record CATLJA010000150.1, read on the forward strand.
GCGCTTACAAGGTTGCGGTGAAGAAGGTCGATCAGGCTGTGGCGAAGGGTGTTCTCCACAAGAACGCGGCCGCTCACAAAAAGAGCGCCATGACCCTGAAGCTCAATCGGATCGGTTGATCCCAACATATCCCCGCTCCCGGGGGAATGACGCTTCCGTGTGAATGCCCGGAGGCCGTCAGGCCAAAAGGGCATCCGCTTGGATGTCCTTTTTGTTTTGTCAGGAGGTTCTGCCATG
>CATLJA010000151.1 GCA_949959305.1 uncultured Oscillibacter sp.
GGCAAAGTAGAGCGCGGGAGCTGTCCCCGGAGGACTTCATGGCCGGGATCGCCGCTATGGTGGACGAACTGGTGAAAACATACCGGCCTGTTCCCGACGCGGTGGTGCTGTTCCCCTCCAACAAGGAGAGTGTTGGCCCCTGCCCCCGCTGCGACGGCGCTGTTACCGAAAGCAAGAAGGGCTTTTTCTGCGAAAACCGGGAGTGCCGCTTTGTCCTGTGGAAAGACAGCAAGTTTTTCACCGCCAAGAAAAAGACGCTCGCAAAGGCCGCTGCCGCTGCCCTGCCAACGGACCGGGAGCTGTACGGAGAAATTATGTCGGCGCGGCCCGTCAAATGCTCAAGAGATTTGCAAGGAACAGGGCATTGACCTGACTGCCCAGCAGCCGGAGCAGGACACGCCCTCTGCCGCACCCGACAACCTGGAACAGTTTCCTGTTCCATAAGACGCCTTACACCGGCCGGCTCACCACGCCCGCGAAGCTGAACCAGCCCCTCGGGTCCCGAAAGGCTCCGGTAAAGGTCTCCCGAAGCTCCCAGGCGGTGCCCTTGGTGTAAAGGGGGGTGCAGGCGTAATTCATCAGCAGCAGGGCCTCGGAATCGTGGAGGCAGCCCATCCGGGCGGTGCCATCGGCGGCCCCGGCGACAATGGTCATCAGCGTGTCATAGGCGGTGCTCTCGTAACGGATCAGGTTTTCCGGGCTCCCGGAGGTCCAGGATATCAGGAAACACTCCGCGTCGTTGGCGGAGGCGGTGAGGGTCCGGCCCGCCAGGGCGTACTCCCCGCCGCGCAGGGCGGACATCAGCTCCCTCTCCGTCATCCCCTTGGGAACCACCTGGACCCCCAGGACCTCCTGCCACTGCTGGCAGAGGAGCTGGGCCACAGCGTCGTTCACGCTGTTTTTCAGATACAGGAACTCCTGCTCCCCCAGGTCCGCGCCGCTGTTGTAGCCGGCCTCCTCCAGAAGGGAGCGGGCCTGCCGGCAGCGCTCTCCGTAGCCCTCCGGGCTGTTGTCCAGCAGGGGGGCGCTGAGGGTCCGGAAATCCCCCTCCTCGTTCTCCGGCACGCCGGGAGGCACCACGCCCTCCGCCGGGAGAGCCGCCGCCCCCGCCGCCTGGGCCAGGGCGCCGCGCTCAACGGCCAGGCTCATGGCCTCCCGGAGGGTGGGGTCGCTGAACGGCTCCGAGGCGCAGTTGAACAGTACCGCATAGGTGGCCAGCTCCGGCAGGGGAGTCCACTCCGGGTCCGCCGCAAGCTCCGTCAGCCGCGCGTCCGGCAGGGGCCAGACGGCGTCCACGGTTTTGCCCTCATAAAGGGACCAGGCTTCCTCCGCCGATCCGGCGAAGTGGAAATCAATGCTCCGGGGGCCGGGCTGGTCGGAATAATAGCGGCTGTTGGCCTCCAGCCGGAGGAGGCGGCCCTCCTCCAGGGCGGCGACGGTATACGGGCCGTTGGTCACCAGCTGGGTGGGGTCCCCCTCCCACCAGGACTTGCCGGAGGAAGAGGCTTTCAGCCTCTGCACCACGTCCTGCCGCAGGGGCATGGCGGCGGGAGAGGTGCACACTTCTTTTAAAAACCAGTCGTAACGCCCGTTCAGCACCACCACCAGGGTGCTGTCGTTCTTGGCCGTCACCTGGAGCAGGCTCATGTCCTTGGCGGCCCGGGCCTCCTGATAGCCCTTGACCACGGACAGCAGGTCCGCGTACCGGGAGCCGGTGGCGGGGTTTGCCAGGCGCTGCCAGGCGTAAACAAAGTCCTTGGCGGTGACGGGCTGTCCGTCGGACCAGCGGGCGTTGCTGCGCAGGCGGAAGGTGTAGGTGACGGTGACGGCCCCCTCCTTGACCTCCTCCTCCTGCTCCACGCTCTTGGCCATGCCGGGCAGAACGCTGGTCTTCCCCGTGCTGTCCGCCGTCACCCGCATGAGGTTTTCATAGAGATGGGCCAGAATGGTCTGCCCGCCCACATCCTCGGCATAGATGGGGTCCAGGGAGCCCGGGGCGCTCCCCGCGCAGACGGACAGGGCCAGGCCCTCGCCGTCCTTGGCGCAGCCGGACAGCAGGGCAGCGCACAGCGCCGCGGGAAGCAGCAGGGCCGTCAGGCGTTTCATAAGCTGTTTCATAAGACCTCCAAAAACGGCCTGGGCCGTCTTTTATGTTTGATATAAGCCAGGCCGCCGCCGGGCGGATTTGGCAGACATCCATTATAAAGAATTTTACCCGCCTTGTAAAGGCGGGCAGGGCAAAAAAGTAACAAAAATGACAAAAATTAAGGAACCGTTCAAATTTTGGGCGAAGCGCCCCGCCGTCAGAGGCGCTCCAGCACCTCCGCCACAGTCCGGCAGCGGGTGGAGAAGCGGGCCCGGAGCTCCGGCGCGGCGTTTTCCATCAGGTAGGAACGGCCCGCCTGCTCCAGCATGGAGACGTCGTTGTAATTGTCGCCGAAGGCCATGACCTCCTCCAGCCGGAGGCCCAGGGCCCCGCAGAGCCGCCGGATTCCCAGGCCCTTGTCCGCCAGGGTAAAGTCCAGCCAGACCTCTCCGGCTATGGCGCAGCGGAAATGGGCCTCCCACTTGGGGAAGAGGGCCTTCTTGGCGGCTTCGATACCGCCGGGGCAGTAGGCGGAAACCTTGATGATGTCCTCCAGCACGTCCGCCGGGGCGGGGAGGACGGCGGTGCGGTTCCCCAGGAACCAGCGGATCTGGTCCTCCAGGTCCGGGGCCTTGGGGCAGAGGTAGCTGACGTTGGCGCCGGAGATCAGCACCTCCGTCTCCGGCAGGGCCAGAATCTCGGCGCACAGCTCCTCGGCTAGGCGGCGGTCCATGACGGTTTTGCTTAAAATGGGTCCAGGGCTTCCGGGGCCGTAGACCACCGCGCCGTTTTCGCAGAGGAAGGGCACTTGGTCCGCCACCGGGGCGAAGAGCCGCCGGAGGCTGG
>CATLJA010000152.1 GCA_949959305.1 uncultured Oscillibacter sp.
TGGGCGCGGCCTCCGGCTCCACCGGAGGCGGCGTGAAGGTGAACACCTTCGCCGTGCTGGTCCTGGGGGTCCGGGCGCGGATTTGGCGGCAGGAGGACGTGAACGCCTTCCGCCGCCGCCTGGACGAGGGGGACATCCACAAGGCCTACTCCACCGCCGGCATCTACCTTTTCGGGGCCCTGTGCGGCTGCATGGTGCTGTGCGTCCAGGGCGCGGGGCTGGTGGACGCGCTGTTTGAAACCTTTTCCGCCATGAGCACCGTGGGCCTCAGCCGGAACCTGACGGGTTCCCTGCCGCTGCTTTCCAAGTGGACGGTGATTTTGATGATGTTCGCCGGACGGGTGGGGAGCATGTCCGTGGCCATGGCGGTGACAAAGGGGCGGGACGCGCAGAACGGCCTGCGCTATGTGCCGGAAAAAATTCTGATTGGTTGAAAGAGGGAGGACGGGGGATGAAATCCTTTTTGGTCATCGGCCTGGGCCGCTTTGGGCGGCACCTGACCCGGTATCTGCTGGAGCTGGGCAACGAGGTCATGGTTTTGGACAAGGACGAGGAGAAGGTGTCGAAGGTGGCTCCGATGGCGACCGCCGCCTGCGTGGGGGACTGTCAGGACGAGCAGGTGCTGGAGGCCCTGGGCGTGCGGAACTTTGACGTGTGCTTCGTCTGCGTCCGGGACGACTTCCAGTGTTCCCTGGAGGCCACGGCGGCCCTCAAGGACCTGGGCGCCCGGTTTGTGGTGGCCCGGGCGGACCAGGAGCGGCAGATCAAGTTCCTGCGGAAGATCGGGGCGGATTTCGTGGTTCACACGGAGATGGACATGGCCCGCCGGGCGGCCATCCGCTTTTCCGCGGAGAACGTGTTCGACTACTTTGAGCTGACGCCGAAGTTCGCCATCTTCGAGCTGGAGGTCCCACAGGAGTGGGAGGGCCGCACGGTCATGGAGCTGGAGGTCCGCCGGCGGTACAACGTCAACATCCTGGGCGTGAAAAGCGGAGATGTGGTGGTCCCGCTGGTGGACCCGAATTACCGTTTCCGGGAGGACGCGCACCTGATTGTGGCCGGAGACAAGGAGGCGGGCATCCGCCTGATGAATTTGCATTAACTTCCGGCATACTTTCCGGCTTTCTGCGCATGCTTTTCCCGAGGTGATGTTTCATGTCAGAGGACAGGCGCGCGGTGAATAATCTTGACGGCGAAAAGCCCTTTCTCCGCCTGGAGCCGGAAAAGCGGATGTGCCCCATCGTGGACCCGGTCTCCATTTACAAGTATCCCCTGGCGTCTTCGGAGGAAATGGGCTTTCGGGTGCTGGATAATTTTCCCGAGGAGCATATTCAGTGAAAAGCGCCCCCTCCGGCCATACCGGAGGGGGCGGCGAATGCTGGTTCAGCAGGAGGCCAGGTCCCGGAGGAAATCCTCCACAGCCTGCTCCGGCGTGGCCCAGCTGGTCACCAGGCGGATGCAGGTGTGCCCGCCGTCCACGGCGCGGTCAATCTCAAACTCATAGCCCATGGCCTGGAGTTTTGAGATAGTCTCGTTGGGGAGGACGGGGAACTGCTGGTTGGAGGGGGACTCCACCGGCAGGGGATACCCCAGCGCGGCCACGCCCTCCCGGAGGCGGAGGGCCAGGGCGTTGGCGCGGCGGGCGGCTTCCAGATAGGCTCCGTCTTCCAGCAGCGCCTGGAACTGGACCCCCAGCAGGCGGCCCTTGGCCAGCATGGCCCCCCGGCGCTTCATGTGCCAGCGGAAGTCCGGCCTGGGCTTGGCGAAGACCAGGGCCTCCCCGAACAGGGCTCCGTTTTTGGTTCCGCCGATGTAGAACACATCCGTGAGGGCCGCGTAGTCCGAAAGGCTCATGTCCCCGCAGGCCAGGGCGGAGCCCAGCCGGGCCCCGTCCAGGAACAGAAGGAGGCCGTGCCTGTCGCAGCATGCCCGCAGGGCCGCCAGCTCCGCCTTGGAGTAGACGGTTCCGATTTCCGTGGTGTTGGAGACGTAGACCATGGCGGGCTTTACCTGGTGCTCGTCGCTGTGAAGCTCCGGCACGGATTCGACCATGGCGGGGGTGAGCTTCCCGTCGGGGCTGGGAACGGCGACGACCTTGTGTCCCGTGCCCTCGATGGCCCCGGTTTCGTGGACGTTGACGTGGCCGGTGTGAGCGGCGATGACCGCCTCATAGGGCTTCAGCATGGACTCAACCACCAGCAGGTTCGTCTGGGTGCCCCCCACCAGGAAGTGAACGTCCGCCCCGGGAGCGGCGCAGAGGGTGCGGATAAGCTCCGCCGCCTTTTGGCAGCGGGGGTCCAGGCCGTAACCCCGGGTCTGTTCAAAATTGGTTTTGGTGAGGGCCTCCAGCACCCTGGGGTGGGCGCCCTCGCTGTAGTCGTTTCGGAAACTGTACATGGTGAACCTCCAGAAAGTAACAACCGCAGGGGAGAACTGTTACGGAATGTTACAGATTTGATGTTGAAATTATAGCGCGGATACGGTATAAAAGCAAGGAATAGAAATGAGATTTTTCCTGGCGGCGGGGCAGCCCTTGGGAGCGGGAGGAAAACGGGATGAAAAAGAGAGCGGTACTGGTTTTGGCGGCTTTGCTGCTGCTGGCCGCCGGCTGCGGCGGACAGCAGGATGAGGGCAGGGCGGAGGACTCAGACGTGGCCTTGAACACCCTGTACGCCGGGATGGAGATGTCCTGCGGCTGGGGTGAGGACTACATGACGGATGTGGAGGGGGAGCTGCTGGAGGAGTATTA
>CATLJA010000153.1 GCA_949959305.1 uncultured Oscillibacter sp.
CGGGCGTAGATGGACCGGGCGAACTTGTCAATCTGGTGCCCAGCGTCGTTGACGTAGAATTCCCGGCTGACCTCCGCCCCGCAGGCGGAGAGCACAGAGGCCAGGGTATCCCCCAGCACGCCGCCTCGGGCGTTGCCCATGTGCATGGGGCCGGTGGGGTTGGCGGAGACGAATTCCACCATAATCTTCTGGCCCTTGAGGCTGTCGCAGCGGCCGTAGTCCGCCTCCTCCCCCTCCACGGCGGCGCAGACCTCCTCGTACCACCGCCGGCCCAGCCGGAAGTTCAAAAAGCCCGGCCCGGCAATCTCGGCGGAGGCGAAGAAGCTGCCCTCCAAATCCATATGGTCCAGCAGGGCCTGGGCAATGGCCCGGGGGGGCTGGCGCAGGGCCTTGGACGCCGCCAGGGCGAAGGTGGTGGTAAAGTCGCCGTTGGCGGCGTCCCGGGGAACCTCCACCGGAGCGGTATGAACCTCCGCCTGGGGCAGGGAGCCGTCCCCGGCGGCGGCGCGGTAGGCGGCCATGGCCAGGGCCGCGGCCTGGTCCTTGGCGTTTTGTACCATGTTTGTCATTGATAAAACCTCTTTCTTTCCGGCGTCTTTTGTATCAGGATTGCCCGTTTTCCCGGGCCTCATGCTTTCTTCTCACGCGAATCTTAAAGGCGTTCCGCCCGGTGACAGAGTGGTCCACAGAGATGGAATACTGCAAATCCATCAGTCCCCCCCGCTCCGTCAGGCTGTGGCGGAGGCGGCTGGTCTGCACGTCGATGGCCAGCTCTCCGAAGGGCGTCTCGTAAAGAGAGGTGTGCTGCTTCCCCTCCTCGAAAACCATCTGGGAGTTCACGCTCCCCGTCCGGCTCAGGATCACCTGGGGCCCCCGGACCTCAAAGGTGGTGGTGGTGCCCTCCAGGCCGGTGAGCTCGCTCTCCTGATAGGAGAGGAGCAGCCCCCCCTCTCCGGTGGCCGTCAGGGTGCCCTCGGTCATCAGCTCAATACCGTCGGGCTCCATGTCCTCAAAATGCTGCTCCGACCGGATGGTCAGCAGAACGGGCAGCGCTTTCGTCTCAATACTGGTCAATGTCGATCCTCCGTGCCATGTGATGAACGTCCTCCTGCAAAAACAGGGAGGCCACGTCCTCGAAGTCCTCCGCCCGGTCGCTGACGCAGAACTCCGCCCCTCCCCTCCGGTCCGCCGGGGCCCGGAGCCCCTGGGCGGTGAGGAGGCGCTTGAGCTCAAAGGCGGACTCCTCCCCGGCGGAAACCAGGGCCACGCCGCTTCCGCAGACGGAGGAGATGACCTCCTCCAGCAGCGGGTAGTGGGTGCAGCCCAGAATCAGGGCGTCAATCCCCCGCTCCAGCAGCGGGGTTAAATACTCCCGGGCCACGGTCTCAATCACCGCGTCCCCGGGGCGGAACCGGCCGTTCTCCACCAGGGGCACGAACAGAGGGCAGGGCTGGCAGAAAACCTCCACCCCCGGGTCCAGCCGCCGCAACGCCGCCTCATAGGCCCCGGAGCGGACAGAAGCCAGGGTGGCAATCATTCCCACCCGGCGGTTCTTCGTCACCGCCAGGCAGCGGCGGCAGGTAGGCTCCACCACGCCGACGATGGGCAGCTCATTTTCCTCCTGGAGCACGTCCAGGGAGGTGGTGGAAACCGTGCCGCAGGCGATGAGCACCGCCTTGAGGTCAAAGGACCGGAGGAAGCGCAGGTCCTGCCGGGCGTATTTCAAAAGGGTCTCCCGGGAGCGCCCGCCGTAGGGCACCCGGGCGGTGTCGCCGAAGTAGACCAGGTCCTCCTCCGGGAGGATGCGCCGCAGGACCCGCACCGCCGTCAGCCCCCCCAGGCCGGAGTCAAATACGCCGATGGGGCGCGTATCCATAGCCGTCACTCCTCTCGTCCGGAAGGGCGGAGCCCTTCCCCGGACACAATTTGCTCTGAGTTATGTATTATACTATGAGAGTCCCGTTGCCGCAAGACAGATTTTAGTCTTTCTGCCCTCTTTTTTATGTGGAATTTTTCTTGAGACTCTGTTATAATCATGCCGTATGCTGAAACCAACCGCCGCCGGCGCTGTGAGGAGGGGCCTGTTTATGAAAATCGAGTTAACGGAACGGCAGTACCGTTATCTGTTGGACCTGGTCTACATAGGCAACTGGGTTCTCAATTCCACCCGGGAGGACGACCGCATCAAGGAGTATGACCAGGTGGAAAGCCTGATTTTCGCCCACTGCCTCCGCCACGGCATGGGGAAGCTGGTGGAGCTGTACCAGGGAGAGCTGATTCCCTCCCGGGCCTTCGCCAACGGGGGCATTCACGAGGCTATTGAGAATTACGAGGACGTGGTTTTCTACGAGATCCTGGCGGAGGAGCTGGCCCTGCGGGACCTGGACGGCGAGCCCCTGACCCGGGAGAACTACGGGGCCCTGATGGAGCGGATTGACACGTATCTGGACGAGTTCGACGAGCACGGGACGGAGCATATCTCCATTGACTTGGATGAATAACCCCGGCCATTGCCGGACAAAAAGAGGAGCGGCTTTTCCAATATCATCAAGTTAAGAATGCGAGGGGGCAAATGTAGCGCGACAAGTTTTTTGAGAAATAGGGACAAGATAAATGAGAAAAAATAGCGGGATTCTTAGAAGTAATTCTTAGTTAGAGAGAGGCGGTTTATCCCGCCTCTCTCTG
>CATLJA010000154.1 GCA_949959305.1 uncultured Oscillibacter sp.
AGAATCCCTTTCTCGGGGCCGCCCTTGGGCGGCCACCTCGGCGGGGGAGTAAAGGGCTGTGCGGCAGGGTTTTTGGATAGGCGAAGCCTCCGAATTGGCAGTACTTCTTCTGCCGCTCTGGTACTTGTAGAACTCCGCCTGTCGGCCTTTCAAAGAGAGACTGCCTGCAAGGGGCACACTTCCTAACGGTACATTCTTCAAATTCGCACCCTCCACGCCAGACCCTCGTGCCGAGTGCCGCGAGGCAACCAGCACTTCCGATAGAGCTGTGCGCAGAAGCAAGCACCGGCATCGGCCCACGGCACGGACGATAGACCAGGAATCCGAAGGTCGTAGCGTAACCAAACACCCCCGTAATTCAGGGAGGTTCTTAGGAAACTACGTTTCCTAAGTGACTTTTTGGGTACTTTTTGTTCACACAAAAAGTACCCCCGGGGTAACACAAAGATAAAAGTACACGCGGCCCGCAGGGCCGCAGAAAGGAACTGACATGTTTACCGGCTACTCAGAAAAAACCTTTGATTTCATGTGGGGCATCCGCCTGAACAACGACCGCGACTGGTTCATGGCCCACAAGCAGGACTATCTGACCCACCTCTATACCCCCACCATGGAACTGGGAAAAGAAGTCTATGACAAATTCATGGACAAGCACCCCAAACTGAACTTGAACCTCCATGTCTGCCGCATCTATAGGGACGCCCGCCGCCTCCACGGGCAAGGCCCCTACAAGGACCACCTCTGGCTCACCATCCGTCCGGAAAACGACATCTGGAGCCGTCAGCCCGTGTTCTGGTTCGAGATCACGCCGGAGGAATGGAGCTACGGCGTGGGCTTCTGGAACGCCGACGCCCAGACCCTGGCCGCCATGCGCCGGGACATGGACCAGGACCCCAAACGTGCGGAGAAACTGGTCCGCAGGCTCAACAAGGACGGCCGCTTTGCCGTCCAGGGCAAGGACTACGCCCGCAAGAAAGGCGAGTCCACCCCCCTGCTGGCGGAATGGTACAACAAAAAGGACATCTCCGTGGGCCGGTACTGTCCGGCGGACGAGGCGCTGTTTTCCCCCGAACTGGTGGACACCCTGGTCGATGGATACAACTTCCTGGAGCCCTATTATCAATACTTTAAGAGCTTCTGCAAAGCGGGGCTGGAGGATCTGAAATAGGCCCCGTCTTATGAAATGCCATAAAACCGCTTTCCGTTCTCCAGCGTGATCCGGGCGCACTCCTCAAAGGATATCCCCTTGATCTCCGCCAGCTTTTCACAGACATGCCGGACATATCCGGAGTCGTTCCGCTTTCCGCGATGGGGTACTGGGGCCATATAGGGGCTGTCCGTCTCGATCATGATCCGGTCCAGCGGGACCGCCTGGGCGGCCTCCACCGCCCTGCGGGCGTTCTTATAGGTCAGCACACCGGTAAAGGAGACCATCCACCCCAGCTTGACCAGCTCCCTGGCCATCTCCGCGCTGCCGGAAAAGCAGTGGAACACCCCCCGGACCCGGAGAAATTCCCGCATGACCGCCAGGCTGTCGGCGTGGGCCTCCCGGTCGTGGACGATCACCGGCATGTCCAGCTCCTCCGCCAGAGCCATCTGGTCCCGGAAGACCCGCCGCTGGTGTTCCCTGGGGGGATTCTCCTCCCAGTAGTAGTCCAGGCCGATCTCCCCGACGGCCACGACCTTGGGGTCCTTCGCCCAGGCCCGGAAGAGGTCCAGCTCCGCCGGATCGTAGGGCCCGCAGTTTTCCGGGTGATAGCCCACCGCAGCATAGAGGAACGGCCAGGCGCGGGCCAGCTCCACCGCCATCCGGGAGGAGGGCACGTCGCAGCCTGGATTTACCGCCAGGGAGACGTCCCGGGCGGGCAGGCCGTCCAGGACCGCGTCCCGGTCCTGGGAAAATTCTTCCGCGTCATAATGGGCGTGCGTATCAAATAACATGGTATTCAGCTCCAAAACGTCAGGATGACGGCCTCCGCCGGGGCGGGACGGCGGCCGCTTTTTATCGCAACTGGCATTATAGCAGAAACCCGCCGTCCCCGCAAGGCCATAAGCGCGCCGTTTTCCCCGCAAAAAATGCGATACAGCCTTGACAGACGGGGGCGCGGCTGGTATCCTATGGAATAGAAACAGGCCGCAAGTGCATATAGACGGATGAACGATCCAGGAGAGACCGCGCCCCGGGCGCGGCGCCGAAGGAGCATTGCCGCACTCTCTCAGGCACCAGGGACTGGATGGGGACGAGATCTGGAAAGCGCCGGGACGGAACACCGCCCTGCGGCGCGCCGACGGGGCAACCTCCGCCGCGAACGCGGCGGTGTGGAATCTCTCAGGTGAAACAACAGAGGCGCATGCGGACTTGCTGCGCCCTGCTTTTTTATTCCTTTTTTCAGCATCTCCCAAATTTTTATCAGGAGGGCAAACTATGAGCGACCTCAAGCGTACCCAGCTCTACGACGTCCACGTGGCGGCCGGCGCCACCATGGTGGATTTCGGCGGATGGGAAATGCCCATCAAGTACCCCACCGACATCGTGGCGGAGCATCTGTATACCCGCCACGCCTGCAGCCTCTTCGATGTGTCCCACATGGGCCGCATCC
>CATLJA010000155.1 GCA_949959305.1 uncultured Oscillibacter sp.
GGCGGAGCATCCGGTTGGCAATTCGGGGAGTGCCCCGGGAGCGCCGGGCAATCTCATAGGCCCCCTCCGGCATAACGTCCACGTTTAAAATTCCGGCGGATCGGGCGACAATCCTCGAAAGCTCCTCCGGCGTGTAAAGCTCCAGACGCAGCGTCACGCCGAAGCGGTCCCGCAGGGGGGCTGAAAGCTGTCCCGCCCGCGTCGTCGCGCCGATGAGGGTAAACCTGGGCAAATCCAGCCGGATGGAGTTGGCGGAGGGCCCCTTCCCCACAATGATATCCAGCACATAGTCCTCCATGGCGGGGTATAAAATCTCCTCCACGGAGCGGTTCAGCCGGTGGATTTCGTCCACAAAGAGGATATCCCCCTCGTTGAGGTTGGTCAGCAGCGCCGCCAAATCCCCGGGCTTTTCAATGGCGGGGCCGGAGGTGATGCGGATATTGACCTCCATCTCCTGGGCAATGATGCCCGCCAGGGTGGTCTTGCCCAAGCCCGGGGGGCCGTGGAGCAGCACGTGGTCCAAGGACTCCTCCCGCTTCCGGGCGGCCTCGATAAAGATGGCCAGGTTTTCCTTGGCTTTCTCCTGTCCGATATACTCCCGCAGGCTTTTCGGCCGCAGGGAGCCCTCCTGGGCGTCCTCCTGAAGGAAGGTCTTGGCTACAATCGGCTCCTCGTAGATATCGCTTCCAAAGTCGATGCTCAAACGCTCACGTCCTTTTCCCGGGAAATTTCACTGCGTGATTCCGCCCACGATGATGGACAGCACCGCCACGCCCAGCAGGCAGCCGCCAGCCGCCAGCCACCGCTGGGCCCCGGCCTGATACCGCTCCGCCTCCTCCTGCTCCAAATCCCGGCGGTTCAGAAGGTGGCAGTATTTTGCAAACCGGAACATCGCAAAGACGCTCCCTAAAAATCCAATGGCGACCAGCCTGGATAAAATCATCGGACCGCTCCCCTCTAAACCAGCTCCCGCCGCACCGCCGGTCCGGCTTCCAGGTCTCATTTTCAAAAGTAAAGCAAATTCGCTATACAGGTATTGCGGGGACTGCGCTTTACGGCTTTGCCATCCGCTTCAACCCCTGCCGGACGATTTCCTCCAAGGGCTGTTCCATATCCAATCCCTTCAGCGCCACAGAAACCTCCTGGCTGGAATATCCCAGCACTGCCAGGGCCTGGGCCGCCTCCGCCGCCTTGTTCCCAAACACCGCCGGGGCGGGCGCGCCCCGGCCGCCGGAGAAATCCAGCTCTCCGCCGGACTCCTTGGCCATCTTATCTTTCAGCTCCAGGATGATGCGCTGGGCAATCTTCTTCCCTACACCCGGCGCGGCGGTCAGGGACTTTTCATCCCCGGTGACAATGGCCATAGCCAGGGACTCCGGCGTGCCGGAGGACAAAATGGCCAGCGCCGCCTTGGGCCCCACGCCGGAGACGCCTATCAGCAGCCGGAAGCTGTTCAATTCACTCTGGGTTGCAAAGCCGTAAAGCTCGAAAACGTTCTCCGCCACATTCAGGTAGGTATAGAGCCTTTTCCTCTGGCCCTTCTTTAAAGCGGAAAGGGTGTTGTTGGTGGTCTTGCAGGCATAACCCACTCCCCCGCAGTCGATAACCGCCAAATAGGGCAGAATCTCCGCCACAGTTCCGTCCAGATAATAAAACATAGCGCCTCCGTTTTCTTCTCCGTCAAACCGTCTCCGGCGCCTCTCCGCTGCGGGGCAGCCGGGAGGTAGAACTCCTGGCGTGGCACAGGGCCAGGGCCAGGGCGTCGGCGGCGTCGTCGGGACGGGGAACCTTCTCAAGCTTCAAAAGCCGCCGGGTCATATCCATTACCTGCCGCTTTTCCGCCTTGCCGTAGCCGGTCACCGCCAGCTTTACCTGAGACGGGGTATATTCGTACAGGGGAACGCCGCATTTTTCGGCGGCGTAGAGCAGGACCCCCCTGCCGTGGGCCACGGCGATGCCGGTGGTAATGTTCGTGTTAAAGAACAGCTCCTCAATGGAGATGACATCCGGCTTCAGCTGTCCAATCAAATCCTCCATGTCGGCGCCGATTTGGTAAAGCCTCCGGCTCAGGGGCAGCCCCGCCGGGGTGGTAATCGCCCCGTAGGTTACCATCCGCGCCTGTCCCCGTTCCGCCTCCACCAAGCCGAAGCCGATGGTGGCAAAGCCGGGGTCAATGCCTAATATCCGCATAGTCCGCCCCTTTCGGCCTGCATTCTTAGCTAGTATAGCAAATTTGACCGGAAAGCGCAACAGGAAAAACGAAAGGTCCCTGAAGTCGCTCCCTAAAAGTCCTTCTTGGGATGTATTGTGCAAAGGGTGGTTTCACCATCCAAATACACATTGATTGACGGTTCATTTGTGGCAAAATGGCACAGGCTGGAGGGGCGGTGATCAACCAGCAGGAGGGAATCGAAGCGGGAGCGTCTGGGGATGACCTGGGGGCTGTAGCCACCAGCAAGCGGCACCGGGTGTATACCGGGGCATTGCTTGCTACTGCCATCAGC
>CATLJA010000156.1 GCA_949959305.1 uncultured Oscillibacter sp.
ATATATCCGGGACATGGCAAGCCGTTTGGATATGACGACCTTAAAATAAATCTAAAGCGGGCAAAAAATATGGAATTATTACCGATTCACTAACTTCCGATTTATCGAACAGACAAGGAGGGCGAGAGAAATTAAAATAGAGGAGATCGAAGAAAAATGATCGTTCTGATAGCGGGAGCATCACACAGTGGAAAAACAGTTCTTGCTCAGAAGCTGCTCGAAAAATATAAATATCCATACTTATCAATAGACCATCTGAAAATGGGGCTGATTCGGAGCGGACATACGGAGCTTACTCCACTGAGCGCGGATGCTGACCTCACGGCATATTTATGGCCCATTGTTCGTGAAATAATCAAAACCGCCATAGAGAACAGGCAAAACCTTACCGTCGAGGGGTGCTACATCCCTTTTGACTGGAAAAAGGATTTTGAGGGGGAGTATCTCGGCCACATCAAATATGTTTGCCTGATTATGAGCGAGAACTACATAAGAAATCATTTTTCCGATATAAAGGGATACGCAAGTGTGATTGAAAATCGCTTGGATGATGATGGCTGCACAATGGAGGGCGTGCTTGCCGATAATGCACGGATGCTGGAATTTGCCCGAAAATATGCGGTGAACTATGTACTGATCGACGATGAATACGATATTTCCTTGGAATTTTAGCTTACCGGGCGCTTACCCTCTGCGGGCAAGCGCCCCTTTTCGCGGTCAAAAACCAACCGTTTACGGACACTCCCGCACAGCGCCCGGTTTTCTGCTATGATGCAGATACATCAAAGGAAGCACTGCTTCAAGGAGGAAACTGTTATGCGTCATGTCTATATTCGTGGTATCCTGGCTCTGATTTGGCTGGCGGCGGCGGTCGTCAGCGGCCTGTCCGGCAATTTGGAGATGACAGGGCTCTATGTCCTGATGGGGGCGGCCTTCGGGTATTCCGCCTGGGCCTCCTGGAAAAAGGCAAAGAGCGATAAGAGGAGGAACTGACCATGGGCGAAAACATCCTGGAGCTGCAAAACCTCAGCGCCTGGTACAGCGAGGGGAAAAATGTGCTGTCCGGTTTCTCCCTCCAGCTGCGGCCCCATGAGGTGGTGGGGCTGATTGGCCTGAATGGAGCCGGGAAGACCACATTCTTGAAAACCCTGTCCGGTCTCCATGAGGGCTTCCGCTGTGACGGCATCCGCTTGAACGGCCAGCCGACCGCCTTCCGGGACAAGGGCTTCAAGCTGAGCCGGTATACTGTCTTTGCCGAGGACAACTCCTTCCAGTATTTCACCTTCCGGGAGTACCTGTCCTATGCGGCGGCAGCGTACAAAATGAAATTGCCCGACGTGGCAGAATTGGTGCGGGGCTTTCACTTCGAGGACTACACCGACACCCTGCTGAAAGACCTGTCCACCGGCAACAAGAAAAAAGCGTTTCTGATTACGGCTTTTGCCCTGCAACGGCCACTGCTTCTGCTGGACGAGCCGGTGAACGGACTGGACTTTCAGAGCACAGAGTACCTGTACCAACTGATCGCTGGGTACAAAGAGTACGGGACAGTCCTGTTCTCCTCCCACATCCTGGAGAGCATCACCCTGACCTCCGACCGGGTGCTGGTGCTGGAGGAGGGACAAATCCGGCAGAGCTTTGCGGGCGGCGAGATCAACGCCGCAAATATTCGGGAGGCCCTGCATGATGAAAATGAGTTTTGACGTCACCGCCAAAAAGCTGTTTGGCGTGAACTATGAGCGGCTTATTCGGACGCTCTTTCTGGAGATGGTGGTCTTTTGGGGACTGCATATCTCCGGACTCCAGGTGGAGATCGCCCCCTTCATCCTGTACCTGATGTCCGGTGTCTTCTCTGTTGGGGTTATGTGGCAGGCCCTCTCCTCTGACGACAACCGGGCCAACATGGAAAATATGCTTATGCTCCCCTTTGAGGGCCAAACCCTGGTGTTTTCTTATGTGGCCGCCCTGGGGGCCTATACGCTGCTCACCAAAACCGCCGGATTGTTGGCGGTGGTCTGGGCAGTCGGCCACTGGATCTGGGCGGAGATTTTAGGTAGTATCCTCTGCGCCCTGGCCGCTATTGTGATCGTGTCCTGTCTCTATCCCCTGCGCCTGGGGCGTACAGACGCCTACGCCTTTTATGTCCAACCTGCCAGCCGCAGGCGGACAGTCAAAGTCCGCCGCCGCTCCTCTGTGTGGCGCTACCTGTTCCGCTACCTGATGGCCCACAAGAATTATCTGGTCAATACGGCGGCTATGTGGGGCGTGGCCTGTGTCCTGCCGGTGCTGCTGGGACAGCTGGAGGCCCGGTTCGTCCTGCCCATCGGCTTTGCCATCCTCTCCCTGAACACCCCCATCTGCATCCTGCTGTCCTGCGACCCGGCCCTGGAGCGGGCGGTGCGGTTCCTGCCGGGGCAGGGGA
>CATLJA010000157.1 GCA_949959305.1 uncultured Oscillibacter sp.
GCCGTGGACCTCAGCGGCCGGGATTATCTGGGCTGGGCGGTGGATTTGCCCGCCGCCAAAGTGGGGGACTTTGACACGGAGCTGGCAAAGGAGTTCTGGCTGGGCTTTGTGCGGAACTGCCCCGGCTCCCTCCACATTCGGAAAATCGCGGGGGAAAACACCCACCACATATTGGAGGCCGTCTTCAAGGGCATGGGCCGGGCGCTGAAAGAGGCTGTGTCCGCCGACCCGAGGCACAGAGGCGAAATTCCCAGCACGAAAGGGGTGCTGTGAGTGATCGCTATTGTGGACTACGGCGTGGGGAACCTGTTTTCCCTGCAATCCAGCCTCCGCTCCCTGGGACTGGAGGCGGAGGTCACCGGAGAAGCGGAGCGCCTCCGGTCGGCGGACCGGATCATCCTCCCCGGCGTGGGGGCCTTCGGCGACGCCCGGGCCAGGCTGGACGGGGCGGGGCTGGTCCCCGTCCTGCTGGAGGAGGCGGAGCGGAAGCCGCTGCTTGGCATCTGCCTGGGGATGCAGCTGCTCTTTGAGTGTAGCTTCGAGTACGGGGAGCACCCGGGCCTGGGCCTGATTCCGGGCGAGGTGGCCTTTTTGGGGGAGGATTTGAAGGACAAAGCCCTGAAAGTTCCCCACATGGGCTGGAACAGCCTGGAGATTGTCCGGGACGATCCGCTGTTCAAGTATTTTGGGGACGGCGAATATGTTTACTATGTTCACAGCTTCTACGCCCGGAACTGCCGGGACAGCACCTTGGGGGTCTCCCGGTACGGGGACGCGGCCGTTACCGGCGCGGTCCGCCGGGGGAACGTATGGGGCGCCCAGTTCCACCCGGAGAAGTCCGGAGACGCGGGACTGCGCCTGCTGCGGGCTTTTGCGGAGCTTTGAGGGGAGGAAGCGCGATGAGAAGATCCGACCGGGAGGTCACCGATCCCGTAAAAATCCGGGAAATCATATCGGCGTGCAGCTGCTGCCGCCTGGGATTCTGCGACGGGGGCCGGGCCTATATCGTTCCGATGGACTTCGGGTTTACGGAAAAGGACGGCCGCTGCACCTTTTATTTCCACAGTGCGGCGGAGGGCCGGAAGGCCGGCCTTGTCCGCAAAGGCGGCTGGGCCGCTTTTGAGATGGACTGCGGCCATGAGCTGGTGGAAGGCAGCCGGGCCTGCGCCTATACCGCCCGGTACTGCTGCGTCATGGGCGGCGGGCGGTTGATACCGGCGGAGACGGCGGAGGAGAAGCGGGCCGGACTTACCGCCATCATGGCCCGCCTCACCGGGCGGGAGCAGTGGGATTTCGACGAGGCCGTTGTGGAGAAGACCCTGGTTTTCCGCCTGGAGGCGGAAGAACTGACCTGCAAGGTCCACGAATAAAAAGGAGCGATACCATGCAGATTTTCCCAGCCATTGATTTGCGGGGCGGGCAGGTGGTCCGCCTCTGCCAGGGGGACTATGAGCGGGAGACCGTCTACGGCTCGGACCCCCGGGCCCAGGCCAGGGAGTTCCTCGGCGCGGGAGCCCGGTATCTCCACGTGGTGGATTTGGACGGAGCCCGGGATGGTACTATGGCGAACTTTGACAGCATCGCCGCCATTGCCGGACAGGGCGGGCTTTACATCGAGGTGGGCGGCGGCGTCCGCACGGAGGAGCGCGTCCGCCGCTATCTGGACCTGGGGGTGAGCCGGTGCATTTTGGGCACCATCGCCGTGAAGAACTTTGACTTTGCCGCCCGCATGGCCCAAAAATACGGGGAGCAAATCGCCGTGGGCGTGGACGCCAGGGACGGATACGTGGCCGTCAACGGCTGGAAGGAGCTTTCCCGGGAAAAGGGAGTGGACTTCTGCCGCCGCCTCCGGGACGCGGGAGTCAAAACCGTTATCTACACCGATATCAGCCGGGACGGCGCGGAACGGGGGACCAACCTGGAGCTCTACGAGGAGCTGGTCCGGATTGAGGGCCTGGAGATCACCGCCTCCGGCGGCGTGAGCTCCCTGGAGGAGCTGCGGCGGCTGGAGGCCATGGGCGTCCGGGCGGTTATCCTGGGAAAGGCCCTGTACGCAGGGCGGCTGGACCTGCGGACCGTCATTGAGGAGGTGGGGGCGTGCTAGCCAAGCGCATCATTCCCTGCCTGGACGTGCGGGACGGCCGGGTGGTGAAGGGGACGAACTTCAAGGGGCTCCGGGATTTGGCGGACCCGGTGGAGATGGCCCGGTTTTACAACGATTCCGGGGCCGACGAGCTGGTCTTTTACGATATCACCGCCTCTGCCGAGGGCAGGGGGCTGTTTACGGACGTCCTCCGGCGGGTGGCCTCCGAGATTTTCATTCCCCTTACCGTGGGGGGCGGCATCCGGACCCTGGACGACTTCGGCCGGGTGCTGAAATGCGGCGCGGACAAGG
>CATLJA010000158.1 GCA_949959305.1 uncultured Oscillibacter sp.
CCCGCAACACAGCCCTGGACCGCTGCGATTACAACAGCGCGCGGCGGAGGGACGGCGGCTTTGAGGCGGTGCTGGAGGAGCTGGCGGACTGCGTGGGCGGCACGCCGCTGGAGGAGGACTTTGACCTCCGCCGCCTGGGAGAGGCCATTTCCGTTTTTCTGGACGGCGCGTCCCCGGCGGCCCGGCTGGTGTTTCTGCGGCGGTACTGGTACTGCGACGGCATAACGGAAATCGCCGCCGGAACGGGGTTCAGTCCATCCAAGGTAAAATCCCTGCTCCACCGGACCCGGAAGGGTCTCAGGGAGCATCTGAGGAAGGAAGGCTATGATTTATGACAAGAGAGGACTTGTTCCGCGCCGTCGGGGAGGTCCGGGAGGACCAGATCGAGGCGGCGGAAACGGTAAGGAAGCAGATTCATCCCTGGCGGCGGCTGGGCGCGCTGGCGGCGTGCCTGGCGCTGGCGGCGGGAATATCGGCGGCTCCCTGGCTTGGGGAGCGGATGAAATGGAGGGCTATTGAGCACAGCTTTGAGCCGTCTATAGTTGAAAAAGGGGAAAACGCCGGAGGCGGTTCAGACGCGGACGGCGGCCCGGCGGGGGGGAGCCTGGACGGCTCCAGCTACTGGACAGATGGGTCGGTCCAGCCTGCCAAGCCCAATTATTCTACAGGCGTGGAGATTGGGGAGCTGGCGGGCCCCGGAAACGGGGATACGATGATTGAGGTGTCGGCCTGTCTTGTCTGGCTGTCGCAGGAGGAGCTTTTTACCCAGGACACGGCAATCTTCCGGGGGATCGTCCGGGAGCTGCGCTATTTCATTGTGGAGCCGGACTTCGGGGGCATGGGGTGCTACTACACCCGGGCCATTGTGGAAGTCACGGACCCTATCCGGGGGGGCTTGGAGGCAGGGGAGACGTACAGCCTCCTCTGGGTGGGAGCCAGGGGATATATGTCCACTTCCGTCTCCGGGGTCTTGGAGGATTTGGACGTGGGCAGTGACGCCGTTTTCATGCCCATCCGCACGGACCAGAGTACCGGATGGAGGACGGAGAACGGCTGGTTCTGCTACGCGGATGTGGCGGAGCTCTACCTGGAGGGAGGGCATTATGTCTTCGCGGACACGGGGGACGGCCTGGATTTTGAAAGGAGCGCCTATCTGGACCTTGCAGAGGCGGAAACCCTGGACGAAGTGGCGGCGTATATCCGGGAACAACTCAAAAAGGTGGAAGGAATTCGGGAGTATACCGTCCTTCCAGGCGAGGAAGAGCCGGGGCCCGGCGGGTATGTTTTCGTGGAGGGGACGGAACAGTCTCAGCCCGCCGCAGAGCCCGTCATGCCGCAGACGGAGCCCTCGGAAACGGCAAACGCGGGTCCCTCCGCCTCCGGCCCTGCCGGAGCGAGGGAGGTCCCCGGCGGCGCGCTCACCGGCGGCGAAAAGCCGGGCGGCAGCCCATGAAAGACCTTCGCGGAGGCTTTACTGCCCGAAGTGGAAGCAGCGGCCCCGCCAGCCAAAAGCTGGCGGGGCCGCCGAAATAATTTCAGCCCGGAGGCCAGGTCATATCCCGGCCGGAGAGGACGTGAAAGTGCAGG
Organism: uncultured Oscillibacter sp.; assembly: GCA_949959305.1. Lineage (GTDB taxonomy): Bacteria > Bacillota > Clostridia > Oscillospirales > Oscillospiraceae > Oscillibacter. The sequence goes on from CATLJA010000158.1 coordinate 1,588, forward strand.
TGGAAGACGCTCTGGCCCGCCTGCTCGCCGATGTTGGAGACTACGCGGTAGCTCTCCAGGTTCAGCTCCTTGGAAAGCTTGGCGATGACCTCAAAAATATGGGCCACAACGCCGCTGTTGTCCGCCGTTACCTCAGAGACGGAGCCGATGTGGGACTTGGGAATCACCAGGAAGTGGGTGGGCGCCTGGGGGGCGATGTCGTGGAAGGCATAGCAGAGTTCATCCTCGTAAACCTTGCCGCTGGGGATTTCTCCGGCGGCAATTTTGCAGAACAGGCAGTCGGACATGGAAAGACCTCCTTTGTTATAAATCGGGCTCAGACAAATTGGTTCCGCTCCGGGCTGTAGCGGTAATCCAGCTCTGCCAGCGCGGCTTCCAAGGCCGCCTGGTCCGCATCCAGGGCGGCGCAGAGCCCGGAAAGGCTGGGGTACTCGTCCCGGAGCTTGGTATTGACAAAGCTCAGCAGAATCACAGGGTCTTTGGGCATCATGTTTTTTCCTCTTTTGTTTCCATACGCACCGTGGCAGATTGCGTATAATTCAGTTCTGGCCCGGAAATGCCCCTGGGATTTTCCAATCCCAGGACGTCATAATATTCATCGGAGAATATCAGTCCGGTGGGGTTAAAGCTGTGCTGCAGGTCCTTGA
>CATLJA010000159.1 GCA_949959305.1 uncultured Oscillibacter sp.
CGGGAGTAGGGGTACAGATAGGGAAAATCAGCCGCCATAGACGGTATCCTCCGCGATCAGATGCTCCTCCAGCCTGCCCAGGCAGGCGCCCACCACCATGAAGGTCTCCAGCAGATCCGCCGGAAGATCCCGCAGGTCATAGCGGTGTTCCGCCGCCAGAACCGTGATGGTGTGGGCCTCCTCGTCCACCTCGGCGCACAGCTTGGCCCCATCGGGGATGCCGGCGGCCTCCCGCAGATACTCGTTCACCTGAACGGCTTCCTCCTCGAAGTCGTTGTAGGGGCAGCTGTCCTTATCACAGTCCTCACAGGGGCCGCAGACCTCCGACAGGTAGTGGAGCAGCTGGGCCGACGTGCTCGTGAGCTGTTGGACAACGGCCAGCAGCTCCGGCGCGCTCATCCGCCCTTTCAGCACCAGCATGGCCCCATCCAGGGTGTGGTACTCCACCTTGTCGCCGGCGTTGAACCCGGCCAGCCGTGCGGCGGTCACTGGAAGCAGGAGGCCCTTGGGTGTGATCTCTTTGATGAATTTCATGTGATATTCCTCCGTTTTCTGATTAAATTTCCTGCCCGAAATCAAACAGGTTCAGCTGTGTGGCGGCACGCTGCCGCTCGGTCATGTCGTAGTTGGCGATGAACACCTCGGCAAACTGGCAGTTGGGGTCGTACCGCTGCTTGATGTTGTTCAGCCGGGTGACCGCCTCGATCTGGATGCCGGGGGCATCGTACAGCTCCCGGACAAAGGCGTCGTCATTGTAGGAGAGCAGGAACTTCCCCTCAATGGACAGAAGGGCGTCCCGCAGGCGGATGTGGTCCTTCTCTGTGAATCCGTCCTCCCCGATGTTCTGGTAGTACCCCTCGGTGGCATGGTAGGGCGGGTCGCAATAAAAAAGGCTCACCGGGCGGTCGTACTGCCGGATGAGCTTCTCAAAATCTTTGTTCTCCACCACCACGTCCTTCAGACGCCGGTGGGCCTGCTCGATGAGAAGGAAATTGGCCCGCATGTCATGGGGCTGGCTGCCGTAGCTGGTGAGGGCGGAGGCGTAGCTGTAGCGGATGATCTGATAGAACCACGCCGCCCGCTGGACGTCGGTGGTGCGCTGGCGGCGCAGGGCCAGCCGCACCCGGTCAAAGTCCTCACGGGAATTGAGAACATATTTCAGGGCGTTCATCAGCAGATCCGGCTTGTCCCGGACACAGCGGTACAGGTTGGCAAGAAGGCTGTTGAAGTCGTTGTAGACCTCAAAATCCCTGCCGGGGGGCTTGTGGAACAACACCCAGCCGCCGCCCCCGAAGACCTCAATGTAACGTTCATAGTACAGAGGGAACCTCTGCACCACCTCCTCCCGCAGCGCCTTTTTGCCGCCGACCCAGCTCATGAAGCTGTTCAAGGGCTGTCACCTCCCGGGATGCGGAGCTGGGCGGTGTCGAACTTCTCCAACGACTGGTTCAGGCCCCGGATGGCGGCGGCGATGCCGCTGATCCGGTGGGTCATGTGGGCAATGGTGGCGCGCACCTCCTGCTCCGCGGCGGCGTAAAAGTAGCCGCTGGAGCTGCTGGCGATGGGGATGCCCCTGCGCCGGAGCCGGTTGACCGCGTCCCGCAGTTCCTTGCCACGGACGGAGAAGGTCCGCTCCAGTTCCCGGCTGGTAGCGGCGCCGCCCTCGCCCAGATGGTACTGCCGCAGATATTCGGCCAGCTGTTTATCCTCCATAATTCCTCCTTCCCGGGGCCGTTTTTCCGAAAAAGAGCACAAGCGGGAACCCCACGGGAGCCCAGCGAAGCGGGTCCCGTGGGGAGAGGAGAAGCAGCGGAATGAGCGAGCTTTCGGGCCTCGCCCGGAAGCGAGGGATATGGAGCTTGCGACGACGAAGGAGCCGCTTGTCCCTTTCGGTAAAACGGCCCCTTGATGCTGATATTGTTATTGACTTGATTGTCTGGCATGGGCTGTGCCCATGGAACACCACTCCTTTCCGCTGGCGGTCCAGTCACTGCATGGTCATGCCCTGCTCAGGTGAGTACCTGGCTGGGCGTTTGTATGGTTTCCACTCTCCGGGTGTGGACAGAATCGGTCCACATCTCCTGGAAACCCGCCACGATGGACTCACAGGCTCCAAGCCCACTGTCCAACGCCTCCTGATTGATTTCGGAGAACTGGCCTGCCAAGTCAATGATATAGTTCTCCAGCCCGATAATAATATTTTCTTTCCTGCCCTCACTCA
>CATLJA010000160.1 GCA_949959305.1 uncultured Oscillibacter sp.
GGACCGGCAAACGCTGTCCCGCTGTGGACCTCTGCCCGCCGCAGATGAAATTGCGGTATGAGAAATTATTATAAAGGAAGGAGACGTTCATGGACGCAGAAAAATTGAATCAGGCACTATATGACAAAATGGCGGCGGAACAGGAGCGGTTTAAGCACGGGCTGTTAGGCATGACCACCGAAGAAGCCCTGAGCCACGCCTATGAATACGCTATGCGCCAAGACATTTTGATGGAGATGGAGGAAGTGGACCTCTCAGCACCGGAGGCGGCAGCGCTGCTGAAATCCGAGTCTCCGCTGGCAGATGTCTACGGCGATTTTCGTGAACGGGAAGGCCACATGGATATTGTGCGGGAGTGCATTGAAACGCTGGCTAACAGTTTGTTGGAGGCCCAGCGGGAGGCTACCCGCACTATCCCGCTCTATCAGCACACCGGCGAATATGCCAGGGAACATGGGGAGTTGGATGCTTTTCGTGCCTCCTATCAGGCGAATGTGGCTTGCAGAGAGGCCATTGAAACTGCAATTCGAGACGGTTTCGACGGTATGTACCTCAACGCCGATGTAAAGGGTGTCCTGGCGGAGTTTGGCCCGGAGCGCGTGACCTGTGTGCTGGCTGCTACGCTCCAGAGCAGAGAGCAGGATCAGCGGTTTTCCCGCAGCAATCACGCGTGGGCAGCGGCTGTTCCCATGGCTGACGCGGAGGATCGCCGCTGGGCCTATGTTGTCAACAGCCATTCTGCGGTGCTGGACGGCTTTGTCGGCATGGTGCGGAAGGAATTGGAATCTATGCGGGAGCAGCCGGAGCAGAAACCCTCCATTAAGGCCCAGCTTGCGGCAAAACCTGTCCCTGGCGATCAGCCTGCCACGAAACCGAAAGATCGGGAGGTGCGGTAAATGCCCTTTGTCCCTGTCCCGAAGGACCTTGCCAGAGTAAAGACGAAAGTGGCTTTCAACCTGACCCAGCGGCAGCTCATATGCTTCGGCGCGGGCGGTCTGATTGGCGTACCCACCTATATGCTCACCCGGAACAGCATCGGCAACGAGGCGGCGGCTCTGCTGATGATCGGCCTCATGCTTCCCTTCTTCCTGTTCGGTATCTACGAGAAGGATGGACAGCCCTTGGAGAAGGTGCTGGGCCACTTCATTCGGGCGCAGTTCCTCGCCCCCAAAGTCCGCCCGTACCAGACCGACAATCTGTATGCCGCCATGGAGCGGCTGAATCATCATGAAAAGGAGGTTCATGCGATTGCAAAAAAAGCAGGAAAAGCAAGCAAAAAATCTGCAAGCGGCAAAAAGACAGCACAAAAAAGATAAGGCCGACCTGCGGGACACCATCCGCCTGACCCCTGACGCCAAGCTCACCAGCCGCCAGAAGCGGCGGCTGTCCGCTTCCGTCCAGAAGGCCAAGCGGGACGGCAAAATCCCCCGCACCGCCCAGCAGACCATCCCCTACCGGGAGATGTGCCGGGACGGTATCTGCGTGGTGTCGGAGCGGTTTTTCACCAAGCAGGTACAATTTTACGATATTAACTACCAGCTCGCGCAAAACGAGGATAAGAACCTGATTTTTGAGAATTGGTGCGATTTTCTCAACTATTTTGACAGTTCTATCCGCGTCCAGTTCTCTTTCCTCAACCAACCCGCTGATATGGAGGAACAGCGCCAGTCCATTCACATCCCCGACCAGAAGGACACCTTCAACAGCATTCGTGAGGAATACTCGGATATGCTGAAAGGCCAGCTCTCCAAGGGGAACAACGGCCTGACCAAGACCAAGTACATCACCTTTGGCGTGGAGGCGGACAGTCTGAAGGAGGCCAAGCCCCGACTGGAACGCATTGAGGCGGATGTGTTGGCTAACTTCAAGACCCTGGGGGTACGGGCGCACTCTTTGAGCGGCTATGAGCGGCTGGCCGTCCTCCATAAGATGTTCCACCCGGCGGATAATCAGAAGTTCCGCTTTGCCTGGGATGCCATCTATAAAACCGGCCTGTCCAGCAAGGACTTCATCGCCCCGGACAGCTTCACCTTCAAGAATGGCCGGATGTTCCAGATCGGCAGGACCTACGGGGCTATGTACTTCCTGCAAATCCTGGCCCCGGAGCTGACCGACCGGATGTTGGCGGA
>CATLJA010000161.1 GCA_949959305.1 uncultured Oscillibacter sp.
TGCCGCTTTTGGCCGTCCGCAGAGCAGGCGGCAAGCAGAAGGGTCAGGACAGCACAGAACAGAATGATATACTTTTTGTATTTTTTCATGACAAATTCTCCTTTTGTAATGGAATTAAAGGTGCGATCCTTGCATTTTACACCAGCAGCCCTACGCCCAGCCCCAGCAGGGCCCCCATGAGGACCTGCAGCGGCGTGTGGCCCATGACCTCCCGGAGGTCGTCGGCGAAGTCCTCCGCCGTCAGCTTCTCCACGTGGGCCAGGAGCTGGTTCACCAGCCGGGCGGTGTCCCCGGCGCTGCGGCGGACGTTGCAGGCGTCGTACATCACCACCGCCGAGAGGATCACCGCCAGGGCGAAGTACGGCCCGTTCATACCATAGAGCTTCCCGATGGCGGCGGTGCAGGCCACCGCCAGGGCGGAGTGGCTGCTGGGCATCCCGCCGCTGGAGACGAACAGCCTGGCGTTCAGCCGCCGGGTCATCACGGCCTCCAGGATCACTTTGATCAGCTGAGCCAGAAACCAGGCCAGCAGGGCGCAGTCGATGACCGGATTGGTGGTGAGCATCCCGAAGTACATGGGCTATTTCCTCCTGTCCGCCAGGCTGTCCGCCAGCTCCAGCAGAAATGTTCTATCTTCGAATCCCGCGACGGCTTCCTTCGCCAGCCGGGTCTCCTCCGCCACCAGTTCCCCGCAGCGCTCCAGGCCCAGCAGGTCCACGAAGGTCCGCTTGCCCTCCTCCCGGTCGGAACCCACCGGCTTGCCGAACTCGTCCTGATCGGCGATCACGTCCAGCATGTCGTCCCGGATCTGGAAGGCCAGTCCGATGTGCCGGGCGTACTCCGCCGCCTGCCGCCGGACCTCCGGGGACGCCCTGGCGGCGATGCACCCCAGGTCCGCTCCCGCGGCCAGCAGCGCCCCGGTCTTCCGCAGGCACAGGTCCCGCAGGGACGCCTCGTCATGGGCCAGCCCGTCCATATCCAGCACCTGGCCGGCCACCATGCCGTCCCCGCCGCAGGCGGAGGCCAGCGTATGCACCGCCTCGCTCCGCTGCTCCGCGCTCAGTCCCGGCGCGTGGGAGATGAGCCGGAACGCCTCCGCCTGGAGGGCGTCCCCCGCCAGAACGGCCATGGTCTCGCCGTAGACTTTGTGACAGGTGGGCCGCCCCCGCCGGAGGTCGTCGTCGTCCATGCAGGGCAGGTCGTCGTGAATGAGGGAGTAGGTGTGGACGCACTCCAGCGCCGCGCCCAGCGGAAGGGCCTGCCTGGCCTCCCCGCCCAACGCCTCGCAGAAGGCCAGGGTCAGCACGGGCCGGACCCGCTTGCCCCCCGCCAGCAGGCTGTAGCGCATGGCCTCCTGTAAACGGCCATAGGGCATGTTCCGCAAAAAGAGGCTCTGCAGAGCTTCCTCCACGGCGGCGCGGTAGCGGTCGTATTGGACCTGAAACGTCTCCATAGTCATTCCTCCGTATCAAAGGGAAGCTCCACCGGCTCCCCATCGGGGCCCTTCTGGAGCTTGACCACCTTCTGCTCCGCCTCATCCAGCATGGCGGAACAGGCGGCGGCCAGCCGGGTCCCCTCCTCAAAGAGGGCCAGGGAATCCGCCAGGGCCGCGTCCCCCCGTTCCAGCGCGGAGACGATCTCCTCCAGACGCTTCATATTTTCCTCAAAGCTCTTGGTCTCTTCCTTTTTTCTCGGGCTCATGACGGTTTCTCCTCCGTTATACTCTCTTCCACACGGCACACCAGCCGTCCGTTGGACAGCCGCGCCGCGATTTGGCTCCCCACCGGCGCGTCCTCCGTCCGGCGCAGGGGCTTTCCTTCATTGTTCGTCACCAGGGCGAAGCCCCGGCCCAGGACCTTCAGGGGGCTCATGGCGTCCAGGGACGCCGCCAGAGCGGCCAGCTCCTTCCTGGGACCCGCCAGCCGGGCCAGTGCGGCGTGGCACAGCTCCTTCTGGACGTGGTCCAGCAGCAGCCGCTTGTCCTGCACCGCCGCCATGGGGTCGGTGAGGACCCGT
>CATLJA010000162.1 GCA_949959305.1 uncultured Oscillibacter sp.
CCACGGCCTGCGTCTCCTCCAAAGGAGCCGCCCCCAAAGCCGCCAAAGCCGCCGGGAGCGCCCGGCCCCCCGGGCCTTCTGGGCGGGGGAGGCGGAGGGGGCCGCCGGGGCCGCCTCGGGCGGCCCCAAAAGACGGGGTAGTACACGGGCCTGGGAATACCAACGACCGTGGGACCGTAATACCGCCGCCGGTAGCTCCGGTAGCGCACCCCGTCCAGCAGCACCCATAGGACAAGCAGGAAAATCACCAGCACCGCCAGCCCGGCGGCGATACTGCCCACCGCCACCGCCGCTCCGGTGGACTGGCAGCCGCCGGAGATGGACTGATAATTCCCCATGGACCCGGGAGACGGCGGAGCCGTGGTGACGCTGACATGATATACGCCCTCCAGATAGTCCGTCAGGCTGCGGAAGGCATACCTCACGCCGTCGTCATAGCGCTTGGCGGCGAAATAGTCCTCCAGCGTGCCATACAGGATATCCTCCAGCCGGGACTGCTGGCTGGAAGTAAAGCCGCCGCCCCAGGCCAGGTAGTAGTCCCCGTCCGGCGCGCCGTTGTACTCGTTCTCCAGGGCCAGCACCAGCAAAAGGCCGTTGTTCCGCTCCCGGGACCCCACGCCCAGCTCCCGGAAGGTCCGCTCGGCGTAGTCCGCGGCGCTCTCGCTTCCGGTGGTCCGCACCACGTCCACGGCAATCTGGGCCCCGGTCTGGGCAAAGAGGGAGGCGTTCATCGCCTCAATGTATTCGGCGGTGTCCTGGGAAATCACGCCGCCCTCGTTGTGGATAAGGTAGAGGAAGTCCCCGGTCAGGGCGGCCTCCACGCCGGGCTTCCTCGCCTGGCCCAGGGCAATGCCCGCCAGGATGGCCAGGACCATGACGGCCGCCGCCACGGGGCGTTTTTGCAGCAATTTCATAGGCTCATTCCTTGCTTGTATGGAAGTCCGGCGCGTCCGTCCGGCCCACCAGATAGTCGATGGATACTTGATAGTAGTCGGCCAAAGCAATCAGCTTTTTCACACCCGGCTCATGCTCTCCGGTCTCATAGCACTGATATCCCCGGACAGAGATGCCAAGCAGTTCCGCAAGTTCTCGCTGATATAGCCGCCGCTCCTTTCGCAACTCTTTCAGCCGTTCTGGAAATGTGGGCATAATTCCTCCCTTGACATTAACTATAGTTAGTATTATAATGAACGAAAAGTAAAAAGCAAGGAGGAATCCCCCATGACCGATTTGATGAAGCTCTTATTGGACTACACCTTGAACCAGCGTCTTCCCCGCTTCCTGGACCATGACACGTATTCCGGCGTCCAGACTCTGGAGGCCAGGCACCTGGCCGCCCTGAAGGACGGCCTTTCCGGGGAGCGCGCGGCTTCCCTGGAGCGGTATCGGGAAGACCGGGAGACCATCCGCTCCCTGGAGCTGGAGGCCATGTTCCTGGCCGCCTTCTCCATCGCCCGGGAGCTCCGGTAGCTTATTTGTGCAGCTCCATCAGCTTCGCCCGGAGCTCGCCCTCGATGCGGCCCAGCTCCGCCTCGGCTTCCTTCCGCTTCTGTGCGCCCTCCCGCTGGATGTTCAGCACCTCGTCCAGAGTGGAAATCAGCTGCTGGTTCGTGTGCTGGAGGGTCTCAATGCTCACCACGCTGCGCTCCGCCTCCCTGGCGGTCTGGACGGTGCCCATTTTCAGCATGTCGGCGTT
>CATLJA010000163.1 GCA_949959305.1 uncultured Oscillibacter sp.
TGTGGTGGTCATCCCCCGTCAGGCGGGCGGCTATGAGATGGTGTCCGGCCACCGCCGCCAGCGGGCGTGCCAGCTTGCGGGCATCCAGACCATGCCGGTCATCGTCCGCCAGTTGGACCGGGACGAGGCCACCATTTCCATGGTGGACGCCAATATGAAGCGGGAGAATATCTCCCCCATGGAGAAAGCCAGGGCATACAGCATGAAGCTGGAGGCCATGAAGCGCAAGGCCGGGCGGCGCTCCAAGGCGGAAATCCTCAGTGGTGAAAAGCCCATGCGGGCGGACGAGCAGCTGGCCCAGCAGACCGGCGAGAGCCGCGCCAATATCCAGAAGATCACCCGCCTGACCAAGCTGGAGCCGGAGTTGCAGCAGATGGTGGACGAGAAAAAGCTGCCGGTCCACACCGCCGCCGATATTTCCTATTTGAAAAAGGACGAGCAGAAAGCCCTGGCCGACGCCATCAAGAAGGAGGACAAGGTGCCCTCCGGCACCCAGGCGGCGGCGCTGAAAAAAGAGAGTCAGGCGGGAACGTTGACAACGGAAAATATCAAAAAGGCCGTGGCCCCCACCAAGCGGGAGGAGACCCCTGTTTTGAAAATCACGTTGGGCGAGGAGGACCTGCGGCCCTATTTCCCGGATGCCCGGACCACCATCCCCGATGTGAAGCGGGGCGTGCTGGAGGCGCTGGACCTGCGGAAAAAGGCCCTGGAACGCCAGCAGGCCAAGGCCCAGGCGGAAAAGGACGGCAAGGGAAAGGGGCCGGGAAAAAAGTCCCCTTCTCCGGCGAGGTAACGCCATGACAGATATTTTTATCGTGTCCGCCGCCGTCAGCAACTATGAGGGCATGGACGCGCTGGTGGGCCAGGACGGGCGGGTGTACCTGGGCAGGCAGGAGAACTATTTCCCCAGCGTTGAGGACGGCGTGCCATCCTACTACGACAATTCGGACAATTCCTTGCAGCTGGTCTCCGACAACGCGAAGATATTCCATCTTCTGTACGGCGAGGGCTGGCCCCTGTCCCAGCGGCAGCTGCGGCGGGAACGATGTTTCACCAAGGCTGACTACATCGAGTTTGCCAGCCTGCGGGACGGCCTGTTGTCCAGATACCGGCCCATCCGGGAATTGACCTTTGCCGGAAAGCCCTTTGTCCCTCCTAAAGCCTACCGCCGTATGCACCGGGAGCGGTCCACTCCCGCCCGATAAAATGCGTCTCAGTTTGAGACGCATTTCGACATTTTACAGGGGCGGCTTCGCCGCCCCGCCACTTTTCTGAAAGGAGTGTTCTCCATAGATACCAACAATCGAATGAAGGAGACCGCCGGAAATCTGCGCCGGGATGTGAAGGACCTGTTGGGCGAGAGCGCCAATATCGTCACTGGCCTGTTCAAAGACGGCCTGTGTACGGTCCGGGGCGCGGCCAACCGCTGGCGCAACTTCACCCGCGATATTTCCGGCGCGTTTGTGTCCCTGTTCAACTCCACCAACGAAGCCCTCCTGCCCGGCCTGTCCCCGGAGCAGCAGCCCGTTGTTACAGTCATTGAGAGCACGGACAAAAATATTCCGGCTGGCTCCCGTATGACCTTATCCGAGGCGGAGACGCGGATCGGGGAGCTGAACCAACGCTATTGGGACAGCGACGAGCCGGAGCGCCCGGTCAGGGTGGCTATCGACTATATGCTGGACGGCGA